>JAYZHU010000030.1:0-12746 GCA_036166175.1 Verrucomicrobiota bacterium | reverse complement strand
CTTCGCAAATACAAGAGGCTTTCGTTGATTTCGTGTCTTTCGTGGTTAAAAAAACCATACGATTCGTAAGTTCATTTTTGGTTATAATACCAAACCTTGGCGAAGCTCGTTCTAGCGAAGTGGCTATCAATAACTTAAGTTATTTCTGGGTGAAGGTTAATGAAACTACGAGGTTAAGAGAAGAAACGCTATGGTCCCGAAATGAAAATAGAATGACAAGCGCCAGCCAGCTAGGAAAAACAGGATCGCCAGCGTGGGAATAGCGACGTTTACGGATTTGGCCAGTTTGTGGAGATCGATGGATATCTTTCCTATCATCTCCAGGGAATCTGTAGAGGTTGCTGGTGACTAGAATCCCGAACGAAAGCTCGAAAACCCAGAGAGTGTCGATCGGGGAACGTTGAAGTGTTGAGCTTGATTTCAGTTAAAATGTTCTTTGTAGGCGATAACTACTTACATTCTTGCCAAATTGGCGCAGGGAGCTCGGCCAACCGATACATTGGATTCCCTCAAAGAGCCACGGTCGCCCTGGCAACCGTCTCTTGAACAACCCTTAAGTTGTTAACTCGCGCTCCGTCGGAACAAACGATTCTTGCCACTCTGAGCAAAGGCCGGCAGTCTACGGAACGATGAACCGATTATCCAAATTCACAGCCACACTCGTAGCAATAGCCCTAGTATCGCTAGCTCTTGCCCAGGAAGACAAGGCATTGGAAACCTTTGGACCGTACACAGCGCTCGCTCGCGACGCTGAAATCGTCAAAGACGTTAAAATTGCTGAGAATGTTCGCATCTACCTACTGCTGAATCCAGTCCACAAGGAGAAGGAAATCGTATTGAAGAATTCCAACTTTTTCAAAGCGGGCTACCGAAGTTGGTTTAATGACAAGCAGGAGTTGGTCTCCCCCGCCAATCAAGGAAAGGCTCCGAACGAGAATACCGACTGGGTAGAAACGACAGGCAATTACGTTGAATATTACATCGATGGAGCTCTCATTCTGCATCTAGCTAAAACCGAGGTCCACCAAGCAGCCCAATAGGGAAGCCTTCGGTCCACGGCGAATCCGTCCATCCATGCATGCGCATTCGATCGTAAACGACCTGGCGTGGATCCTGTTTGCGGCTACCGTCGCGGCCCTCGCACTCCATCCATTTCGGATTCCATTGCTGATCGGCTACATCGTGGCCGGTTTTTTGGTGGGCCCCCATCTAGGGCTATGGCCCGCGCTCGTAGAGCTGGAAAATGTCCAGGAACTGAGCGAGCTCGGCGTTATATTTCTCCTTTTCTACATCGGACTCGAATTCGATTTCGGACGACTGCGTCGCCTAATCGGACCCGCCTTTACGGCTCTTTCCCTGCAAACGCTACTCATGCTTTTTCTTGGAATGGAGGCTAGCCGACTAATCGGCCTTTCCACTATGGACGGATGGTTTCTGGGAGGGCTATTCTCCATCAGCTCCTCGATGGTATCCGTAAAGTTGATTCGCGAAAGAGGTCTTATCCACACCCCTCACGCGAGTCTGACTATCGGCGTGCTCGTTCTCGAGGACATTCTCGCTATTCTGCTCCTAGTATTGCTGGCTGGAATGGCGGCTGAGGGATCCATGAATGTTCAAGCGATTGCCAGGTCAATTCTCTTCATTGCCATCTTTACTGTCCTGGTTTTTCTCATCGGTAAGCTCGGCGCATTTCGCCTGACTCGTTTTCTGGTCGCCCGAGGGACTACAGAGCTGGTTACTATGGCCTCACTTGGACTAATTTTCCTGGTTGGACTACTGGCTTACAAATTTAATTTCTCTTGGGCGCTGGGTGGATTCTTGGCAGGAGCGATTCTGTCCCGCTCTCAATTGGCGGAGAGAATTGAACAATTGACAGAGCCCTTGCGCGACATGTTTAGCGCCTTGTTTTTCGTTACGGTCGGGATGCTCATCGATCCGGGCGCTCTGCTCACCTACGCGCCGATAATCCTGGCCTTGTCTTTCGTCATAATAGTCGGGAAATTCGCCTCTTGCTGGCTCGGGTTTTTTCTGGCGGGTCGATATCCTTCCGAGGCGACACGCGCGGCTCTTATAAAGTCGCAGATCGGAGAATTCAGTTTTGTGATTGTCTCTATCGGCGCCACTTACGGAGCCACGAGCTCTGAATTGCAATCGATTGTTTCAGGGGTGGCTTTCATAACGATCCTTACCACGCCGACATTGATACAAAACGAAAATCGAGTCTTGTCTTGGGGCAAGAGATTCTCTCCCAAAGCTATCAAGGAGTTCTGCGCATTTTACGGGCAATGGGTTGGAACCGTTAGTCTTTCTATTAGTCGTAGCGCTTTTCTGGGATTAGCTAAGAAACCGGTATCACTTCTTTGTATCCATTTTCTAATTATAACGGGAATTATAATCGCAGCCGCCTTGATATCGCAGAGACTATCTCCTCCGGAATTTCTTCCGATGCCGCAAAATCTGTTTCAGCAAGCAGTATTTCTCCTCTCTGTCCTAGCTAGTCTTCCGTTTCTCGTTGACACCATGCGCAACCTAAACGTCTTGGTCTGGCTGTTCTCGGAAGCGGCCATGAGTCGACCTTCCTTCAAACAGTTCTCGGATGGAGCCTACCGCTCGGCCCTCAATGGGCTAATATTGCTTTTGCTTCTATTCGTTTATGGAACAGTGTTTCTTCTGGTGGCCGCGAACTACTTCCCTACGGGTTCTGTTTTCGTAGCCTTTTTAGCGATTACCGGGATCGTAGGCTGGATCTTCTGGAAGAAGCTGATTCACCTGCATCACCAATGGGAAACAGCGATCGTCAATTCCATGAAAAACGAGGCCGAAGAACGCATTTCCCAAAAGATTTCAAATAGCCTGAAGGCCATCGAGTCGCGCGAACCATGGCAAGTGAATGTCGAACCGATCACGCTCAGTAGAGATTCAAAGTGGACAGGCAAACAGGTGATGGAGATTGATCTTCGCTCTCATAGCGGAGCGATCATTGCGGGTATCGAGCGCAATGGCTATGAACTCGTCAGTATTGACCCGGATACGCATCTATACCCTAGCGATAAAATATTTGTACTTGGCGAACCTGAGCAGATCGAGAGAGCCAAAGGATTCTTGAATCTCCAGGGATCGGATGCGGAGTCGCTGACCGAACCCTTTATATTTACCCGGGAAGTCGTTCCTCCAAGGTGTTCTTGGGACGGCATGCGCATCCAGGATACGCAAATACGCTCTCGATTCCGTGTGACCATAGTGGGGATACAAAAAGGAGAGAAACGCATCATAGGCCCGTCCCCGCAAGTCGTTCTTGACGAGGGAGATTTGATACTGGTTATGGGTTCTCAAGAGAACATCGAGAATTTCAAGGCCGCGCTCCGAGGCGATAGAGAAGACGCCGGATCGCTTGCTTAGATCCGCTTGCCTTCGATTGAATTCTCGGGTTTTCTCAAACCTTGAACTCGTCATTTTTCAGAGGCATAGGAGCGAGACTCGCTCGCCATCTATCAAAGCCAGCTCGACATCCTGTCAGAGGTCCAACGAACCCCCCGGAAAAATTCCGATCCGCCCTAAAAAAAGGAGACGTGATTCTTGTCGAAGGAGCCAGTCGCTTCAGCATCGCCATAAAAAACCTGACGCAATCAACCTGTTCTCATGCAGCCCTCTATATTGGTGACGCGGTTGACTCCTTTGACCAAGGAGAAGAAGCCCGCGTGATTGTTGAAGCTGATATTAAGGATGGAATTCGATTAATGCCGTTGTCCTTATTCTATGAGCGTCATACACGGATCTGCCGACCAGTAGGCCTCTCCTCGAATGAAATCGATCAGATCGTTGATTATGCGGTTTCGCGCGAAGGCGACCAATATGACCTCAAGAATATTTTCGATTTGGCTAGATATTTGATTCAGCGGCCCCCTGTACCTGATCATTGGAGACGCCGTTTGCTAGCAATCGGCAGCGGCGATCCAACAAGGGCCATATGCTCCTCGCTTGTCGCTCGAGCCTTCCATTCTGTAGGTTACCCGATTTTGCCATTCTTTTCCGAGGAGGAATCCAAGGATTCTTCGCTTCGAGGGGCCATTGAAGAGTATGCTCGCATTCGTCATCACAGCCTTTTCGCTCCTGGCGACTTTGATCTGTCCCCATACTTCGACACCGTTAAGCCCACGGTGGAATATGGATTTGAGCCCAAACAATTTAATTGGAAAGACCCGGACTCCGTGCTGGCTGATGCTGCTGGCTAAATCAGAATCTTGGAAAGACCAATGACGATATATACGCTCGACAATTTGAAACGCTCCATTTGGGCGCTCGCGTTGCTATTTATACCCATTTTAACTTATGGAGATTCGAGACCAAACATCGTTCTCATCATAAGCGACGACCAGGGTTGGACAGACTATGGATTCATGGGACATCCAGAGGTCCAGACGCCTCACCTCGACCGGCTAGCATCGCAGAGTATCCTTTTCGAACGCGGATACGCCGCCTCTCCGCTTTGCCGCCCTTCCTTGGCATCCATCGCTACCGGCCTTTTCCCTTCCAAACATGGAGCCACCGGTAACGACGTTTTTGGATACGACAACCGAGCCGCGCGCGATGTAGCCGTACAGAAAGGCTTTCACAAACATTCTAGTATCATACGAGCTCTCGTGGAAAGTGGCTACTTGGCCCACCAGTCAGGAAAATGGTGGGAAGGATCCTGGAAGGACGGCGGCTTCACCCACGGAATGAGCCACGGTGATCCCAGCCGAAAAGGAAGGCATGGCGACGAGGGTTTGGTCATCGGGCGCGAGGGACTTGAGCCGATTACCAATTTCATTGATTCAGCCCTCTCCCAAGCAAAGCCGTTTTTCGTTTGGTACGCTCCATTTTTACCTCATACGCCTCACAACCCTCCAGAACGACTTTTGCGTAAATACCAGCAACCTGGTCGACAGGATGATGTATCCAAATATTATGCTATGTGCGAGTGGTTCGACGAAACCTGCGGCGAACTCGTCGACTATTTGGATGGTAAAGGCATCCGTGAGAATACACTGATCCTCTACATCACCGACAATGGTTGGCGGTCTACCTCTGAAAACGCAGATGATCCACATCAGGCAGCTTGGGAGCGCTATGCCCTGCGTTCGAAAGGATCACCCTATGAATACGGCATTCGCACGCCGATCATGCTTTCCTGGCCTAGCAGGATTGAACCAGTTCGAAATCCTGGCCTGGCTCATGCCATCGACTTCTTTCCCACCATCGCGTCTGCAGCCGGAATCGAAGCGCCGCGTGACCTTGAAGGAATCAACCTCTTAGACCTTTCAGCAATACAGGAGAGGGACATTGTCTTTGGAGTCACTCACTCTATCCAGGATATCACCATCGGAAATCCTGACAACAACCTGCAGTATCTTTGGTGCGTCTCTGAGGAATGGAAACTAATCCTTCGCTATCCCGGCGTCGATACGACACGCTTCAAGGCTATCCACGAATGGGACTCCGCTCCTGCCCGGCTTTATAATTTGATTCTCGACCCTCACGAACAGAGAAACTTGGCCGACGACCACCCAGAGTTGGTTTCTAAATTATCGGAGGAAATTAGAACCTGGCACGCGGTCGACCTAGATTTGATTCGGTAGTATATCGCTCGCCGGGAAATCACCCACCTTCTGGCCGGTGCAGACGATTATTCGTATGAACTTTACTGGAGCAACTCAAAGCGCATCCTAAGACTCGAAATAACATCATGGTTAAGCCTATCTCGTTAGCTGTTTTCCTGCTCCCCGCTAGCCTCTCGCTAGCTGAGCAGGAGCCGATCAATTTCAACCGAGACATTTTCCCGATTCTCTCGGATAAGTGCTTTCATTGCCACGGTCCAGATGACACGGATCGCGAAGAAGATCTCAGGCTCGACATTCCTGATGGCCCGCTCGGCACTCTCACGCCTCGCGACGATTACCACATCATCAAGCCCGGCGAACCCGAGGAGAGCGAACTCTGGTTCCGTGTCACTAGCGAGTTCGACGATGAGATCATGCCGCCAAAGAGTTCTCACAAGGCTCCATTGACGGAGGAAGAAGTCGAGCTGATCACGCAATGGATCGAGGACGGCGGAACCTACGAGGCCTTTTGGGCTTTCGTGCCGCCGAAACGGGAGGAACCGGGAAAAGTCCGAAACCGCGAGTGGAATCGAAGCCCCATCGACCGCATCGTCTACAGCGAGCTGCTAAAACGGGATCTCAGTCCCAAAGAGGAAGCAGACAAGCGAACTCTGGTCCGCCGTCTCTCCCTCGATCTTACGGGCTTGCCGCCTTTGGTTGAAGAGATCGACGCTTTCTTGGCGGATAAACGGCCAAGCGCCTACGAGACCTTAGTAGACAAGTTGATGTCGCGTCCTGCTTACGGCGAGCACATGGCTCGGTACTGGGCTGATCTCGTTCGGCTTGCCGACACCAATGGAATGCATAAAGACTTTCATCGGGAATTTTCTCCCTATCGTGATTGGCTGATCGATTCCTTTAATGATAATCTGCCCTTTGACGACTTTATAGCCTATCAGCTGGCTGGTGACCTTTTCGAGGAACCAAGCCGAGACCAGTTAATCGCGTCTGGATACAACCGGATGCACATGATCATTGATAGAGGGACCGCGTTGCCCGAAGAGAGTTTACACAAGAATGTTATCGATCGTGTTGAAGCGTTTGGGACGACTTTCTTGGGATTGACCGTTCAATGCGCGCAGTGCCACGATCACAAATACGACCCCTTAACTCAGAAAGACTACTACCAGCTCTACGCGTTTTTCAACAATTTCGCAGGAGCCCCAGAAACGGTAAGGGCTCCGGAGCGGGGTTTGCAGCCACCCTACATAAATTTGAGCTCGCCCAAGCAGGAGCAGCTACTAGCAACTTTCGATGCCCAAAAGCTCGATGCGGAAATACGTAGAGACGCCACCCTTCGCTTGCAGAGCGCTTCCGAGAAATGGCCTGAAAACTGGGACCTGGTAGAGGTCCCTTTTATAGAGACCTCTAGAGCGATCGCATCCAAAACAGTAGAATTCGAAACTAGCCTTTCTCTAGAGGGGGAACCCGGTACAGCAGTCGCCCGTTTTATTGCCGGCGAACCTGTAGAACTATGGGTAAACGGCAATTTGATTGGGCAAACCTTTGACAGAAAACAAGGCGCCGCGGCTGAGCTCAGCGCCATTCTGCAAACCGGCTCCAACACGATCCGGGCTGTAGCCAAGAGACCAACGGAGTTCGGTCTCGTATTAGACTATACGATCGGCGACCAAGAATTACGACTGACAACGGGACCTGATTGGAACACGAGAACGGGAACCGAAAACAGCTGGACGACAGCGGAAGCGGCATCAGAAACCCATTGGGATAGCAAGTGGACTAAGAGTGCCGAATCGGTTGAAGTACTGGCGATACTACACGAGATTAAACGTATTCAAAAAGAAAGGTCGGCTTATTTGCGTACCGTGCCTGGAGCCATGCACATGGCAGAACGCTCGCCTCCCCGCCAGGCAACCATGCTTGTTGGCGGAGCCTACGACGCTCCAGGCGAAGCAGTCGAACGCAATACACCTGCCTTCTTGCCGCCTATGGAGCCAAAAGAAGAAATGTATACTCGATTGGATCTGGCAGAATGGCTCGTCTCGCCCGAACACCCATTAACGGCTAGAGTAGCCGTAAATAGAATTTGGCAGCAGTTTTTTGGGGTTGGGCTGGTTAAGACGGCGGAGGACTTCGGTGCTCAAGGCGAATGGCCGAGCCATCCAGAACTGCTAGATACACTTGCGGTGAGTTTTATGGAATCCGGGTGGGATGTGAAAGAGCTCGTCAAGGTAATCGTCATGTCGAAAACCTACCGTCAATCCTCGGACGCCAATCCAGAAGAATATAAACAGGACCCCGAGAATCGGCTCTTAGCCAGAGGGTCACGATTCCGATTGGATGCCGAGGTGATCCGCGATCAGATTTTGGCTGTTAGCGGACTTCTTAATCGGGAGCTTTACGGAAAAAGCGTTAAGCCGCCTCAACCACCAGGACTGTGGGAAATGGTCAGTATGACCTCCGAAAATAAAACTTATATCGCCGATACCGGAGACGACATTTATCGACGCAGTCTTTATACCTACTGGAGACGCGGGATGCCTCCTCCGCAGATGACGTTAATGAACGCTCCATCCAGAGAGTTTTGCGTTGCGCGTCGGGAACGGACGAATACATCGCTTCAAGCGCTTTTGCTTATGAATGAAAGCGAGTATTTCAATGCCGCCAAAGTCATGGCTCAGGATTTGTTGAACCGATCTGGCAGCGAGCGAGAAACCTTGAGCTTGGCCTACGAAATGACTACATCCATGGAACCGGACCGGAATCGTCTTAAACTCATGGAAAATACTTTGGTGGATTTTCGAGACTACTATGAAGCCAACCCAGACCTGGTAAAGTCTCTAGGGGCGGATTTCGATCAGGCACCCGAAGTCGACAGGCCGGAATTGGCAGCGTGGACGATGATGACCCACAGCTTGCTTAATTTGGAATTAGTAAAGAATAGGAGATAACCAAATGGCCCCATCGTATCAACAATTTTGCGACACTCTTAATAGGCGTCAGTTTTTGAAACGAGCCTCAATCGGGCTTGGCGTGACTGCTTTTGGCGGATCGCTTTCACCGCTTGTTGCTTCGGCTAAACCCGGACTCCACTTCCCCGCCAGGGCTAAGCGGGTGATATTCCTATTTATGGCTGGGGCGCCCAGCCAACTCGATCTCTTCGATCACAAGCCAGAGCTGGAACGGCTGCATGGTCAGCCATTGCCACCGGAGATCAGCCGCGGCCAGCGGGTCACGTCGATGACTCGGGGCAAGAAACAGGTCGTTTGCGCTTCGATATTTAAATTCGCTCCTCAAGGAAAAAGTGGGTTGGTGATGAGCGAACTGCTTCCCCATCTTTCCAAACACGCGGACGATATCTGTCTGATCAAGTCCACGCACACGGAAGCCATCAACCACGACCCGGCCAAGACGTTCTTCTGCACGGGCTCCGAAATGCCAGGGAGGGCGAGCATGGGATCTTGGCTCAGCTACGGGCTCGGTTCGCTTAACAAGGATCTACCGAACTTCGTTGTCCTGTCTTCGGCTTTCTGGTCCGGCAAGGTGAATGTTCAAGCGCTCTACAGCCGTTTGTGGGGTACGGGTTTCCTGCCTGGAAAGCACCAGGGTATCGCTTTCCAATCCGTCGGCGACCCCGTGCTATTCCTCTCCAATCCAGACGGAGTGGACCGGAATCTCCGCAGCAAGATGCTGGATTTCGTCGCCAAAGTGAATGCCGAAGATGCCGAACTTTCAGGGGACCCAGAAGTTCACACCTCGATTGCCCAGCAAGAGATGGCATTCCGAATGCAGGCCTCAATTCCTGAGTTGACCGATTTGAGCAGCGAGTCGGAATCCAGTTTAGCTTTATACGGGCCGGAGGTGAATCAATCGGGCTCCTTCGCCCGCAATTGCCTGCTAGCCAGAAGGATGGCGGAACGGGATGTTCGTTTCGTCCAATTGTTCCATCGAGGATGGGATCACCACCGGGGTTTGCCAACGCATTTGAGAGGACAGGCCAAGGACGTTGACCAGCCGATTTCCGGACTATTGACGGACCTGAAAAAACGGGGTCTGTTGGACGATACGCTCGTAGTATTCGCAGGGGAATTCGGTCGTACCACTTACGCCCAAAATCTCGATCCAAGAAACCGCGAAGAGTACGGTCGGGATCACCATCCTCGATGCTTCACCACATGGATGGCTGGCGGCGGCATCAAGGGCGGCATGAGCTACGGAGAAACTGACGAGTTTTGCTACAACGTGGCCAAAGATCCAGTACATGTGCGCGATCTTCACGCGACGATGTTTCACCAGTTGGGGATCGATCACAACAAACTGATTTTCCCTCACCAAGGCCTCGATCAGCGGCTTACCGGTGTCGAAGAAGCTCACGTTGTGAAGGACATCATCGCGTAGGGGCGCCTGTCCTGAACCTAGCAAAGAAGCAGTTTGACAGATGCCGGTTTGGGATGTCCTCAAGCGTTTGTTCTTGGATGAGCCAACTGAAATTGTCTTCAAGGAAGAGTGGAAAGACTACCTTGCAGGCAGCTTTCCCTTGTATTCAAGATTTCCCTCTGATCTAAGGAATAAACTCCACCAGAAAATCGGTCAGTTCGTTGCTACTACCTATTTCGAAGGATGCAGCGGTCTCTAACTTACGAATGAGATTATTCTGACTGTTTCGGGCCAAGCCTGCATCTTGATCGTCAATCATGAAGGAGCTCCCTACCCGAATCTAAAGTCTGTACTGATTTATCCAAGCGCTTTTAGCTCTGTGCAGAAGAGCCGTGAAAATTCAGGAACGGTAACAGAGGAGCGGGTCACACGCCTGGGCGAATCTTGGAGTAATGGCACCGTTGTTCTCGCTTGGGATTCAGTTGCCCGGGGAGCCCGCAATATTTTCGACGGGCGCAACGTGGCTTATCACGAATTCGCCCATCAACTAGACCAAGAAGATGGGGATTCCGACGGGACACCCTACTTGGGAGCTCCGGAGGCCTACCAATCTTGGGGCGCCGTACTTTGCGAAGGATTTGAGCGATTGTGGGAGAAGGCGAACAAGGGCAAAAAATCGTTTCTGGATCCTTACGGGGCAACCAATCACGCTGAATACTTCGCTGTAGCCACCGAGGCCTTTTTCGAAAAACCGCGGCAGATGGCGAAGAAGCGTCCTGAACTCTTCGAAGAACTCAAAGATTACTATCGTCTAGATCCGCGCGAGTGGCATTCCAGAAAGTGTTAGCTGCCTGGATACGCTTTGCTCCTAAACCTCATTAAGTGTCGTCTGTCCGTTTTCTACGACGAATGAGGCTCGGGTTCGGATGGGAGCGCCGCGGCGGGTCACATAGTCTACTGTTCGGTAGTCTGTTCGCCATTGATCTTCAACCACTTCGCAGGAAACGTATCCTCGCTCCTTATTGTGAAACTTGACAAATGGATTTTCGGCCAGGATCGCGTCTAACCCATCTGGATACCTTTGCCCGTCACCGCTTGAAGATATCGAGGTTCCCACGAACTCGGCCCCGACTGAACGCGGCTTCCCGCCATCGAAGTCGAGAAGCAATTCATTGGCCCAATTCGAGTGAATGTCGCCAGTCAGGACAATCGGATTTTTGATTTCGTCCTGACCAATATAGCGAATCAGCTCTCTCCTTTCGAGCTCGCTGCTAGTCCACTTATCCATGCTGTAGCCGACCTCTTTACCCGCTATGCGGTCCAGCTGAGCGACCATTACTTGCTGAGCGAGCACATTCCATTCGGAATGAGAATCGCTTAAACCTTGTTTGAGCCAAGCTTTTTGGGCTTGGCCTAGCATGGTGTTCTCCGGGTTCATCGCGTCGTCGCACAAGGATGTTTTATCGCCGCATGGCTGATCGGACCGATATTGCCGGGTATCTAGGACAAAGAAATCGGCCAGTCTTCCGAATCCAATTTTCCGATACAGAAGCATTTCGGGCCCGTCTGGTAAGGATGACAGCCTCAATGGCATGTGTTCGTAATAGGCTTTGTAAGCATTGGCCCGGCGCTGAAGAAACAGCTCTGGGTCGACGTTTAGCTCTTCGGATATATGATCTGCGTAATTATTGTCGACTTCATGGTCGTCCCAAGTGACTAGCCAAGGAGCGGATGCATGAGCCGCTTGGAGAGCGGGATCGCTTCGGTAAAGCGCGTACCGGTTCCGATAGTCCGAGACGGAGAAAATTTCCGAACCTGTATGCTTGCGTATACGGTTATCCCTTCCTGCATATTCGTAAATATAGTCCCCTAGGTGAATGATCAAATCCAAGTCCTCACGGGCCATATGCTCGAAAGCGGTATAATATCCGGTTTCGTAGTGCTGACAAGATGCAAAGGCGAATCGCAGCCGATCCGGCATCGCGCCAGACAGGGGCATTGTTCGGGCCTGTCCTTTTGGGCTCACGTGGTCCCCAACCTTGAACTGATACCAGTACCAGCGATCGGGATCCAATCCAGTCAACTCCACGTGGACCGAGTGGGCCCAATCGTGTCGAGCGACCGTATCGCCTTTGCGGATTACTCGCCGGAAGTTCTCGTCTTCTGAGATCATCCAAGAAACTTCTACGTTTTCCCGGGGCATTCCGCCTCCATTGAGAGGATCGGGGGCGATGCGGGTCCAAATCACGAATCCCTCCTCATCAGGATCTCCGGATGCTATCCCAAGAGAAAACGGGTAATTGGCAAAGATTGGACGCTTGATAGTGGCTCCAATCGACTGGGACGACCAGGCAGCGGCTGATGCCAAGGAACCGGTGTAGCGTAAGAAGTTCCGTCGACTGATACCGCCGGATTCCGAAAATACGTAGTGGGGACGAGGCATGTTTCGATGATCAGTTCTCCGATGATATCTGTCAAGGCGCTGAGTCGAATTGGAACAAGCATGTAACCAAGCAATCGCAAATTCTCTGCTGATCCTACCAATTTAGATGGTGCTAGTGTTCAGAAAATCGCTAAATACAGCCTAGTCTTGTTGTAATATCTCAATAAACGTCCCAATTTCCCCTCAATCTCGTAATAGTTCCCGATGGGTGATGGACAGCTGTATTGATACATCGACACAATTGCGTGCCTGGGGATTTTTTCCCAGGTTCCCCCGTTTCATTCTCGTAGCCTGGGCGCTTGGCGGATTCGTGGTCTCCGTACCCG
>JAYZHU010000029.1:0-6786 GCA_036166175.1 Verrucomicrobiota bacterium | reverse complement strand
CTTTATCGCCCTAGGACCCGGAATCGAGCCAGGTTCCGTCTGCGATGTACCCGTTTCTGGCGTCGATTTTCTGCCGACCTTCGCGGATCTGGCTGGATATTCTGATAAGCTTCCTAGCAACATCGACGGTGGCTCCCTGCGCTCTTTATTCAAAAATGGCAATGCAGGCAAAGTTAAACGGCCCAAGCCATTTCTAGTATACCACCAAGCGGTCAACAGATCCGCAGCATCCGCCATCCGTCTGGGTGACTACAAACTCGTCAAAACCTGGAAGAGCGACCAACTCGAGCTATTCGATTTATCGAAAGACATTTCCGAGGAGAACGATATCTCCCAGCGGATGCCGTCCAAGACCCAAGAACTCCATCAAAAGCTCAACGATTATCTAACGGAGGTCGGAGCGGAAACCCGGCGGACCGAAGACTGATTCTATGAGGCGCACGGATAACCATGATTGCCCAGATGAACTACTAGCAGAAACAAGGATAATACGTTGGTTGGTAGGTCAGACAGTCCCTAGTCAGCCGTAATTTGGAATGTTCACTGACACTGCTGCCCAAGGATAGTCAGCCCTACCGAATGGGAACCGGAATAAGAGAAATAAATACCAAACGAACCTCTACCGGATCTTCCAACCATCGCGTATCGGTCGACTCAGCATTTTGTTGGCGGCCACATCATTGATCACCCGTTCCCGCTTGGGGTCCCAGTCTAAGGAATCCCTACCGAGGCGAATGGCGATGTTGGCCAGATGGCAAATAGAGATCGAACGGTGGCTAGCCTCAATCGGGGCAGCTGTACGCTGACCACTGTAAATGCCGTTGATAAAATCATCGACGTGATTCGTGCTCTTATAAACACGCGTCTCCGAATAATGTATACGTTCTCGGCGCAGTTCAGGCGGATTCATCTTTATGCTTCCGCGCGTGACGAAGATGCTCTTGCCTTCGTCGCCTTCAAACGTAATTCCCGTCTCGCCGCTGGAATTGTCTGTGACAATCATCCGAACGCCATTTTCGTAGATACACTCGAAATGATATTCGGTGGCTGTGTTGTACAATTCATCTTCCGAAGGCAGTTCAGCCCGAATGTTTTCGATCCTGACAGGCCCGCTATCATCCATACCCATAGCCCATTGAGAAATGTCCACGTGATGAGCTCCCCAATCGGTAATCATGCCGCCTGAGTAATCGAAATTGTGGCGCCAATTGAGAGGCAATATCGCTGGACGATAGTCGCGATGAGGAGCCGGCCCTTGCCAGAAATCGTAATTCAATCCTGTTGGCACCGATTCAGGAGCTTTCTGGTCCGCCATTTGATTCCAATCTGAGTGCCCTCCAGGCAAGACTACACGGATCGTTCTCAATTTCCCGATACGCTCGTTTCGCACGAATTCAACAGCTTCACGAAAATAGGATTCAGAGCGCTGCTGGCTACCGGTTTGCCACGTGATCTTGTTTCGCCGTACCGCCCGCTCCATAGCCCTGCCTTCAGCAACGGTGACCGCCAAGGGCTTTTGACCATACACATGCATTTTTCTATTCGCGCAATAAATGGCCATAGCCGCGTGCCAATGATCCGGGGTAGAGATATTAACGGCGTCCACATCCTCGTTCTCCACGAGCTCGCGGAAATCCTCGTAAGCCCGACAACCACGGTACTTCAGTCGCCCTTCGGCTTGGGCATAGTAATTGTTGACAATCTCCATGCCCACCAGACGGCCACCCTCCTTCTCTCCGCGATATCCGTAATTCGGCGAACGGCGGTTTACGTCCGCCACAGCCACCATCTGCACTTGATCGTTTCGCAGAAATCCCGAAATCGTCCCATGGGCAATGGTCCCGAATCCGAAAAAGGCCACGTTGACGCGATTGGAAGGTGCAGGACGCTTTCCGAGACCAAGGGCGCTGGACGGGATAATCGTTGGAGCCACGATTCCGGCAGCAGACGCTTTGATAAAGTTACGACGAGATAACGGGGACTTTCGGTTCATGGTAATCAGCAGCTGAGAGAGCCTTACGTTGCCAAAGTATTTGAGATTCCAGAACAACTACGCCGTTTTGGAACCGCAAGCGGATTTCGCTAATTCGATCGTAAGAGCGGCTTTAGGCCGCGATTTTGGAATGCCTCCCAATCGCGGCCTAAAGCCGCTCCTACACTTGATAGAAACAATTTTCTCCGCCAACGCTTCCTTATCGTTCTCAAGACAGCAGCCACCCATAAATCGGCTGGTAGCGGGCACCCTAACAAGGTAGGGAAATGGTTTTCCGACGCTCTATCGACTACTCCTGAATACGGGCCGACAATTGTTCAGGCAGTGAATCTTCGGTGTCGTTCTCATGCTCCTTTATCATCCTCAACAGCCGTTGAACGATCTCCGGATGCGAAGCCGCGACATCATAGGCCTCCGAAATATCGTTCTCCAAATTATAGAGTTCCGGACCATCCATTGGCGCCAACCTTCCGTAGTTGACAGGTTCGCGTTGAACAACATGGAGCTTCCAGGGCCCTGAGCGCACCGCGTGCAATTTAGCCCTAGTCCAGTAATGAAAGACTTTTCGCGGGCTTTCCGCTTCTCCCGTTAGCGTTTTAGACAGATCGTAACCATCCATTTTCCGATCCAACGGGGCTTCGGCGTCGGCTAGCGCCGCGAAGGTTTCCAGCAAATCTATTGCCGATCCCATACCATCCACTACGCCAGGTTTTACATATCCGGGTCCCCAGAATAGGGTAGGCACGCGCTGCCCGCCTTCGAAAGTTGTTCCCTTTCCCGCCCGGAGCGGACCCGAAGAACCGCCGTGGGATTTGAAAGCCAGCCAAGGTCCGTTATCGCTGGAAAAAACGACAACCGTGTCTTTCTCGAGCCCTTCATCTCTTAGGGTATCGAGAATCATGCCCACGCCGTGATCGATTTCCTCAACGGTATCGCCATAGAGTCCGCGAATACTCGTGTTCCGGAACTGATCCGATGCGAAGAGCGGGATGTGCACCATGCTATGGGCCAGATAGAGAAAAAACGGGCGGTCCTTGTTTTCTTTCATGTACTCAACCGCTTTCTCTGAATACCGTTTGGTTATAGTATTCTGATCCGCAGGACGCTCTATGATTTTCGCTCCGTCCATCAATGGGACGTTGTAGTGCTTAATATCGGGATAATAGTAAGGATCCTCGGCCCCCCTTCGATAATTTGGGCCACCCGGGACTTTGTCCATGTCATTTGAATACGGAATACCCCAGTAGGAATCGAAACCTTGCGTCATTGGCAGGTGCTCCGGCAGATGCCCTAAATGCCACTTCCCTACGACAGCGGTCGCGTAGTCCTTTTGCTTCAGCACTTCGGCTATGGTGATCTCTTCTTGCGGAAGCCCGCCGGAGGAATCGGGAAAGAGGACGACACGAGCCGCGGAACTCATGCCATTTCGGACCGGATACCGACCCGTCAATAGCCCTGCCCTGCTGGGTGTGCAAACAGGGTCCGGAGCATAGAATTGCGTCCATTTCTGCCCCTCGCGAGCCATGCGATCCAAATTCGGCGTTTTGATAGTCGGATTGCCGAAGCTTCCCAAATCACCGTACCCAAGGTCATCGCAAAATATGACGACGAAATTCGGTGTTCTAGCGTTGAGGGACGCTAAGAGAAGAATGAGAATAAGGAAGAATAAGATACGCATGTCGTTCGGTTAAAACGGGGCCGATTGACTAGCCAAAAAGAGTGCTAACGATATTTATCGCGGCGTAAAGCCGCCCCTACAGGATTTCGCCAAAATCTCTACCTACCTCCCGATCGGTCTGACATTGGGCCCTGGTTCACTCCGGGATCCTATGTCTTTGCGAGCCGCCTCCGCCAAGGTTTCCAATCGGGCAATAACTTCTGGATATTGGCTAGCCAGGTTCTTTGTTTCGCCAACATCGGCGCTCAAATCGAACAAGGCGAGATCAATGGACCTGCGTTCATACTGGCCATGCATGCCATCCATTCCCGGTCGGGATGGCACATTGTAATCGTGCGGGTACAGCATTTTCCACTTTCCGCTACGCACCCCAATCAGGCCATCCGGGCTAAAGTAGTAAAACGCTTCGTGCGGTGACTCTGCACTCGATTCGCCAAACATCAAAGACTGGATGTCCTTACCATCGATCACATGACCCTGAGGCGTAGGCGATCCGACGATCGCGGCCAAGGTAGGCAATAGATCCATCGAGGCAGCCACCTTCTTGCAAACAGAGCCAGCGGGAATTCTAGCGGGCCAACGCATGACACACGGAACGCGGAAACCTCCCTCGAAGCGCGTCCCCTTCCCCTCGCGCAAAGGGCCAGCAGAACCTCCGTGATTTCCGTAAAGCAGCCATGGGCCATTGTCTGAAGTAAAAACAAAGAGCGTATTGTCGTCGATACCGTTGCTTTTGAGGCTGTCCAGGATTTCGCCTACGCTCCAATCGATTTCGGAGATAACGTCCCCATAAACGCTATCCGTCTCTCCCAAGTATTTGCTCGATGCATACAGGGGAACATGAGGCATGGGATGAGGCAGGTAGACGAAGAAAGGACGTTCTCGATTCTTCTCGATAAAGGCAATCGCCCGTTCGGTAAACCAAGTGGTCAACTGGACCTGTTCTTTAGGCTGAATGGCTGGGTTCAGCACCTTTTCGCCCTCCATTAATGGCAAATCCGGAAAATTGTAGCGAGGATCCGGATGGTAAGGCCACATATCATTGGAATAAGGAATCCCGAACCATTCATCAAACCCTTGATTGGTTGGCAAAAATTTCGGTAAGTGCCCCAAGTGCCATTTGCCATACATAGCAGTAGCGTAGCCCTTCTGCTTGAGAACCTCGGCAATGGTCATTTCATCCGGATTCAATCCGTTATTCGAACTGGGACCGAAGTTGCCTGGAATACCTACGCGAAGGGGATAGCAGCCGGTCATCAACGCAGCCCGCGAAGGGGAGCAGAATGACTGCCCTACATGAAAATCGGTGAAGGCCATCCCCTCTTTCGCCAATCGATCCAAGTTAGGAGTTTCGTATCCTTCCGCTCCAAATGGGCCAATATCCGCATAACCCATATCATCGCAAAACATGATGATAACGTTGGGCTGAGCGGCTGTTATGGAAGCCGACGAAAAGATTATCACCAGGCTAAGTGCCAGTAAATCTATCAATGTAGGAGCGGCTTTTCGCCGCGATATCGTGTGGGCAGAGAATCGCGGCGTAAAACCGCTCCTACAATTCGCAACCAAAGAAAAGGCTTGCCCAAAAAGGCAGCGGCCGATCTTCGAGTGGCCACTTTTCCCAATCCTGATATGACCGCTCGGAGATCGGTCGCTACCTTCGAAAGGAATCACTTTTCCCCTTTCCATTCGTCGACCTGGCTTGGGCTGGCCAAATAGGCCACCAGAGCTGCCACGTCGTCTTCCGGAATGGCATCGAACAAGCCTGTTGGCATCATCGACCGGGCCAGCACCTTGCGTTCTTCGATATCCCCAAGGCTCACCACCGTCTTCGTACCACCAGCCATGGAAATTTCCAGACGGGCTCCATCTTCATTGGTCACCATCCCGCTGAATACGCGGCCGTCTTTGGTCGTGATCACATTGAGCTGATAGTCTTTCCCGACAATGGAGTTCGGAGCCAATACGTTTTCCAGAATGTAATCCAAGTTGACTCGATTCGAGCCTGTCAAATCCGGCCCTAAAGCCACTCCCGAATCGAATAGCTTGTGGCAAGTGCCACAAGTATTGGCGTACACATGGCGACCATAGGAAAGATCGACGCGTTCCAATCGTTCCGGCGTGAGAGCGAATTTCCAGCTACGCATCTGGCGCGGGAGATTTGGGGGCAACTCACTGGGCTCTCCCCAGAGGGCGTTCATTTTCGAAGTGATTCGGGCGTCGCCATGAGCTCGCATTTGCCGCATCAATACGGGTGAAACCAAAGCAGCCTCCACTTTCTTGGAATCGATCGAGTCAAGAAGCAGGAGCGTTGTATCTGGACGAGATCCCAGCAGATTGATGCCTTCGTTTCTCAATTTTAAAGGAAACTTGGGCAACTCATCAATAAGCTTGCGAGCTATTTCCGTATTCAAATACCGGGGAAGCGCTTCCAATGCCGTCTCCCGAAACGCGGGCTCGCTCAAGAGCGAAGCTGCCGCTATTCCCGCCTGGGGATCGCCGCCCAATTGAAGCAGTTCCAATGCCTCCATTCGCAATCGCTGCAAACGATTAGAATCGTTGAGAATATTCCTCCAGTGAGCGAAGGCCGCCTCATCGCCCAAGCGAGCCCTGATCCGCAGAACCATCGTATCCACTTTGTCGTGCTTCATGGCCTCGCCACTGCGAATCAACGCATCCCAAGAGGCTGGCCGTTCCAAATCGACCTTCGATCCGATCGCGGCCAGAAAACGCCGCCCCCGATCCAAGAATTCCGCTGGCGTCTCCGCCCTGCTAACGTAGGCCAGAAGAGCAGCTCGCCCTTCTACCGTTTCCGCGGCCCTACGCTGTGCGAAGCTGTCCAGCTTTGGCCACGCCGAAGCGCCCGCGATTTCGATCGCCTGTTCCGGCGACCCCGTCACCATCGGCTCAAGACCGTACCAAACTAGGAGAGGAAGGTTCTGATCGTTTATGTCCACCAGCCTCGAGGAAAGCCCTTCCGCCAAACTCCAGCGCTGCCGTTCCGGGAGTTTCTGCAGGGCGGACGCCAAAAAGCGGCGAACAACAGGAGATTCATCATTCTTGGCGAGCTTCGCGAATTGCCTGGCCACAGCGCTGGGAACTTCATCTCCAGCCT
>JAYZHU010000028.1:0-18468 GCA_036166175.1 Verrucomicrobiota bacterium | reverse complement strand
CACGTACAGGCCAAACACTACATGGGCAGGCCTTTATGACGAGTGTCTTTGGTATTAGTGGAAAGGCGCGAGCTCGAGCCTTGATCCGATCCATGGCCGAGATCGTCGAGGAAGCCGAGGATTCTGATGGAGATGGCGAAGAGGAAGGTGCCTTCTCCTTGTTCGGAATGCGCAGCGCGTGTCGTATTGATCCCGTTGAATTCGCCAAGCAGTTGTCCCAAGGTTTGGAAGAGCTCTTGGCGGACCCGGATCTCACAGATGAAGCCGTTCTCAAGCTGTCTCAAGACTACGTTCGGGAAGTGACGGCTCACGAGGTTGGGCATGTCCTAGGATTGCGGCACAATTTCGCGGGTAGTTTGGATGCCGATATGAGCCCCAAGGAATTAGATACTTTCATTAAGGACTACATTGTCGGGAATGATCTTGAAAAGTACGCAGATCGAACGACTTCGAGCTCCAGCATGGAGTACACGGAATTCAAGGCGGCCGTTTTCATCGGCTGGAAGATGAAGGCCCAGAACACGCCGTTAGTGCATGACAAGGCGGCTATTCGATGGGGGTACTTCGATCACAAGGAAGTCGTTGAAGAAAAAATGCTTTTCGGAACGGATCCGGACGTATCCATTTTTGGCGATATTGAGCGCTTCGATTATGGGGTTGATCCGTTGCTGGCTAGGTATCAAGAGATTTCAGGCCAACTCAGGTTCTTGCCGAACAGCGTCATTGAGCGATTTATACAGGCTCGGGCTCCCAGAGATCCTAGAGATCGAGAACCTCTGGAAACTGTCAATCTCAGTGTCAGGCGGTATGCGTCTCGGCTAGCCTCGGCCTATGGGGGAATCCTCTCCTGGTTTAGTTCGGAAACCCGTTCTCGTAGAGTGGAGAACGCCTTCGACTTCATTGGCGATTTGAACGAAGACGAGCGGATCAAAGCCCACTGGGAATATTTGAACCGGCAATTGGAATCGCTCGGTGGAGTCGATCGAGTTTTGTTTTCCTACCTGCCTGTAGATATGGGCCTCAAGTTGAGTGACGAGTTGGAGGATGTGGCCATCGCTCCAAAGATCGAGTCTGAGAAAATGGCCCAGCGGCTCGAGGAACTATTGGATACGGAAACCTATGCGACCTTTGTCGGTCTGGATGAAGAAACCTACGCTTGGACCGAAGAAGAGAAATCTATCATTCTCGAGCGAGGAATGACGCTTTTTGACGAGCTCGAAGAAGCTGTTATCGTAGAGATTCTCAAGCGGTATGAGAAAGCGACCCGAGATCTTGGTTTGAAAGCGAACGATACGTTGTCTGATGACGATGCCGTCGCCAGACTGGAAAGTCGCATCATCGAGTTGGCCAAATCAGTTCTAGTGGAAAAAAGTAAGAACGCCCGCATTCGCGGGAAAGTGGATAAGGCCCTGGTTGAAGTCATTGATTTCCAATACGAACACGATACTCGGCTGGCCGCTGCCAAGGCGCTTAACGATAAGACGGGCTCCTTTCCAGCCTGGGCTAAAGAAGCTAAGGAAAAACTGCACGAAGAATTGAAGAAATCAGTCGACGAGGCTTTGAACATTGGAAATTTCAAGAGTTTCGAAGACGACATGCTCTCGCGTTCACTAAGAGAGTGGTACCTTAAGCAACAGGAAATACTGAAATTGCTCCCGCCCGCGAAAAAGGCTCCCTGCAATGGGGAAGCGAGTTAGTTTTCCCTGCTAGAGCTACATCCTTTAGGAATCCTACTCATGCCCTTTGGTCGGGGTCCCTCAAGATTCAGCGTTCGGTTTGTTCTCGCCACCCGAAGACGATCTCTGAATAAACCTCTTCCCCATGAATTCAGCCGAAGAATCTGACACCGCTTTTCTTGAGGAAGTCCTCGAATTTGCCAAATCTCTGGCGGTCGAGGCCGGCAAGCGGGCTCTTGAAATGAGAGACGCTGGGCTGTTGACTCAGGATTATAAGGAAAGCGTGGAACTGGTGACTTCCGCAGACCTGGAAGTGAGTCAAATGATAGAGAATGGGATCAAGGAACGGTATCCAAGTCATGCGTTCTTGACTGAAGAGTCGGAAGGAGCGGCGGACCGACGGCCAGATCTGAGTGAGCCAACTTGGATTATCGATCCGATAGATGGCACGGTTGGCTATGCTCGAGGGCATTATCAATTTTGCATTTCCATCGCCTTTTGTTTGCAAGGGAAGGTCCAGATGGGGGTTGTTTATTGTCCGGCCTTGGATGAGCTCTTTACTGCGTTCAAGGGCAATGGGGCGTTTATGAATGGGAGTCCCATCTGCGTGAGCGGGACAGAGCGGCTTGAAAACTCCGTAGTGGCAACAGGCTTTCCCCATGGATGGGACGGTATTGACCGGATCATCAAAAGATTGGGCGATGTTCGAAATCGTTGCCGGGATGTAAGGCGATCTGGCTCCGCTGCCTTCGATCTCGTTTGGGTCGCTTGCGGAAGAGTCGATGCCTACTACGAAGAGGGTACCAAAGCGTGGGACATTTGCGCTGGGAAGCTCATTGCCATGGAGGCGGGGGCCAATCACGGATTTTTCGATGATAATTTGAAAGGAGAACTGTCAGAGATACGTGGATACGCGATATTGACGGCGAATCCCTCTGTGTTTTCTGAATTGCTTGCGATTATCGATATCCGTTCCGATAGGGGTTAGTTATACGGAATTCAGAGAACAACTTCCACCTGCATTCCGGTCTTAATGAATCCGCTTTTGGACTCATTGATAAAGTTCTGCCCGAATAAGACTCCAACGTCCGAGTGTCGATATTCCGAAAGAGTCGCCATCGGTTCCTTCCTGGTTCGGACTCCCAGTTCGGGGCGACAGTAGTCATGACGCACCTAGGGCAAGGTCCAGCTGATCTAATGACCGTACTCACGATTTAAATACTATACCATTTATCTTCGTCATAGGGCTGGCAAACTTCGATAACTATATTGGGCCGGAAACGGTTCATTTCCACTGGGAATTCTAGGCGTTGATTGAGATCTTCCAGTGACGCTTGAGAAATAACGAGAAGCGGGTAGCCGTCAGCGAATCCAATCTCATTTTTGGGAATCCCGTTCAAAGGGCGACGGAATTGGGAATTCATCCCTACGAGGCGATTCTTGATTCCTACAAAGTCACTCAGCCAGCTCGCGGCCTCGTCGCCAGCATCGCAAGCGGTCGCTTGGGCATTCCAAATTTCGACTTCGACGGGTTCTAAATTTTCGGATGTCGACTTTACAGAAAGAACGGTTTCGAAGCGAGGGGATTAAAGTTCAATTCCTCCAGAGCTATCAGGGCGAGCCCGCAAGAGAGCGAGTTCCGGGTGGGATCGCTGGGTTAGGAACTTATGAGAGCTTTCATTTATGACCATCCAGCGTCGGTCGCCAATTGGGCCGAAGGAATCGAATTCCATGCGTTCGATAACGTTTCACCTAAACGATTTGACCGGATACACATGCAGAGACTGGATCCGTTGCATAGAAAAGGGATCTCGGAACCCTTAATGGCTAGCCAATCGCTCTTGAAGAGCTTGATAGACATTGTCGGGAACAAATTTGCTAACATCGGCGCCATATTCCGCGACCTGTTTCACCAAAGTGGAGCTCGTATAGTTGTACCCCTCTTTCGTCATAACCAGAACTGTCTCGATGCCGGGTCCTAAGTGCCGGTTCATGTTGGCCATTTGAAACTCGAATTCGAAATCTGATACAGCCCGCAATCCGCGAATAATCACACTTGCTTCCTGCTCCTTGGCGAAGTCAATGAGGAGACCCTTAAAAGTCATCGCTTTCGCCGTTGGGAATCGGTCCAGGTTTTCATTGACCAATTGTAGGCGCTTCTCGGCGGAAAAGAAGGGATCTTTGTCTTGGTTTTCGGCTATGGCAATGATGACCCGGTCAAAGATTCTGCAGGCCCGCTCGAGCACGTCGAGGTGGCCATGGGTGATGGGATCGAAGGTTCCCGGGTAGATACATACGTTCATAAACCGTTTCGGAGGAAAGCGACGGAGCTCGGATTTGCAACGAAATGTTTCCAACAGGGCAACTCGTGACCCGAGGGCTTTACTTTGACCGCTCGAGACATTTGATTGCCGGTGAATGGATTTACCGAACATACTTACGCTTTCCCGGATACCGTTGATGTTCGTGATCGTATGGCTAATGAGGGAGAGCTTTGTTGGCGCGGCTAGCACGGCTTTCGTCCTCTTTGTTGTGGCTGGACTGACAGACTGGCTGGATGGCTACATCGCTCGAAAACGAGGAATCGTTTCCAATTTTGGCATTCTTATGGATGCCTTGACCGACAAGATCTTGATGTTGGGATTGATGATCGTGCTGGTCGACATTGGCAGGGTGCATATTTTCTTGGTTTTGCTTATTCTTGGACGGGAATTCATGATTACCGGAATGCGCCTGGTCGCAGCTACGAAGGGCGTCGTGGTAGCAGCGGAAAGTTCAGGTAAGCAAAAAACGATGACACAGATTTTGGCGGTAGGAGCCTTCTTGCTCGAATCCGTTTTTCGGTTCGATTTTGGAGGAGGCCAGGGGAGCTGGATGCATCAGACGGCTGAGGCGCTTAACTGGCTAGGTCTTATTCTCTTTGGACTATGCGTTTTCATGACTTTGTATTCGGGGGTGAAATACTTTAGGAAGTACGGGGAGCTCGTGTTTTTCGAGGGAGGTGAATCCGAAAAATGATGCGCAATCCCCGATGGGCTCGTTATTGGCCAACCCATGTCGTGCTCAGGATAGCCACCTTGGGCAACGTGGGTAGCCTCAAAGCTCCAGGCACATGGGGATCCGCGGCTGGCGTTCTCCTCTACGTCGTCCTCTTTTACCAGCTGACCGGCTTTTTCGGGATTCTGCTTATGCTGGGAGCGTGCTATTTCGCTATCGGAATATGCGGCGAAGCGGAGAAGCGCATGAAGAAAGTGGACCCTGGCGAGATCGTCTTGGATGAGGTTGTGGCCATGCCAATTTGCTATTTGGGGCTGAAGCCGTTCATGACGGAGGAATACACTCCCTATATTCTGGCATCCGGTTTCATTGTGTTTCGGCTATTCGACATTCTCAAGCCATTCGGGATTAAGCGGCTACAACGGTATTATGGCGGTTTTGGCGTGGTAATTGATGATGTCGTTGCCGCTATTGCGACCTGCCTCATTCTTAACCTCGGTCTAAGACTCTGGCTGGTGTTCTCGTAAGCAAGTACGGGAAAACAAGATTTTGAATGGCCTAAAACCTGCCAAATGGGCCTATCAGGTGGCTGGCAAATTTTAACATCTAGGATTGAGCTTTATCTACGCTTTGCTGTTTGGGTTCACGGCCTAGCTGGATTCTGCTCTCGAGCGCTTACGGGCCTTTAGGAGTATAGTTAGCCCCACGATTGCCATTAGAACGGAAAGCGTTGTTCCTCGGCTCATGCCTAGGGTGAGGGTGGCATCGGGTTCTCGAAATTGTTCTCCAATAATTCTTAAAATCGAGTAGCCGATCAGGAATTCGCCCACTAACGATCCGGGATGCTGTTTCAATACCGGCGTCTTCCAGATTCGAATTTGAGAATAGGCAAGAAGGATGAATCCCTCCAGAAAAGCCTGATATAGCTGAGAAGGGTGTCGAGGAAGTGTGCCTCCGTCGGGCGCTGTGGAAAAAAGCACAGCCCAAGATACGTAACTCACCTTTCCCCATAACTCGCCGTTAAGAAAATTTGCAATTCGCCCAAGCATTAGTCCAGCTGGAGCGAGAGAACAGACTAGATCGGCAGTCAGCCAGAACGATGCATTGTTTTTGCGGGCGATATACCAAGTGGCCGCAGCTACTCCGATGAAGCCCCCATGGCTGGCCATACCACCCTCCCAAACGAAAAAGATCTTCCAGGGTTCGGATAAGATCAAGTGAGGCGTGTAGAATAGGAAATAGCCGACTCGCCCGCCTGCGATGACTCCGATAATCAGTGCGATAAAGAGATCCGTTTGTTGATTCCGATCGTAAGGAGAGCGGCCGCCTTTGTAGTAGCGATTGAGAAGCCAGGCTCCTATAAAAAAGCCGAGAATGTAAGCCAGGCCATAGTAGCGTATCCCGAAGTCTTCCGTGAATTGAATGAGGAAAGGCGTGGGCTTATGTTCCCAGTAATCCATTAAGAATTTTCATCTTTTTGAGAGTGATGGTGGGCTAGCGGATCATTCTCTATGCTATTCTCATTGCGAGCTAGCTCTCGCATGTCGATCGCCATATCGTCCTTTTCGAAAATTTCCTGCCCCAGAATAGACTCAATGATATCCTCCATGGTGACCACTCCAGCCAGTGATCCGAACTCATCGACGACGGCGAGGAGTTGCTGCTGGGTTTTCAGCATCTTCTGTAAAGCGCTGTAAGCACTGACCGTATCTGGAACGAAATGGATATCATCCATAATGTCGGATAGCTTCACTTCGTCATGATCGTCGGCCTTTTGTTTGAGAAGATCGCGACGACGGGCTATGCCGACAACATCATCAAGCTCTTCCGCATAAATTGGAATGCGAGCGAATGGAATATGTGGCCACTTGTTGAATACCTCGCCCACAGTTAGCGATTTCTCCATGGCGTTAACGACGACACGCGGAGTCATGATTTCGCCAACTAGAACGTCGTCTAGCTTCAGGGCGTTGGTTACCATGTCCGAGTCGCTGGAAGTGAGGCTGCCTTCTTTGGCACCTTTTTCAGCCAGGAGAATGATTTCCTTTTCGTCAGCGTCCGGGTCTTGCAGTTGTTCCTCTTTAACGACGAGACGAACGGAAATGTTAGTCAAGTAGGTAATGGGAGACATCAAGTATTTTAGGAATACCAGAGGACTGACGATCCAGGGGTGCAGTTGAGTTCGGTAAACAACTCCCAAGTTTTTGGGTATGACCTCCGAGAAAATCAGCACCCCTAAAGTCATCCCGCCTGTAATGATACCTACTATTGCGTTACCCCACATAATCACCGCGAGTCCGCTGACTAGGGCCGTGCCGGCGGTGTTGGCTATCGTGTTCAGAGTGAGAATCGCCGATATGGTGTTGGAAAGATCCAGCTTCAGTTTCTCAAGTTTGTCCCCTTTTCGAGGTTGATGGTTTTTGAGGGCTTCAACCTCGGCAACAGTAGTGCTAAGAATTAATGCCTCCATCATGGAGCAGTAGAACGAAGCTCCGATCGTAAAGGCGACCGCTCCTATGAACGCTATAAGCATTGGCGATCAGGTGACCATATACACCTGCTTTTTTGAGATTTGATGGTGAAACACGTTATTGCCAGGTCGTAGCTGAAGTGGCAGCGAAGGTTTAGACTCATTAAAGGATCTGTTAACGGTTATAGCTAGTGAAGCAAAAGGCAAGCGCTCAACGTAGGTCGCGATTTCAGATGGCTCCCAAAATGGCAGGACTCGGTGATTCGTCTGACTTAGCGGCTTGATCCGCAATACTCTGGGGCCTAGTTAATTGGCGTGCGCTTCATTTTATCCATTGATCAAGGTACGACCAGCTCTCGAGCTATCCTATTTGACGAGGAGGCGAGAATCGCAGGGGTCGGCCAGCACGAATTCCCTCAGATATTCCCCCAGCCGGGTTGGGTAGAGCATGATGCGGAAAAAATCTGGGAAACGCAGTGTCAATCGATTGACGCCGCTCTGAAAAGTGCGAGGGCTGAATGGGAAGATATCGAGGCTATTGGCATCACGAATCAGCGAGAAACGATCGTCATTTGGAATCGTGAAACCGGCAAGCCCATCGCTAACGCCATCGTTTGGCAGGACAGGCGAACGGCTTCTTTTTGCGAAAATCTGAAGAACGAAGGCAAAGAGGAGTGGGTACAGTCAAAAACTGGTCTCCTGCTCGACCCGTACTTTTCCGCGACGAAAATAAAGTGGATTCTAGACGAGACTCTTGGGGCAAGAGAGTTAGCGGAATCGGGGAGTTTGGCTGTTGGAACAATGGACTCTTGGTTGATCTGGAATCTGACGGAGGGGGAATCGCACATTACCGATGTCTCGAATGCCGGCAGAACGCTACTCATGGGTTTGAAATCGCTCGAGTGGGATACAGAGTTGCTGGAGCTATTCGAAATCCCCGCCTCCTTGCTTCCCGAAATTGTCGACTCGAGTGGTTCTCTAGCTATGTCTTCGAAGCGCGTAACGAAAAGGCCGATACCGATATCGGGTATTGCGGGTGACCAGCAGGCAGCGCTTTTTGGACAAGTTTGCTTTGAGCCGGGAATGGCGAAAAACACTTTCGGAACGGGCTGTTTCCTTCTGATGAATGTCGGGGAGGAGCCCCAAAGCTCCCGCAATCGACTGCTCTCCACAGTCGCTTGGCGAATCGGAGGAAAGACGGAATACGCTTTAGAAGGCAGTGTATTCATTGGGGGAGCGCTTGTGCAATGGCTCCGAGATGAATTGAAGATAATCGATTCCGCAGCGGAAGTGGAGGAGTTGGCCAATCAGGTCGAGGATTCTGGAGGCGTTACGATTGTACCCGCTTTTTCAGGGCTGGGAGCTCCCTACTGGGATCCCTACGCCAGGGGAGCGATATTCGGACTGACTCGCGGTAGCTCCCGGTCCCATATTGCTCGAGCCGCTCTGGAGGGAATCGCATTTCAGGTCTCGGATGTGGCTGAAGCAATGCAAGACGACTCGGGTCGTTACTTGGAGTCGCTTCAGGCCGATGGTGGAGCTTCTGCCAACGGTTTGCTAATGCAATTGCAGTCGGATTTTCTGGGATCGCCGGTTCGCTGTTCAGCAATCGAGGAAACAACCGCCTTAGGGGCTGCATTCCTGGCAGGCTTGGCCACGGGGTTTTGGGAATCGCAGTCTGAACTATCATCACTTTGGGGCGAACGTTGCCGATACGAGCCGCAAATCGATGGGTTGCTCAGAGAGAAGAAACGGCGGGTCTGGAAAGACAGTGTCGAGCGTTCGATGGGTTACTCTCGAGATTAGCGGAGTCGATCAGGATTGCTTTTAGCTGAAGTCGATTCGATAAACCTGACCATGGCTCAACAAGTGATAGGATTTCATTTTACTCTAAAGAACAAAGCGGGTGACGTGCTAGATAGAACGGCGCCGGAGTCTCCACTGAGTTTTTTGGAGGGTTCCGGGGCGATCATAGAAGGATTAGAGGAAGAGCTTTCCAAGATGTCTGTAGGGGAAACAGCGGAAGTGATCGTGCTTCCAGAGAAAGGGTATGGGTTTAGGGATGAATCCCAAGTCGATATTGTGAGCAAGTCTCGGCTTCCGTCGGAAGAGATTAACGTTGGCGACTTTTTTCAGGCTGGATCAGACCAGCACGCTCCAGTTGTTCGGGTTGTTCAAGTGGACGGGGACGACGTCACCTTGGATGCCAATCATCCGCTGGCCGGGGTAGACTTGTTTTTCGACGTTGAGGTCATTGAAAAGCGTCCCGCCACGCCGGAAGAAATCTCTCACGGGCACGTCCACGATCAAGGTGGCTGTTGCGGAGGAGGAGGCAACAACGGTTGCGGTTGTCACTAGGAGAAGGTTTAAGGCGTGAGGCTGAAAACGCTTTTAGCTCGAGAGCACGGAAATTGGGCGATTTGACTCACTAAAAGTCGATTAGCTCGACTTCGAAAACGAGTGTCGCGTTGGGTGGAATTGATCCACCCGCTCCGCGAGAGCCATATCCAAGTTTCGATGGAATGATAAGCGTTCGCTTTTCGCCCTTCTTCATCGCCTGAAATGCCTCGTCCCAGCCTTTGATCACTCTACCGAGTCCGACTTGGAAAGAGAAGGGCTCCCCGCGATCGTAGGAGCTGTCGAACTTGGTTCCATTGAGCAAGGTCCCTTTATAGTGGGCCGTTATGGAGTCGCCCGTTTTTGGGGTGCTGCTCCCTGAACCTTCGCTGGTTACGATGTAGTGAAGTCCGGAAGTTGTGCTTTGGGCCTCGGGGTAAGCTTGGCGAATGCGGGCGATCTCGGGGTCTTTGATCAGTAGATCGACAGTGGTTTCCAGGTTTTCTACACGCGATTCCAATTCTGAATCAGACTGAATGGAACTGGTAGTCTCGGATGTCTGTTGAGAGCAGCCTGCGAGGAAAAGGATGGAAATCACTAGGGTGGAGATAAGTCTTTGGGCAGCCATTTGATCTAAAAATTTCAGAATGGAAAATGTAGATCTTGCTTCAAGCGTGTCCAGCCTAGATCGTAAGTAAGCCAATGGAAGCGGCGAGGTTGAGCTTTATCGAAGAAGGCGAGGTTAAATTTTGCCGTAGGCGGAATGCCAGACGCTACATAGCAAGTATTGATCGTCATGGCCAGATACGTGTGACGATTCCGGGGGGAGGCTCTCGTCGCGGAGCGATGGAGTTTGTTCGAGAGAATAGCAGTTGGCTCAGAGATCAGCAAAAAAAGCGCGAAGAGCAGGTCGAGAAATCTAAACTGAAGCCCGGAGACACAATTTGGTATCGAGGCGATAGGCATAACCTAACAGTATCGAAGGATTGGGGACGGCCAGTTCTTTATTTTGCGGACCAGAAGATATTCCTCGCCGATGAAAATATCGATTTGTCGCGACCCTTGGGGCAGCGGTTTCGTTTGCTCGCCAAGCGAGAATTACCGGGCAGAACAAAGACGCTGGCAGATCGATTCGAGCTATCCTTTTCGAAAGTGAGCATCCGTGACCAGCAAACACGTTGGGGTTCTTGCTCGTCGTCGGGAGTAATATCGTTGAATTGGCGATTGATCATGGTTCCCAGCGGCGTGGTTGACTACATCATCATCCATGAATTGATGCATCTGCGCGAAATGAGCCATTCTCCGCGATTTTGGAAATTCGTGGAGACGGCTTGTCCCCAATATCGCGAATCCGAGCATTGGCTCAAAACCCATCACAGCGAACTAGGCTGGGGGTAAGCAAGTACCTTCCTTTTCCTGTAGACGCAGTACCTAACACTCTGAAGTTTAGAGCTGGTCCCCTGCTTCTCGGATCAGCCGCGACGCCTTGCCCTTTCGGCTGCTTGAGGATCCGAATCCGCAGCACTACGCATCAGACAAGCAAGCCCTACCATATGGTAGAATCGCCTAGCTGATGGTAGGGCCGGTTATCCCCAACCAGCTGATATATCAAATCTCCCTAAATTACGAAGGTTTCAAAGCTGGCCCGATCAAGAAGGTACTCGTCGAGGCTTACCATGGCCTCAGATACGACCCGTGGCATATAATCGCCATTTTCCAGTCGTTTCTGACAGTGTAGGATGATGTCGAGAATGGGGTCGAATTCTACTCCCGCATGGCGAGGATTGTCCATCTGATCCTTGATATAGGATTCTAGATCTTTGATGGTCAGTCGCGTGTCGATGCTTGTTGGCATGGTTCCTCTTTCCTGTGGTAACTGAGCGAGAAGACTTATGGGTCTACTCATTCATCGGCAATATCGCCGATCTCGTTAGCTCTTTGACAGTTAAAGAAAGGTGAAGTTCGATTTATCCCGCATGTAGCGGCTCGAAATGCCTCATCGCTACGCTTCTTTTTTGTCGAGCCAAAGGGCCTTAACGCGCTTGGTGTCAATTGGCTCGAGCTCTTGCTCAACGGCGTTTCATCTCGGTATCGAATAAGGCTCGGATAGACTTGATGGCGTACTTGGTTACCCGGTTTCCGTTGGATCCGCGACCCTTGATCGCCAGCTCCCCGAAGTCATATTCGAATTCCTTGTTCCGGGCTTTGGAAGAACTCGTTAGTCGAATGATGACGGGTCGCGTTGCTCCATCCGGATTGGCACGGAAATAGTGGACTTTGGATTTCGGCGTTCCCTTGGTGAGATCGTATACCTTATCCCGGGTGACGCCGCCCACTAGGAACCGTTTCACGAAAGAATCTCCCCGCGCCCCATCCCGGTAGATCATGTCGTAAATCGTTTCTTCGTCGCCTTTTTTCCAAACGGCAACGTGAAGAATGTCCTGACCCATGTAGACCTTGTCGGCTACCCTGGATACGCGGAACGTTCCGTCACCGCAAAAGCAAATTATATCGTCGAGTTGGGTACAATCGCCTACGAGTTCATCGCGCTTCAGACTTGTTCCGATGAAACCGTCCTCTCGATTGACGTAGAGCTTCTCGGTTGGAAGCGCCACTTCGGCAGCTTTGATTGTGTCGAAGCTTTCGATACGAGTCTTCCGCTCTCGCCCTTTTCCATGCTTTTTAAGCAGCTGTTTTAGGTAGGAGATTGTGAAAGCGGTCAATCGTTTGAGCGAACGTTTAGTTGCTTGGATTTCCTCCTCGGTCGCTTTGATAACTTCGTCGGCCTTGAAGGAATTGTACTTGGAAATCCGCTTGATACGGATTTCCGTGAGGCGGGCCACATCGTCATCCGTCACTTTTCGCTTTAAGAGCTTCTTGTAGGGTCTCAGCCCTTTGTGGATTTCCGAAATTACCGCCTCCCAGGTTTCGCATTCCTCGATACGACGGTAAATGCGTTTTTCGATAAATATCCGCTCCAGCGAATCGAAATGCCACTTTTCCTCTAGCTCGCCCAGCTTGATATCGAGCTCCCTTTTAAGAAGGGCGCGAATGTTGTCCGTGGAGCGTGTAAGAATCTCCGTTATGCCGATGAATTCTGGCTGCTCATCGTAAATCACGCAGGCGTTTGGGGAAATGGATACCTGGCAATCTGTGAAAACGTAAAGGGCGTCGATCGTGGCTTCCGCATCGGCCCCAGTGGGCAAGGTGATTAGGATTTCCGCTTCCTCGGACGTGTTGTCCTCGATCTTCTTTATCTTAACTTTGCCTTTGCTATTCGCAGAGAGGATGGAGTCGATCACCGAGGAAGTCGTCGTGCCGAAAGGGATTTCCTTAATGGATAATTGATATTTGGAAACCTTTTCAAACACGGCTCGGACCAATAGCCTGCCGCCTTTCAAACCGTCATTGTAATTAGACACATCCATCACTCCCTTGGTATCGAAGTCTGGATACAACTCGAAGTCCTTCTTCTGCAGGTAGGCGATCGCCGCTTCAATGATTTCGTTGAAATTGTGAGGCAAAATTTTGCAGGCGAGTCCGACTGCAATGCCCTCGCAACCCTCGGCCAGCAGGAGCGGGAACTTCGCTGGCAGGTGTACGGGTTCCTTGTTTCTGCCATCGTATGAGGCCTGCCAAATAGTAGTCTTGGGATTGAATATGACGTCGCGGGCGAAAGGAGAGAGCCGGGCTTCGATATAGCGGGCGGCCGCAGCCCCATCTCCGGTCAGGATGTTCCCCCAGTTTCCCTGGGTATCGATCAGGAGATTGCGCTGTCCCATGCCTACCATAGCAGAGTAGATACTCGCGTCGCCGTGAGGGTGGTATCGCATGCTGTGCCCGACAACGTTGGCTACTTTATTATAACGGCCGTCGTCGAGTTCCCTCAGAGCGTGAAGTATTCGCCTCTGAACCGGTTTAAGCCCATCCTCGAGAGCGGGAACGGCCCGGTCGAGTATGACGTACGAAGCGTACTCGAGGAACCAATTCTTATACGATCGGGCCAAAGGAGCCTTTTCGTTTCCGGAATCATCGGTTTTGGTATCCGTGGCGGCATTCCCGTTTTCGGAATCCTCGAAGTCGAATGTCTTCTGAGTGTTTTGCTTTTGCCTTTTACGTGAACTCATTAGCGAAAGGTCGCGATGGCTGTCTTAGGAAGCTGCTTGCAGAAGATCTTTGTCCACATGCAGGTTCTCGATTATGAATCCCTGCCTCTCCGGCGTGTTCTTGCCCATATAGAACGACAGAAGATCATCTACATTGTGTAAGTGGCTAATCGTTACCGATTCGAGTTTCATGTCGGACCCGATGAACGTGGCGAACTCATCCGGCGAAGCTTCTCCGAGGCCTTTGAAACGGGTGATTTCCACGCCTTTCCCCATCGATTCGACGGCCTCGTCCTTCTCCTTCTCGGAATAGCAGTATCTGGTTTTCTTCTTGGTTCTCACTCTGAATAGCGGCGTTTGAAGAATGTACAAGTGTCCTTGGCGAATGAGGTCAGGGAAGAATTGCAGAAAGAAGGTGATCAGAAGCAATCGGATATGCATGCCATCGACATCCGCATCCGTCGCGATCACGACCTTGTTGTACCTTAGCGTATCCAAGCTTTCCTCGATGTTTAGCGCACTCTGCAGGCAATTAAATTCATCGTTTTGATACACAATCTTCTTGCTCAAGCCGAAGGCGTTAAGGGGCTTCCCCTTCAAACTGAAAACCGCCTGAGTGTTTACATCCCGGGTTTTTGTGATAGATCCCCCGGCGGAATCGCCTTCGACAATAAAGAGGGTAGATTCGTTGGCTTGCTTGTGCTTCGTGTTGAAATGGGCCCGGCAGTCGCGCAGCTTCTTGTTATGCAGGTTGACTTTCTTGGCTTTTTCCCGGGCCAGCTTGCGAATGCCTGAGAGTTCTTTGCGCTCCTTCTCGCTGGCAATGATCTTCTGTTGAGTAGCCTTCGCCGTTTCCGGAAACTGGTGGAGGTGCAGGTCTAGCTCCTTTTTGATGAAGCTATTGATATAATTCCGGATGGTAGGCCCTTTGGGACCCATATTTTGGGAACCGAGCTTGGTTTTCGTTTGACTTTCGAAAACGGGTTCCTGGACGCGTATCGAAATAGAGGATACTATAGATGTTCTGATGTCGGAAGCGTCGTAGTCCTTCTTGAAGAACTCGCGTATGGTTTTGACGATCGCCTCTCGGAATGCGGCCTGGTGCGTCCCTCCCATCGTGGTATGCTGCCCGTTGACAAAAGAAAAGTATTCCTCGCCGTAGTGAGTGCCATGGGTCATGGCGACCTCGATATCCTCGCCTTGCAAGTGAATAATCGGGTAGAGGATATCGCCGGAGAGATTATTCTCTAGAAGGTCTTTAAGACCATTCTCGGACCGGAAAGTCTTCCCATTCAGTGAAAGCGTGAGGCCCGTATTGAGATAGGCGTAGTTCCAAAGCATGGTTTCCACGTATTCCAGCTGATAGTCGAAGGCCTTGAAAATACTTTGGTCCGGAGTGAATTCGACGTAGGTTCCGTCTTTCTCCTCGGTTGTAATTTGCCGGCTTTCCGACTCGAGTTCCCCTTCCTCGAATATGGCCTGCTTCATTTTGGAATCCCGATAGGACTCCACCATGAAATAGCTCGAAAGGGCATTAACCGCCTTGGTGCCGACTCCGTTGAGCCCTACGCTTTTTTGAAAGGTTTCGCTATCGTATTTGGCGCCGGTATTGATCTTGGAAACACAATCAACGACTTTGCCGAGCGGAATGCCGCGCCCAAAATCGCGAATTGCCACGACCTCGTCTCCAATGGTGACGTCGATGCGTTTCCCATATCCACTGGAGTGCTCGTCGATGGAATTGTCGATGATCTCCTTGAGAAGCACGTAGATCCCATCGTCCTCGGAGGCTCCGCTTCCTAGTTTCCCAATGTACATCCCGGGGCGGAGCCGAATGTGTTCCCGGGGACTAAGTGACTTGATGCTCGATTCAGTATAATTCGTTGCCGCCATCTCTGGTTCGATAGCAATAACACGTAGCTTTGAAATCAAGCGGTAATCCGGTCAGGTTGCGGTAACTAGGCGTCAGAGAATTCTCTTTACAAAATTTTATCTCCCGGTTGGCTAGCGGTCGCTCCGATTAAACTCCAATTACCTCCTTATGAGCTCTAGCGAACCCGCAACAGAAAAAGCGAAGAATGACCGCGCTCTTCGTTTCTATCGTGACGTTCTAGGCCTAGAGCGATTGCATTACGGGATGTGGTTGCCCGACGATCCACTAACGATGGAGGCTTTGCAGGCGGCCCAAAAACGTTACGAAGACTTTCTGATCGAAAACGTGCCCGAAGGAGTCGAGCGGATTCTGGATGTGGGATGCGGTACTGGCGAGCTTTGCTTGAATCTCAAGAGGAAGGGCTATTTAGTCGAAGGCCTTTCCCCGGATATTAACCAAAAGGCGGTGTTTGCCGAGAAAGTCGATGCCCCCTTTCACTTCGCCAAGTTCGAAGATTCGAATTTGGATGGTGGATACGACCTCGTCATAATGAGCGAATCCTGCCAGTATATACCAATTGAGAAGGTTTTCGAAATGTCGCAAAAGCTCTCGAACCCAGGGGGGTACTTGATGATATGCGACTACTTCGTCGTTGATCAGGACGCAGGTGAGCTGTCCAAAAGCGGCCATGACTACAACGAGTTTCTGCGAGTGGCGGAGTTTAGCCCGTTTGAGATCGTTTCGCGGCGCGATATCACTCCGGATGTTCGCAAATCCCTAGAAATCGCCAGCGAGTGGGCCGACAAGATTCTTCTGGGAGCGGATATTCTCACGGAAAAATTTCGGCAACGGAATCCATTTCTCTGGAAGATAGCTTGTTGGTTCGGTCACGGCAAATACGAGAAGGCTATGTCTCAGCGCGTTTTGCTGGACGCGGACAAGTTCGCCGCAGCCAAGAAATACGAGTTCTTCCTATTCAAACTGGCCGATTAAGTGAGGAGTGTTTGTTAGGGCTTGCAGAAGCGGGTTCATCCCGTGATCTCCAAAACGAGCACATCGAAGCTATCGCGGGATAAACCCGTTCCTACAAAGGTCATCTGCTCTTCGCAGCCAGGAAAGTCTCAGGACTCCTTACGCCCGATTCAATTCCTTGGCCCCGATATCGCGGCGAAGGTACTTCGATGAAAAGTCAACCTTGTCGCAAATATAGTAGGCTCGTTCGGCCGCCTCTTGAAGGGTCGATCCTAAGGCAGTGACACCCAGGACTCTTCCGCCGTTAGTGACGACCTCCCCGTTCTCGTTTTGCTTGGTTCCCGCATGGAAAATGAGTTCATTATTCCTTAAGTGATCGGGAAAAGTGATGACTTCGCCTTTTGGGTAGCTTCCGGGGTAGCCGTCTGAGGCGAGAACAACAACCATTGCGTATTCATCTTTTACCTTCACATCGATTTGGTCGAGCTCGCCTTTGGCGGTCGCTAACATTAGGGCAACAGGATCGGTTTCCAAACGGGTTATCAAAACTTGGGTTTCGGGATCGCCGAATCGAGTGTTGAATTCGAGTACTTTAGGTCCGCTGTTGGTCATCATCAAACCGATAAAAAGCGTGCCTCTGTAGTCGATTCCTTCGGCAACGATTGCGTCTACACTGGGTTTCACAATCTCCGCCTCGATCCGTTGCATCATGGCGTCGTCTATCAGGTCTGCTGGAGAATAGGCTCCCATTCCCCCTGTGTTCGGACCGGTGTCACCTTCATGGATCTGTTTGTGATCCTGGCTTGTGGGCAATATTTTATAGTCCTTCCCGGATACAATGGCGTGAATCGACGTTTCCTCTCCAAACAGGCATTCCTCGATGAGCACATTTTTCCCGCTGTCGCCAAATGCGCCACCGTCGATCATATCGCTTACCGTTTTTCTGGCGGTCTCGTGGTCTTCGGCTATAATGACCCCTTTCCCGGCCGCCAGCCCATCAGCCTTGATGACTATTGGGTAGCAAGCGGTATCCAGGTACTCGATTGCGGCTCCAGCATCATTGAAGGAGGCAGCGGCTCCGGTGGGAATGTTGTACTTGAATAGCAATTCCTTCGTATGGATCTTGCTGCCCTCGAAACGAGCCCCTTCCGATGTCGGGCCATAGGCAGAGATGCCTAGCTCGTTCAATCGATCAACAAGTCCCAGGCAAAGGGGCACTTCCGGACCTACTATGACGAAATCGACTCGCTCGTTTTGGGCCAGCTCCAGCAAGCCGTCGATGTCATCGGCTGCGATATCTACGCAACGGCAATCTTCGGCAGCCATTCCGGGATTTCCAGGAGCGACAATTGTCTGGGCGACGAGCGGGCTATTGACGCAAGCATGAGCTAAAGTGTGTTCGCGGCCTCCGGAGCCAACGACGAGTACAGTAAGCGTTGATGTATCTGGCATGGGTAAGGGATTAAGCGAGCGATTGCGCTTTCTTGGCAACAAAAAGTTGGGCGAAAGGCGCTCGAGGCTAACACAATTGCTAGAGGCAGTCCTTACGCCTACGCAATGCGACGGCGGGGCAAGCCGAGTGGCCACAAATAGTAGAAAGGGCTTACAGCCTGTTTTTCTTAGCCTTTGAATACAGACTGTATGCCTGTGCTGGTTTTCGATCGACCGCGACCTTGCAATCAGAGGACCTGCAGTGTTTTGCGATAGAAATCGATGATCTCTGAGGGATCTCCGGAAAACGGCAGATAGTCCTCGATCCAAGCCGGCATGCGCTCCCTCTCGACCATGAGCCTGAATTGGGATTTCAGATTCGAGAAGTACTTGAGATGGAAAAAGACATAAGGGACGCGTGGGCGCATCCTTAGCTTCAGGTTGCAGAGCTCTATTCCTATCTCCTCCATCGTTCCAGCGCCACCAAGACTGAAGATGCAAAAATCGGCTACTTGAAACCACTTTTGCAGATTGTGGCGGTTCCTTTCCTGGAACGTATTGAAAAAATCGACACCGACTTTTGGGGGTTGCGCTTCCAGTTCCAAA
>JAYZHU010000027.1:0-8116 GCA_036166175.1 Verrucomicrobiota bacterium | reverse complement strand
GAAGTGAGTTCTTTCCAGGCAGAGCTTTCGACACGATTGCAAGCGGACTACGTTCTATGGACAAACTTCGCTGAGGACCATTTGGACAGGCATGGAAACATGGACACGTACTACAAGAGTAAATACAGCCTAATATCCAATATGCGAGGCGATTCCGTAGTTGTGGATCAGTCTGTATTTAGCTACGGAAAGCGTTTGGGGCTGAGCATTCCCAATGCTAAAATTCTGGAAGTCGCCAATAGGGAGAATCGCGAGCGCGTAAAAGGCACCGTATTCGAAACTGAACCTGAGATCGAATCGTATATGATGGCCCGCTCGCTATGGCTATCTCTAGGACTTAGCGAAAGCAGTCTAGAGGAAGCCGCCCAGGACTTCAGGAAAGACCCTCACAGGATGGAGTTCATTGGGGTCAAAAATGGCATACGTTTTTGGGATGACTCGAAAGCGACTAATTTCCACGCTACGCTTTCAGGCCTGAAGCGATTCGATAAGCCGGTAATCTGGATAGGGGGAGGCAAGGATAAGGGCGGCTCAATTCGGTGTTTCGCCAAGCAATTAACACCGCATCTCAAACATGCGATCATGCTGGGGGAGACCCGATTCTTAATAAAGCGGGAATTGGAATCCCTCGGACTGGAGGCCCATGAGGTTGGAAGTATTCAAGAAGCTGTAAATTTGGTTTTAGAATTAGGTCGAAGCGGTGACGACGCCTTACTTAGTCCTGGCTTCGCGAGTTTCGATATGTTTGAAAGCTATACAAAAAGAGGAGAGGCTTATCGGGAGGCGATCGGTCTCCTAGACTCGGAAAGGAATGCGAACAATGGTTGATTTTTATAAGAAAGAGAATGGCATCAAAGTGGCCAGAATTGGAATAATTGTAGCGGCTCATGTCGTAGCGCTTGCCGTAATCTACTTAATGAGCGGATTTGGCGATACGGGTTCAGAGCTTGAGGGCTTGGCTACAGCAGGGGCCAACGGAATAGTGAATTGGTCGAGCGACTCGCCTAACGCTCAAGCTCCGACGGTAACGACCGCGAGCATTGATTCGAGAGCGGCTGATTTGTCTGGATACAATTCGGAGGAAGGAGGGGCCTCGGTTAGGGCAGTGGTTCCCGAAATTTCTAGTAGGGAACGATTCTCTCCTAGGCGGCCAAATGGCGGTCAGGCCCAAACCGCTAGCATTAGATCCGCTCCAACTAGAGGGGCCCCGGCTTCATCCATTAATAACGATGAATCCGTGTTGACTCCTCTTGGAGGTCCAGGTGTCTCCAATAACCAGCCATCGAGCATAATAGCCCCGGTTCAAGCGTCCGATATAATTCGATACACGATCCGAAGTGGCGATAGTTTGTGGGCCATATCCAAAAAATTTGGAATCTCGCGGGATGAACTGCACTCCGTGAATCCGGGACTCACGGTAAATATCCAAGTGGGTCAGGTCATCAACGTGCCTCGTAGCGCGTCAGCCGCGCCAGCGGTTTCCCATCAAGTTCCGACTCCAGCGGCTACGCAAGGAAATGTCTATACCGTAAAAAGTGGCGATGTTCTTTCCCGTATAGCGGCAAATCAGGGTGTGACCTTGAGCGAACTGCGGTCGGCGAATCAACTTTCGGGTGATTTGATCCGCGTTGGTCAGAAGCTGGTAATTCCTCGGTCCGGAGGCGATAGAGGCTCGTCGGCTTTACAGAGCCGTGGACAAGGATTGCAGGTTGTTGTGGCACCGGGCGACAGTATTTTTTCCATAGCGGAGAGATACAACGTTTCCGCCAGGGACATCGTGCTGCGCAACAACATCCAAGACCCAGCCCTCATCAATCCGGGACAGACGCTTTTCATTCCTAGCCGGAGCTCTCAAAGGGCCCAGCAGTCGAACCCAACTGCCACTCCTTCCCAACCTACGCCTCGAGCCGCTCCTTCTACACCTAGTCCACCACCGGAAACAATCCCTGAGGATCCTCCATTGAGGCTACTTGATGAGGAGGATTTTCTCCAAGACGAAGAGCTGATCGAACAGCCGGTTATTCCTATCGAGAACTGATAGGGATTCATGTTTTGGATACGAAAGACGATGGTGAAACGTAAACCTAGAGCGGCGCACACGGGGCACGTTGGCGTGCTAAACCCGGCCATCGCGATAGCGGTATGCGTTTTCGCTCTCGCCATGCTGGGAGCCTCTGTTCTTTTCAGCGCTTCGCTACCTGTGGATACAAAGGACCCCTATCGAATAATCGAGAAGCAAGTGCTGTGGATGGGGATTACTTTTATCGCGGGACTGTTGGTGCTTAAAGTCGATTTGGAATGGGCTAGGAAATTCGTGTGGCTGGGTTATGGGCTTTGCCTGACTGGGTTGGTCTTAGTTCTAATTCCGGGAATAGGTTCGTCTATAAATGGGAGCCGCAGCTGGTTTCGTTTCGGCCCTTTCAGTCTACAGATCGCCGAATTCGCCAAAGTGGGGCTCGTTTTCTTCCTGGCTCACTATTACAGTCTGATTCGCAAGGACTCGGGCACGTTCTGGAAAGGCTTTATTGTCCCATGCCTAGCCATTGGGCTAGTAGTCGGCTTGATCATGCTGCAAACGGACCTCGGCACAGCCCTCATTATTTCCATGGTCAGCTTCTGTCTGCTCTATTTGGCGGGGGCTAACGTTTTCTTATTAGCTGGATCATCGCTAGCGGCGCTCGTGCCCGTTGGTTTCCTGATATCCAAAGATCCCGAGCGCCTAAGCCGATTGACGGCATTCATGGATATGGAGGGAAATAAGTCGGGCGACGCTTATCAGGTATGGCAGGCGATTCTGGCTTTCGCGGCGGGCGGAATAGAGGGTGTGGGACCAGGAAACGGCAGGCAGCAGCTGCGTTCGCTACCCGAGGCTCATACCGATTTTATTTTCGCAATCGTTGGCGAGGAATTCGGACTGATCGCGACCATGGCAGTAGTAGTCGTATTTATGGGATTATTCGCGGCAGGAGTCGCTCATGTCAGAAAGGCCCCAAACATCTATCAATTACTCATGGCCTCGGGTTGCCTGTTGACTATCAGTATTCAAGCGCTGGTCAATCTGGGAGTGGTGACTGGATCTTTGCCGACTACAGGACTTCCCTTGCCTTTCATAAGCTACGGAGGCTCGAACTTTTTGGTGATGGGAATATGCGTGGCCCTATTGTTGAATACAAGTTTGGCATGGCAATCTCCCGCTCTCAAGGATTCCAAGCGGAAACTAAAGGAGATTTAAGCATGGGTCGCGCGCTAATCGCATGCGGTGGCACAGGAGGGCATCTTTCGCCGGGAATCGCGCTTGCTCAAGAATTGATGTCGCGCGGATGGAGTTGTCGTTTACTTATTAGTAGCAAGAAAGTAGATACGCGGCTGGTTAAAAAGTATACGGAAATAGAATACGAGTCAATTCCGGGCAGCGGACTGAGCTTTCGCCCTCTTGGGCTTTTTCGCTTCGTTCGCGATTTCATCAAGGGCTACCGATCGAGTTTGAAACTCCTAGAAGCGTACAGACCGGATGTCGTGGTCGGATTCGGAGGTTTCATATCCGCTTCCAGCTTATTGGCAGGGGCAAGAAAGGGGGCGAAGATAGCGATCCACGAAGCCAACCGAGTCCCGGGCAGAGCGACGCGACTGACGAGTCGAATTGCCGATCGAATTTATTTGCCAGAAGGAGTGAGCTTGCCAGGGAGCCGCGCCGATCGGGTTAGCTATGCGGGTATACCGTTGCGTTCCGAGATTCAGCCGTTGGATAAGCAGGCGGCTAGACGTTCCCTTGGTTTGGATCCGTCGAGAAAAACCGTCTTAATCTTCGGAGGGAGTCAGGGAGCTCGCTCGTTGACGGAATGGTCGATGAGCCATGCTGAACGGCTCGGGCAAAATGGTCTTCAGTTGATTTGTCTTTCGGGCTTGGGTGCCGCTGGCGACCGAGGAGAGGAAGCCGGGGAAAAAGAGAATTTGCCTATCTCTCGTTTTATTGAATTTAGCGATGACATGCCGACCTTGTTATCCGCTGCGGACTTGGTAGTTTCCAGGGCGGGAGCTGGTAGTCTAGCGGAAATCGCCAGATGCAGGGCGCCTGCGATTTTGATTCCGTATCCGTTTGCCGCAGACGACCACCAGGCTCGAAATGCGGAGAGGTTCGAAGAACAAGGCGGTGGAATACTTCTGGCCGATCCGGACCTTGAGAACCTGATTGGAATAATTGAAGACTTGATCGAGGACGATGTGAAACTCGATAGAATGAGAAACGGATTGCTATCAATCGATGCGAAAAATTCGAGATCTGGTATTGCAGATAGTCTAGAAGCTCTGATTTCGGATCCGGTATCGGCTGGAACGAATGCAGTTGCAGAACAACGGAATTGAGATGAAAGACAAAATTGCCGGAGCAAGGATTCATCTCATTGGGATTGGCGGAGCGGGTATGCTTCCGTTAGCCATTATGCTAAAGCAGGATGGTTATGTGGTAAGTGGCGAAGATGATAAGCTCGCCCAGAAAGCACGGGATATTATTGATCGGCATGAGATTGCCATATCCAGTTTGAGATCCTTAAAAAGTTTGGATTCCATTCAAACAGTTGTTCGTTCCTCCGCCATAGGAGACCAGCACCCCTCCGTTATTGAAGCTGCAAAGCGAGGGTGCCGCATATTGGCCCGTGGCGAGCGGCTAGCGGAGCTCGTCAATGACAAGCGAGTGATAGGGGTCGCTGGTTCTCATGGGAAGACATCTACTTGTGGAATCCTTGTCGATCTCTTGGAGAGCCTGGGGATCTACCCGTGTTACCTTATCGGGGGCTTGTTTTCTGACGCGAAGGATCCTGGGCGCTGGAATGAGTCGGAATGGGCCGTTATCGAGATAGACGAAAGTGATGGGACTATTGAGTCATTCAGCCCAGACGTAACCATCATTCTGAACGCAGATCATGACCATCATGCTTATTATTCTCGGTACGAAGACTACTTGGCGAGTTTTGAACGATTGCTTAGCAGGACCAAACGCAAGACAGTCTTGACTGGCGAATTGAGGGAAGTGCTAGGAATTAAGGTCGATGCTGAGAAGATCGTGTGGGCCGATGAAGGGAATTTGCCGGAGATCGAATCGAATCAGATTGGAACCTATAGCCGGGAGAATCAGAGAGCGGCTCTAGCGGCTATGGCTGCATTGGAATTCCCATTGCCTGAATCCATCCGTATGGAATTTACGCCGATTGATAGGCGTCAAGCGCTTCTATACGTATCGACGGAAGCGTGCGTCTTTGAGGACTACGCCCATCATCCGGTCGAAGCGCGAGCCTTCAGTGAAGGATTGAAGCAAGCGTATCCTGGCAAAACCGTGGTCATCTTCCAGCCTCACCGATATTCGAGAACCTTCACGTTGAAATCCGAATTGGCTGACGAATTATCTGCATTCGACTACGTGTACTTACTGGATGTATACAGCGCTTCGGAGGCTATGATCGAAGGTGGCACGGGAAAAGATTTGTTTGAATGCCTCTCTGATAGGACCAAGCATTGCCAATACGTAGACGATCGTGAAGAATTATTGAATACGCTATCTAGGGAGGTCCGTGATGGTGAAAAGGTTAATGTCGTTTTTCTTGGGGCTGGAGAAACGAATATACTGGCTAGTGAATTTGCCGAAAACCTCAAAGCGAGAGATCCAAGCTGGGGTGGCTTCTTTGAAGCCTTGGGTCCAGTGGCATCACCGAGCACGGTTTTGAGGCGAAACGAACCGCTTCGGACGAAAACTACGTTGCGAGTAGGAGGAGCGGCTGAGATGTATCTTGAGCCAGACTCAGAGAAAGAGCTTTTGGCTGCACTCAAATACTGCTCCGAAAATCGCATACGGGTATTTCCTCTAGGGAGGGGGTCGAATCTTATCGTTCCTGATGATGGTGTTAAGGGATTGGTCATTCGATTGACGGGACCGAATTGGAAACGATTTGAGCGTATTGATGATAAGTCTATCCGCGTTGGCGCGGGTCTGCGGATCAAGCAGCTCTGTAGCCTAGCCTGTCGACACGGGCTCGAAGGGTTCGAATTCTTGGAGGGGATCCCAGGGAGCGTGGGTGGATCTCTTCGGATGAATGCCGGAGCCATGGGTGGCTGGATATTCGACTTGGTTAGCAGTGTGCGCTTTGCGAAACTCGATGGGTCTATTGTCGAGGCGAAGGCCGAAGATCTCACGGTAGGCTATCGGCATTGTTGGGAACTCGAAAATTCGATCGCCATCGATGTCGTGATGCAGTCCAAGGCATCAGGCCAGAAGGAAGCGGATTTGCGGCGAGCTATTGATGTTTACCAATCGAAACGCAAAGAGAGCCAACCTCGTGAACCCAGCGCTGGTTGCATTTTCAAAAATCCAGAGGGCGATTCAGCTGGACGGCTTATTGAAGACCTTGGATTAAAAGGCACGGCCATAGGTGGGGCCGAGATTAGCCAAGTCCACGGAAACTTCATAATAAATCGCGGTGGAGCCTCGAGTGAAGACGTGATTGAACTCGTCAAACTGGTTCTTCGAGAGGCGAAGGAAAAACGGCGGGTCGTATTGGAGCCAGAAGCGTTATTGTATGGGAACGATTGGAGTGAATTCCTCGTATGACAGAGAATCCTATTTTAGCGGTAGTCTGCGGGGGCGTCTCGAAAGAGCGCTCGGTGTCGTTGTGTTCAGGGCGCGCGGTTTTCTCTGCCATGTCGGAATTTTGCCAAGCCGAAATGCTTGAGTTGCAAGAGGCGGGCCTGCCCGGCGACCTGGACCCGCATCGGCATCTAGTCTTTTCGACTATGCATGGGACATTTGGCGAGGATGGAGGTTTTCAGAAGCTCCTGGAAGCAGCCAGCATAGAGTATGTCGGCTGTGATAGCGAAAGTAGCCGGCTGACATTCGACAAAAGCGCCGCGAAGAGCGTTCTCGAGAAAGCGGGTGTTCCTGTATTGCCGGAAATCGTTTTCGACCGGGATAATCCGCCTGACTGCGCTGAGGCTTTTGGTATACTAGAAGGCCCCGTGGTTCTGAAGCCTCTTAAAGAAGGGAGCAGTCTCGGACTTGAATTCGCTGATTCGCCATCTGAGCTGGAGCCTTTGCTGGAAAACTTGGCTTTTGAAACGTGGATGTTGGAGAAACGGGTTATTGGGCGGGAAGTATCGGTTGGCGTGATCGATGGCAGGATCTTGGGAATCGTCGAGATTCGCCCGAAATCGGGTAAGTACGACTTCGAGAGCAAGTACACGAAAGGTAAGACCGAGTTCGTTGCCCCGGCTCCGCTTCCAGAAGCAATCGCCGATCGCCTAAAGGGAATCGCCAGAGATTACTATCAAGCCTGTGGCTGTAGAGACTATGCTAGAGTGGATCTTATGATCGACGGTCAAGATCAGCCTTACGTTTTGGAATTGAACACGATTCCCGGAATGAAGGAGACGAGTCTCATGCCCTTGTCAGCTAGCTGCCAAGGGCTGAATTTCAAAGCGATGTTAAAATGCGTCATTGAGCCTGCAATCTTGAGATTTCGATCTAAGTATTCAATCTGTTGATATGACTAGGAAAAAGGCGGCAGGAGCTTCTCGAAAAACGAATTCCTGGAAAGACATTGACCAGGACGTCAAGGCGAAAAGCATTAGTAAAACCGCCTTCAAGAGGATTCTGTTGTCTCGTTGCCGCGCCGTAGGGGCGATTGTGGGAGCGTTTCTGATCCTTGCGGCTGCTTTGAAATTATTTGTTATGAATGAAGACCTCTCGGTGTCGCTGTCAAAGGCGGGCCGAGCATTGACGGTTAAGGCTATTCTAGTAGAAAGCGATGCTCTACCGAGAGATTGGGTACTTGAATACCTCGATTTTAGTGGCAGGGAGCTGGACTTGCTGGGCTTGGACATAGGTCAACTGAAGACAAAACTAGAAAGTCATCCTCAGGCGATTTCAGTCGAGATAGCTCGTCAGCTTCCAGATACGCTATTCATTTCCGTCAATGAGCGGGAACCCGTTGCCAAAGCGCTAGCGGAAGATGCGCGACGGGGACGGCTAACCTTGCTGGTCGACCGGTATGGAATCGTGTATGAAGGAATTGGCTACGGGGCGAAGCAGATAAAAAGCTTGCCTTATCTAGACGGGATACGCCTGAGGCGA
>JAYZHU010000026.1:0-10218 GCA_036166175.1 Verrucomicrobiota bacterium | reverse complement strand
GCGTTAAACTAGCCTCAATCGCTTTGAAAACTCGCACCCGGCTCATTCCGGAATCGTTGACTCCCGAGCCCATCGGATTGAAAAACTTAGTAGCCAAAATCGCATCTTCCCTACGAGCTCCGAGGAGCTGTCCCAACATTTCCTCGGATTGCCCCCCACCATAAGCATCCGCTGTATCAATAAAGTTTATACCGGCATCGAAACTTAGGCTCAGCATTCGCTCCGCTTCCGAGATTTCGGTATACGTTCCAAAGGTCATGGTCCCGAGACTCAACTCAGATACTTTCAAACCAGTTCGACCCATTCGTCTGTAGTTCATTAAAATTAATCCTCTTTTCACGGAAAACGATGCCCCGGAATCGTGCCCTATAATGCGACGAATCGATAGTCATTCAATCTAGAAGCGCTAATTTGAATCGCCTTTCCCCATTCCACCGGTCAATGTTTACCCGAAAATAACTCTATGGCTATGAAAGTTCGAAACGCTAACCTGGTTGCCGTAGCTATTTTGAATATCACTACGGCATTCGCGGAAACCAAAATTGAAGACGTGTCTGTAACTGATTTTCAGGCCTTGGTAGTTCAGAACAATGGCATCATTCTCGATGTGCGCACGCCAGACGAGGTTGCTCAAGGCCACATCGCTGGAGCAAGCATCCTTAATATCTATGATGAGGACTTCGAGCGGAAGCTGAATTTGATGCAGAAGGACAAGCCTGTTTACGTATACTGTCGATCCGGCGGTCGCAGCTCGAGAGCCGCCCAAATTATGGGCAAAAACGGTTTTAGCGAAGTCTACAATCTCGAGGGCGGTATGGGAGCCTGGAATCGGGCCAACTTGCCGACCGTCAAGCCTGACACCGAAAGCGTCAAGAAAGCGCCCGGTGTTTCATTGGCTGACTTCAAAAAGCAGCTACGAAACAATGATCACGTATTAGCTGATTTCCAAACCGAGTGGTGCGCCCCGTGCAAACAAATGGCCCCTATAATAGATGAGCTCGAAGACGAAGTGTCAGATCGGGCCCGAATTCTGCGAATCGATGTAGATGCCAGCCCTGAATTAGCTAAAGCCTACTCAATTGAAGGCGTACCGGTTTTTATTCTCTTCGAAAATGGCAAGGAAACCTGGCGCCATTCCGGCGTCATTTCAAGAGAAGCCCTGGAAGCCAAGCTTTAGGAATGGCCGATTAGAATATCTCGCTACCCGTCCGAGGCATTTGTGGCAGCGGGCGATCTCCGAGCGTCCACAAAAGGTAGCAAAGGCTTCCAGCCTGTGATCTATACTATTGAAACAGGCAGGATGCCTGTTCTACTTTTAGCGTGAGCGCACGGCTTGCACCGCGCATAGCTGCGCGTAGGCTTGATTTCACTTGCTACTTCAAAGAAACCCCGGTCACCGCTATCGAGAAATGAGAGACCTACTTATTCTTCGGCGGAGTGATCATGATATGGGCCCGGTGTGTGCCCGCATCCATGATCCATGGAGCGCCCGGACCTGCCGGCGCGGGTGGTAAGGCAGTCGTCACGACCAGCAAAGCTCGATCCGGCATTTCCAGCTTTCCCGCTTTGACCTCGTCTTCGCGAATCTGGAAGATCTCCTTGTTCGTTTTGCCCTTCGCTCGTAGTGCCCGGCCTCGGTCCATGAACGACTCGAGGCTCTCGTGGTTGCAAGCAACGCTAAATCCTTTGCGAGCCGGATCATCCGCTAGACAGATTAGATCATTGCTTCCCTCTCGTGGGACAGTCAGCTCGCCGTCGCTTGTGTAGCCCATCACGGTAGCATTTTCACGCTCATACTCAGGAGCTGCCAGTACAGCCGTCTTTATTTGCCAATCCTTTGGTGCGTAGCTTTGGGCAGCCAGCGATAAGGTGGCCAAGAAGGGGATAATCACGGACCACGATCTCATAGGCCCGATTTTGATCGGCGCGATTGAAAATGCAATCAGGCGATTCAAAAAACTACGCTCCCGCCAACTCCTGCCGGTATATGTCCAAATAAGATTCAACAACGGTCTCAGCCGAAAAGCGCTCGCGGGCTCGCGTCTCTGCCTTCCTACCCATGCGTTCACGGAGTTCGACATCATTCGCTAAGGAGGCGATCGCTTTCCAAAGTCCGTCGACATCGCCAAAGGGGGCCAATATCCCGGTTACATTTGCTTCCACTACCTCAGGAATTCCGCCGACATCGAAGGAAACACTTGGCTTGCCATGACGCATACCCTCAAGAATCCCGAGGCAAAAGCTTTCATATTCCGAAGAAAAGAGAGTGAAATCCGCAGCTGCGTAGTATTCATCGACCTCGTACACCCCATTTTGAATAATCACTTTGCTTTGCAAATCCCGCTTTTGAATTTCCGGTTCAATTCGTGCGGCGTCCGCTCCAGCCAGGATTAGCAAACGAGCATCGCATTCGCCCAATGCCCGTTTGAAGCCTTCAAGCAAAAGGTCGACTCGTTTAATAGTACGTAGATTGGAAGCATGTATCGCCAAAGGCTCGTCGCCGCATTTCAACGACTCTCTTAAACCCTCTCTGGATCTGGATACCAATTTAGGTTCGTAGAAGTTCGGGATGACCGCGATTTCCTTATCCAGAGAAAAGAGGGCTTCGGTGCGCTCTTTCAGGTTTCTGGAAACACAGGTAACTCGATCCGAGGCATTGAGTACGTGTTGCAGTAGTGGTCGGTATTCCTCTTTCACGCCCAGATAAATGATGTCCGTGCCATGCAGCGTCGTCACTGTTGGTGGCGACGCCTCTCCAATCAGTTCTTTGGCGATCCACGCAGCAGCCGTATGGGGGATGGCATAGTGGGCATGCGTGATATCGATTCGATGATTGCGACAGACTTCAGCGATTCGCGTGGCCAGCGGCAAGGTGTGGTCCGGACTTTTGAACAAAGGGAATTCCACAGGGGTCGATTCGCAGAAATGGATATTAGGATGACTGTCATCGAGCCGAAAGGGCGGTCGCTCGGATACCAAATAGATATTATGCCCCAAGTCGGCTAGACGGTGACCTAGTTCTGTCGCCAAAATACCACTGCCGCCAACGGTAGGATGGCAAAGCAAGGCGATGTTCAGCTTCTCCCTCATTGGATCTGAGAAAATTAGAGTCGCGGCGCGCTCGCATCGGCAACCCCTGCAATCGAACTCCACAGAAGCGGTCCTTCAGAATAGAGTCGGACCGCATACTTGACTCCGGACGGAATGCCTAGCGTCCGCGCTCGAGAAAGCTGCAAGTCAACATAATCCAGATTGCCCGTTTGGCTTTCGTGGCAAGCCATCAGGTCTTTCCAACGTTCGGCTTGCCCCGATACATCGACGAGGAAAGGGATCATTCCATCACAGCCAGGCGATTCGCTCGAAATGTCGAAAAACAACAGGGCCTGAGTCGCATGGGGATCCAATCCTTCCAGTCCTGGCGTTTTTCCGTATCGGGCTAGCCTGTTGGCGTCTCGAGCGATGATGCTGGTTTCCCGGTGATCCGGATGCTGATTTAAATGTCCGGAGGGAGCCAAGACGATATCCGGTTTACATCGACGAATGGTCTTCGCCGCCATCAATGTTATTTCCAGATCCGATCTCAGTCTCGTGTCCCCTGCAGTCGACGGAAAATGAACTTGGGCCCCAATCATTTCAGCCGCTTTTAACGCCTCCTTCTCTCGAACGGAGCGATTGCCGTGAGTACCTGCCTCCCCTTTTGAAAGAACGACTAAATCAATTGAAGCCCCCTTCTCCGCGGCATCAAGCAATACGGCCCCACAACCGAATTCAATGTCGTCCGGATGGGCTCCAAAAGCTAGGATTCGCTTACCAGTCATGCCGACACTCTGCATAGGCATCTCCCGAGTTTTCAATAAAATCACGCTTCACAAACTCAATCTCGGGGGCATCCGATTGATTCAAATACTGGATTTCCCCTTCTCCGGCAACGTAGTGGGTACATCTAATCACGGACTGCATCCACTTTAATCGGGTATCTCTGGCCGGGCTGATCATCTTCTTGGTTACCTCGCCAACGTGGACATCGATGAATCGGCCGCCACCCTTGAATAGGCCATACTTTCCATCCCGATAACGAGCCCTCACATTCTCTCCTTGATAGGGAGTATCCACGAAGTAGTCGTCTATATCAATCGCGGAAGAGCGAAAATCAGGATCACTCGACCGCTGCAATTCCACATCCTTAAGCAATCCAACCTTCTCGTACATCTGCAAACAAAAATCGGCGACATTGATGGTATCCACGGAATCAAACACGTCTACAAGTTCGCGGTCCACCAAGTTAGGTAAAAACCGTTTCATCTTATCCTTCCAGCCGGGTTTTATCGTCTTGCAATACAAGGGGGAATAAAGCTTCTGAATCTTGTTGGAGACCTCGAAGTTCAAACGTTCCGTCTTGCCCGTATGGCGATTGACAAGAGAGACACAGGTTTCCCGGTGGTCATGATCGCTGTCGTGGACGAAAAATACTACCCTTCCGCCAATCTCCCTCCGCAATCTTTTGGCCGTCTTGATTTTCGCAAACAAAAATCGATTCGGGAAAATCCCGCAAGGCTGCTGTCCGAAACAAATGACAGGTTCCGGCACTATACCTCCTTTTTACCTATCACCAATTGTATTGAATAACTGATGACAATTACTAATAAGCAGGCTATTAAATTATACCAGAGATATCCGATTTTCACTAGGTCGGTGATATAGAGAAACAGCACGGAGAACTGGGCGATGATAGCTGCGATAAATGCGGCATGGGCTCCAATTCTCCTGATAAAGAAGGCCGCCAGGAATAGCCCTAGAACTGTACCATAAAACAAGGATCCCACAATATTGACCGCCTCTATCAAGCTCTCTACCATGCTGGCGAAAAGGGCAAAGAGAATAGCCAAGCCACCCCACATGGCCGTAAAGGTCCTGGACGCCTTCATGTAATGACGCTCACCCCGGCCCTTCACGAAGTGGTGTTGATAAAAGTCGACAGTGGTGATCGTCGCCAAAGCGCTAAGCTCGGATGCCGTCGAGGACATTGCCGCACTCAATATAACTGCGATAAGCAGCCCGATCAGTCCGATCGGCAGCTCGTTGAGAACGAAATGGATGAATACGTAATCAGTTTCCTTCATGCTCTCCTGGCCTGTGGCCCGAGCGATATGACCCTTGAGCTGAGACCGCGCCTCCTTGACCGCCAGACTGGCGTTCTGCAGCTCCATCTTCGAAGATTCCGCCTCGCCTGGTTCTCCATTTCTCAGGGCTCCGACGTAACCTTCGATAGCGCTTCTCTGCTCCTGAAACCGATTCTCGAATCTAAGCTCATATTCCCGGTAGGCATTGGCATCCACTGACTCCGCAATCTCAGTCATGGCTTCCGGCAGGAAGGTCACTGGAGGACGTTCCCACTGATAAAAAACGAATACCAGCACGCCAAGCAGAAGAATCAGGAACTGCATGGGGACTTTGAGTAATGCATTAAACATCAGGCCGAGGCGACTTTCGCGCACTGACTGCCCCGACATGTAACGTTGAGCCTGTGATTGGTCCGTCCCAAAGTACGATAGCGAGAGGAAGAAACCGCCCAGCAAACCGGACCAAATCGTGTATCGCTTATTCAAATCGAAGGACAAATCGACAACGTTCAAATGACCCAATGCTCCAGCGATGCTAAGATTCTCCCTAAATCCCGCGTGTCCCATGATTTTGTATACAACTATCCCAAAGGCGATAGCCATGCCAGTAAGAATCACGGTCATTTGATACTTATGAGTAACGCTTACTGCACGAGAGCCACCGGTCACAGTGTAAACGATAACAGCTAGCCCGACCCCGATAACCGTTGTATTCATATCCCATCCGAGGACGCTTGTTAGGATGATCGAAGGTGCGTAGATCGTTATGCCCGCCGAAAATCCTCGTTGGATCAGGAAAATCGAGCTTCCCAAAGTCCTAGTCTTGGAGTCGAATCGGTGCTCGAGAAACTCATACACGGAGCAGAGCTCGAGCTTGTAATACATGGGCACGAACACCGCGGCTATCAGGATTAGGGCCAGCGGCATGCCAAAGTAGTTTTGCACGAATGCCATTCCGCTGTCGTAGGCCAAACCTGGCGTGGACAGGAATGTGATCGCGCTGGCCTGAGTCGCCATCACCGACAAGCCAATCGTTCCCCAATTATTGGAACTGCCTTTTAGAAACTCATCCAGCTTGCGGTCATTACGCGTTTTCCAGACGCCGAAGAATACGATGGCGATCAGAGTGACCCCAATAGTGGCGATATCGATAGGATTCATAGGTGCAGATTCGCTCTAATCGAAGGTCTTAGTCAGCCAAACGAAGAACGCTATTTGGGCCACCAATACTCCTACCACGATTAGATAAAGCTCCGTCCAACCTTTGGAGCTCTCCTTCTTGACCGATTTGGCGATTTCAATTTCCGGATCCGGTTCCATGTCCTAGCGAGATTAAATTAACGAAAAGCCGAATCGCTCCAGGGTTTCCCTCAGGCAATTGGCGAAAAAATGAAAGCCCAGTATAAGCATACCAACCCTTGCCATACCGCGCTACCAGAAGCCCGCCATTCCTCGGTGGCTCGCCTCTGTCGTGGGCTGAAAGCAGCGGCTCATAAGCTTCGTCCCAGCTGCTGGCAAAGTATAGGCCGCGCTCTTGTATCCAATCATCAAAGTCTTTATCAAGAATTCGATTAGGCGAATTGAATACCGGATGCTCGGGACTGAGAATCTTCATGGGGACCTTTTCCTCGGAAACTCGCTCTCGGGAAAGCCTGATTGGGAATGGAGCCGTGAATCTCGATTTCGCCCGGAAGCTCGTGGTGCTGTACTGGGATATCAAAGTGCCGCCACGTTCCACGTAATCCATCAGGGCGTCAAACTTCTTGTCTAGTCCCGCGAAAGCGTCGAAGACCCGAGGCCCCAAAATCACGGTATCGTAACCTGCGATCGCTTCCTCGGAAATCTCGTCCACCATGAACCGATCAACCGTGTAGCCGATTCGATCCAATGTGTCCGGAACGGTATCCCCCACTCCAAGCACGCAGGCGACTCTTGTTCCCGCCCGGCTCAATTCCAGTCGAGTCAGTTTAGTCTCAGCTTTTCCAAGCAGTGGATGCCTGCCGATATGATCGTAGTAGATTTCCTTAAGACTGGAATCGAATCGCTGGCCATCTGATGAAACCGCGGTGAAGGTGATGGTTGCTTCCGAGGAGGTTTTCGGTGGCGTCACTCGGGCGAGGAGCACCGATGAGTCTCCTCCACCCCCGAGAGAGAATTTTGGATCGGCTACCTCTACCTTCCAATCGTTCGGGACGCTCGCCTCCAGAACGCCCGAGATCGGGCCAAAATTACTGGTGATTCTAACCGCTATTTCCTTCGACTCTCGATCTTCAAAGAGCGTAACAGCGCTCTCGGGCTTCAACGCCAAGGCTGGGCGAATCGCCACCCGCTCTCGAACCTCTCCTTTGACAGGATCGCTCGTCACCTTAATCAGTGGAGCCTCGAACTCTACAATATGTCCATCGATTTCCACTTTCGCGACGATTGATATTGGATCCGGCAATGACTCCACCTCCAGCAGTCGACGGTTCCTCAGCTTGTAAATTCCAATGCTGGGAGTTTCTTCTAGCCAATAGGGTTGAGTATAGGGGACATCAGTAGGCAAGCTAGCCTCAAATGAAACCGTCTCCACCTCATTCGCCGGTAGGGCTATTTTCAAATCATCCTTACTTACTAGCGATCTGCGATCAGGCCAAACCGAACTATCAAAGTAGGTGGCTTCCAATCCTGTTAAGCGAGCGCTTGCGGGCGATCGATTGACTAGCTCCACGCTGATGCCAATCTCGCTTCCTGCCAAAACATGGGCATCCTCATTTCGGGCTTCCAAATGCAGTCCCATGGATGACGCGATTATCCTTTTCAGCTGAGCTTGCTTCCTTCGAGCAAACCGGGAATTCGGCAGCTCCCCCAACTCGTCCTTCAATTTCAGCAATTCCGACAGAGATCGCCAAGGCGCGGCTATATCGAAGTTCGATTTTATATTTTGGATACGCTCCGATATCGATCGTCCATTTGCATAGCCGTCCCAAGTCGTATCCACGCCTTTTAGAAAGTCGCCTTCTGCGGGAGCCCCATCAAGCAGTACGAGCCTTTCCACTTGCGATCCGCGCCTGCCAGCCCGTCCAAAACCTTGACTCTTGTGCATGCTTCGGCTGCGGGCTGAAATCTCGGTGTAGGATTCTCCTAATAGCGGATTGTAGCTTCCTATCTGCAAGCTAACGACTTCGCGGGATTCGTTTTGCAAATTGGAACTTGCAGGCCAGCTACGCCCGCCGCGACTCTGGCCAAAGCCATTCCAAAAGATCCGTTTCGCTTGATGCGTATCCAATTTTTCGAGCTGCTCAGGAAAGGCGTTCGGATCTGCAGCCAGCTTGAATGCTCTCAGCGCCAACTGGGCGGAAACCGTATGATGTCCGTGCGTCGGGCCAGCAGCGGGATTGAATCGGGTAATAATTATATCAGGTTCGAAATAGCGAACCGAGTAAACGACATCGCCGAGGACCTCGTCTTCCTCCCAGTTCTCTAGCGTATCCTCGGGCCCTTTGGAATAGCCAAAATCCCGGGCTCGAGTAAACAACTGATTGGCTCCATCGATATTTCGAGCCTGCAGAAGCTCATTGGCCCGAATCAGCCCCAGTTCCTCTTTGAGCTCAGAGCCAATGAGATTTTGGCCGCCCCCGCCACGAGTAAGAGACAAATAGGCTGTATCGAGACGCTCTTCTTGAGCTAAGTAGGTAAGTAGCGTGGTATTTTCGTCGTCAGGGTGGGCAGCTACGTGCAGAACCGATCCCACTCGCTCGAGTTTGCTGATTTCCTGCAGTATCTCAGAAGGACTCATCATTTGGGCCCAAGCAGTTGCTCCAAAACTGGCGAAGAGCGCGGCAATGCATAGAGAAGGTTTGATTGGCATCGTGCAGAAATGGGTTCGAAGGAGCGCTAACGGCTTAGGGTTTCGAATTACTGCCAATATCTAAGGCACCTCAAGATCTTATGCCATCCGCCAAAAAGAATGAGTAAGTAGCGGAGGCCGGAACGGGCTTGAAAAAAGCGACTTGACGCCAGCGCGAGTTAGGGACCCGCCCGGTGGCGATCAACGCCGATCAAACCCGTTTCGGCCCTTTTGCCCAGGGCAATGCGTCTCAGAATCCAAGCTCTCGGCGTTCGCCATTGCCAGATGACACCGAAACGATGTCGCTTGGGATTGGCCGCCTCGAGCTACTTGGATCTGAGAGAGGGCCATTTGATCATTCTTTTTGGCGGATGATATTGTCTAATTTGGTGCGTATTGAAATTGAAGCCGGTCCTAAAACGTAAGAAGAAGATACCGCACCGATTATGGTTCAATCACGTTCGTATCCCTTGAAATCCGTATCTGGAGCGGTAATCAGCTACATTCGCAGACTGACTCCCTTGGCATTCACTTTATTCGCCCTTCCTGTTTGGGCAGGCTTTTCGATCTCGGGAAACATTGGAAGTGGGCCAGCCGGGACCGAACTTGCCCTAAGCCGAGTCGATATCGATTCGAATACGAGATCGGAAGAAGGGCGCATCTCCGTCGCCGCAGATGGGGTCTTTCGGCAGAGATTCTCTGGCGAACCAGGCCTCTTTTCACTAGATCTTCCCACTGGCCGGGTACTTGGTCTCGCCATCGATCAAAATCAAAACGTTGAAATTGTGGCCGATCCAAACGACCCAACTGGCTATTCAGTCGCGGGATCACCCGATACGCTGGACTTGCGAGCTTACGAAGCCTTTCGCAAAGACTCGCTAACTCGGCTAGTCTACCCTCCCCGGGCCCAGCTAAACGCCGCCAAAGAAAATCCCAGCGCTCCACCAGAACTGATGACCCGATTGGCAAAAGCTGAAGTTCAAGGCTACGCAGCCCATAGGCGAGAACTTAACGATTTCAGTATCGATCGAATCGGTGACTCTATCGCTCTCTACGCAACCTCCCTTCGGTGGGATCCAGATTATCGTCTGCTGGAACTCCAGGGAAAAGTGGACGCATTCGCAGAAGAGCGTTCCGAGCTCGCCATCACCGCCAGCATGCACACGCGGCTTGAACGATTCGCTCGCACCGCTTTAGGAGCCTTCGGTTCCCCGATTTCGGGTCGATCTATGGATGGGGAATCCCACTCATTGGCCGACTTTCGCGAGA
>JAYZHU010000025.1:0-5640 GCA_036166175.1 Verrucomicrobiota bacterium | reverse complement strand
CCATGATATCCGGCATCGATTTACGGTAACCTTCACTCGGACGAAATGCATCGTCGTATGACCGCTGAATAGCCGCATCCTCGTCCGGATCGATCTTGTGGAGATACATTTTGGTTTTATCTTTCGTCGACATGGATTTCTAAGGGCTCCGGAGAAGGCGACGCCTCGGATTCCTTTTAAAACCTGGCTAGCCTAAATGACTCGATGCGTTCACCAAAAAGCGAAACGCCAACCGCCCATTTGTATTTTGCGATCCGCTACTTGATAGCGCCTGGCGAAAAATGCAAGCAATACGGGAATGGCTGCATTTACGCTCTTGCTCCGCCAATTCTTGCGATTTCGTATTTGAAAAGGAGATGAGCGAGGTAGACAGTCTATCTCGATGTCCATGCAATTCTCGATCCTTGGTAGCAGCAGCTCTGGCAACAGCGGCCTGCTAGTCACCGAGCATTGCCGAGTTCTGGTAGACGCCGGCTTCAGTTGCAAACGACTTTGCGCCATGATGGAGGAGCGAGGCGTTCGCCCAGAAGAGATCGACGCCATCTTCGTTACTCACGAGCACAGTGATCACACGGCAGGGATTTCAACCTTCGCCAAGAAATTCAATCCCGTGGTCTACGCCAACTTGATGACCGCTCGAGCCATTCAGCCGAAGTTGAAGCACAACCCGGAATGGCGGATTTTCAATACCGGGTCTACCTTCCAGTTCCGCGACTTGACTATTGAAAGCTTTTCTTTGCCCCACGATGCCCACGATCCCGTCGGTTTTAAATTTACTAGCGGCCGAGGCGACGATCTCTTTTCCCCCATCCGACGCTTGGCTTGGCTGATAGATTTGGGTTTCGCCCCACGGCATATAGAAGAGCGCATCCGAGATGTCGATACGCTGGTGGTCGAGTCGAATTACTGCCCGCAACTGCTAGAACAAGACGAAAGGCGCCCTTGGTCTCTGAAACAGCGGATAAGCGGGCGCCACGGGCACCTTTCCAATGGAGCGGCTCGTGACTTGCTAGAGTCGAGTGGCGAGCCCTCTTGGAGCCAGGTTTTACTCGCCCACCTCAGTCGGGATTGCAACAGCTCCGAAGCGATCCAAAACGAATTTTCCGCCCTTCGAGCGCGGGCCCACTATCGCATCGACACAATCGCGGCAGGCGAAGGCACCGATCTCAAGCAAGTGTAGGATCCCAAGACAGGACGACAACAATACGCCACAAAAACCGCCCATCCCCTCCTCCCTGCAAAATGAACCAGGAATCCCGGATCTCGCCACGAAGAACTAAAATCGTTTTCACCATCGGCCCATCGACGGACAGCGAAGAAATGCTTGAAAAGCTAATGGGCGAACACTTCGTCGACATTTGTCGAATCAACATGGCGCATGCCGATCACGACTACGTGCAGAAGGTCTGCCGAAAAATCCGTTCGATCGAGCAAAAGCAGAGTCGTCCGATCTCGGTCATGATGGATGTTAAAGGCCCTGAAATCCGAACGGGCGACATAGAGCATCCGATCGAACTAAAACAAGGCGAAGTATTCGATTTCACTATCAAGCCCGGAGCCGAGAATTCAGAGGAGATTCGCTCCGTCGATGTCAACTACTCGAACCTGGTTAACGATATCGAAGTCGGCAGCGTTGTTCTCGTCGACAATGGCTTGATCCGACTCGAAGTCCTGCAAAAGGACGCTGCCCGCATTCGCTGCAAGGTAATTATACCAGGTGAACTCACCAGCAGACGGCACATCAACCTGCCCGGTATAAAAGTCAATTTGCCGGCTCTCACCGAGAAGGACAAACAGGATGCTCTGGTCGGAATCGAGGAAGGCATCGATCTTTTCGCCCTTTCCTTCGCTAGAGAAGAAAACGATATCAAGCTCCTCCGCGATTTCCTAGACGAAAACGGAGGACACGATGCCAGGATCGTCGCCAAAATCGAAGACCAGTCCGCCATCTCCAATCTCGATGCGATTATAAAAGAGACCGATGGCTTGATGGTTGCCCGCGGCGATCTCGGTATCGAATGCCCATTCGAGACCTTGCCGATTATCCAGCACAATGCGATTAGAAGCTGCCTGGCTCTTGGGAAACCAGTCATTATAGCAACCCATATGCTGGAATCCATGATTTCCAATCCGATGCCCACCAGGGCCGAAGTTTCCGACGTCGCCATTGCCATAGAGGAAGAGGCGGATTGCGTTATGCTCTCGGGCGAGACCACCATCGGAAAATACCCGCTCGAATGCGTTAACGCCCTAACGAAAATCTCCAAGGCGATCGACCGCTACGGTAAGAAATTCGGATTCGCGGACGACCTGGACCTAACTACCGACAGGGCCCGTATTCAGCATTCCGCGGTCATAATGGCTAACACATCAGACGCCGTCGCCATTCTCTGTTTTACGAGGAGCGGATCGATGGCCAGAGGCGTATCAGCTCAGCGACCACGCACCTCAGCTATCTTCGCATTCACTAACTCTGAGTAGACGGTCAGGCATTTGAGGATCCACCACGGAGTCGTTCCCTTCCAGATGATCTTCTGCACAGAGCCAGAAGCGACTGTGGCCCGAGCTATGAAGGAGCTCGTTAAGCGTGGGTACCTATTTCCTGGCGACAAGATCGTTCTCGTGTCCGATATTCTCGCCAGCGACCGAGTAATCGACAGCGTGCAACTGAGAACGGTAGACGAAGATTAACAGCCTCCGCTTGTCTGGTCTGGAGCCAGAATCATTCGAAACCCAAAGTTTCTCTAATATCTCGATCGATTCGATTCTTCTCATGTTCAAGCGATTCCCAATCGTCTATGTCCGAAAAGGTCTCGAGAAGCTCTAGACTGGCTCCTGATTTTCTAATTCGGTCAACCGTTTCAGCGAACACAGAAGAGGACCCCCAATTGACGTTTTCGAACACAATCGATTCATAGCGTCGCATCCCCAACAAATAATACCCACCATCCAGAGCAGGGCCCAGGACGAAATCCTTATCCTTGAGGCCATGGGCTGCCTTCGCCAAAATCTTTTCATCCAAAGCGAGGCAATCCGCTCCCAGAAATATCAGCTTTTGGAAACCTTCCTTATCGAAGGAGAATTCAGCCGCCTGCCGCATTCGTTCCCCAAGATCACCCGATCCCTGAGCCGCAAATCGAGGGCCCTTCCCCAGCCATGCTTCCATCCGATCGCCAGCGCAATCGGGAGTGAATCGAACTTTGACTAACCAGCTAGATGGAATCCCCTCTAGCTGCCTCTGTCCCATCCAACGATATAGCGTCAAAGCAGCCGCATCCCCGATGGATTTGGCCAATCTTCTTTTTACTTGCCCCTCAACCGGGGCCCGAAGCATGAGAATCGCTTTAATAGGAACGGACATAAAGGCCATTCGTTTTCGATCGCCCTTCCACCGCATACCAAGCCAATCCTAAAAGCAGAGGTAACCACAAAGCCCAAGACTGCCAAATCGTCAAGGTTGCCGTAACGTCCGATCCTACAAAGGCGAAATAGTAGACGAATACAGAAATGGAAACCAATCGGAACCCTAACTGCCCGATTCCCACGGCGAAAGGAGCCAGCCAAAGGAATTGCCATGGCTCTGCTACAGCCGTGAATACGAAATATACACCCAAATATAGATTACTGAAGCGACCTAAAGGTTCATTGCGTATCATCAAAGCGAAAGCGATGACCACTATCGCTAAAAAGAATAGCTCGGGCTTAACTTGAAGCCCCGTGAACTCGAAAACGTTCGGTAAAAGGGAAAGGGCGCTTTCGTCGATCGGAAGAGAAAATGGCAATAGACTGCGCATGTCCGCCCCCAGAGAATACGCTCCCCAACCACTGAAGCAAAATACGGGCACCAAACCGATAACCAAGATTGCCAAACCAGTCCTTAATCCGGACTTGCTCAGGACATGCCAGAACATCCACACCAGTATCGGAAGAAATATGATATTCATGGCTAACGAAAGCCCTATCAGTAATGCCGCAAAACTTACCATCTGACCAGGACCGCCTCCAAGACCGCCATTATTGGCGATAACAACTGCGCCTCCTTTCTTATCCACCCAAGCTTCCCAAATCAGGAATCCGCCTAGCGCAGGCAGCAGAAACAGGCACTCCACTCTGCCCTCTCCGGCGATAAAATACGCTGCCATCGGGTTCCATCCGTATAAGATCGCTTTCTTCGACCCGTATCTAAACGCTAGAATTATGCATATCCATATATCAATGACAACAAACACCGCCTTAATCGACCATTCATTGAATCCAATAGAATTGAAAATCCGGAAAACGGCCATCACCAATGGCGCCTGTCTGGATACCTGATCCTTGTTTTCAATGCGCTCCCATCTCCGGTCCCGAAGAAGTCTCAATTCCTCGCTACTAGGAGACAATTCGTAGGGGTTCATATTCGTATCCAGAACATCCCCTTCCCAGAGTCTGCGGGAAAGGTCCTCTGACGCGGGCATCGGCAGCAAGAGCATCCTTCCAATAATCGCCACGGCGATCATCAACCACATCCACCGGTTACCTACATACCAGCTTAGAAAGAATCCGCAGGAAGCGAACAAAACGCCTATCAAGAAAGCGCTGGCGTCTCCGCTCTCGCCGGGCAGACCCGCTTGAGTCATTCGAAAGCAGCCCCATAAAAAAAGGAGGGCAGAAAACCCGAACAGGGCCGCTTCACGCTTACTCGCCCTGTAGAAAACCGAACCGGAGGAGTTCTCGATGTAGGACAAAGAACTTCTCATATCCTACTCCATACCCTAGCAATCGGTTGGCAAATACACGCTACCCACCAGTTCCTGGAACGGTGAGTAGAGGTGCTTGCGTGGGGAGTTGCTTGGGTCAATTCTTCTAGCTTGGGACTCGCTTGGGCCATCATCGGCTTATAACTAAAAGCCATGCGATTTCCGCAATTCAATCAAGCAGCAATCGATTGAATGGCAGATTTTTGGGAATTTTGCCCCTCCCTCGACTGATTCGATGGATCGCCGAAACCCAGCCGCAATCCAAGACAGGATTATCCTTGAACGAATTCACTTTGAATCTGTCTTTAGCCCTATGCCTGATTCCTAAGCCGTCCGGCAACCCTTATTCTGGCAGCTATTCTCGTGACTACCGACTCGGGTGCCGAAAAAAATTCCGAAAACAGCGTGGCCAACGCTCAGTTACCCTACTTGCAACAGCATGCCGATAATTCCGTAGGTTGGTATCCTTGGGGGAATGAGGCTATTGAGAGGGCTAATCGCGAAAACAAGGTGGTTTTGCTATCGATAGGCTATTCAGCCTGCCGTTGGTGCCATGTTATGAATCGGGAATCGTTTTCGGATCTTTATGAGTTTTTGCCTAGCCGTAAAACTGCCTAAATCAGTATTTTTTACTGTTTGTCAGTTACTTACAAATTTGTTGTTTTTGTCTATCGATAGTTCAAACTGAATAATCCTACACTAATCTACGAATAATTTGGATATAATTTCCTGAGGCCTGCCCAGAAGAGCTTATTAGAAAGCAGCCTTGAATTTCTCGATTGAATCCCTTTGGTGAAGTATTAGTGCGAGAGCTTTTACGTGGAATTTATTGAGGCAGTTTCTGCACTTTTAGGCAATGTCACCCGTTGGTGTAATCAACGTTTCCCGCAGTGGATGGAGG
>JAYZHU010000024.1:0-8483 GCA_036166175.1 Verrucomicrobiota bacterium | reverse complement strand
TGTTGGGGCACGCTTTCGTCCGCTCTCTGATCCTTGTCTTTTTGGGGATCTTCCTAACCTCCAATGGCCCTTTGACACGTTGGTGGATGACCAACGTGCTTACTCAGATGGGGATGGGCTATACATTTCTCTTCCTGCTTTGGGGAAGAGGAGTGAAATTCCAATCGTTTGCAGCCGGAGCCATCTTTACACTTACATGGCTGATATTTATCCTGTATCCAGGATCCGGTGTCGATTTCGATAAAGGGGCCCCGGAGCTGAATGTTTCGCCTGAATGGGCGCAGGAGCACCTCGACGGAGTTGGCGCTTCGTGGCACAAGAATGCCAACGCTGCACACGCGTTTGATACCTGGTTTTTGAATATCATGCCGGAGAGAGCGCCATTCACTGGTGAAGGCTCTGAGCAGATTCGCCAGCCGTTTGTGGCCAATCCCGGCGGCTACCAGACACTCAACTTTCTGCCGTCGCTGGCCACCATGTTGTTTGGGCTCATGATTGGCGAACTCTTGCGATCCAAACGCAAAGGCCTAGATAAATTCAAGATCATCTTGGTCGCGGGAGTCGGAGGAATCTTCGTGGGCTGGTTGCTCGAGATTACCGGTATGTGCCCCATGGCTAAACGAATTTGGACGCCATCTTGGGCCCTCTTTTCTACCGGTTGGTGCTGCTTAATATTGGTCGCTCTTTATTGGGTGATCGACGTGAAAAAGATCCAGAGCTGGACCTTTCCGTTCATCGTTGTTGGCATGAATTCCATCGCTATTTATTGCATGGGGATGTTGCTGCGCCCTTGGGTCGCGAGCCGATTGGAAATTCATTTAGGCGATCATCTCTTTCACTTGGCTGGATCCAAGTTCGCCCCCTTCTTCCAAGCTACCTTCACGGGACTGTGCCTCTGGGTGATCTGCTGGTGGATGTACCGCCAGAAATTCTTCGTGAAGATCTAGAGTTGAAGATCGCGTTCATCAGGACCGTCGGAGCGAAAATCGGCGATTTTGACCTTGGCAGGGAAGACCGGCCCGGTCCTCCTCATTGCTACCATCGAAGGAGGACCGAGCCCGTCGGTCTTGCTCAGGCTAGACCGACTCTCCCCACTTTTTGACGGGTTGTTTTAGATCATGCTCATGCAAAAGCGTGATCCTGAAGAGTAGCGTATCCTGTTAATTACATCTCCGTACTGGATTCCTCGCCAGAAAGTATGTCGAAATTGGCCGATTATCGGGCAAGATTCGCAGAAAAGCGTGGCCAGTCCTCGAACATTGCATTTTTCCCTGGATTTGGTACTTTAGAAAATTCTCATGAATAGACGGCTCTTTTTAAAATCCTCGTTCGCAACCTTGGCTCTGCCGGCGTTGGAATCCGTAGCCGCGAAGTCGGTTGGAGCGGTTAAGGCCTCGGCTTCTGGGCCACCGATGAGAATGGTGTGCATCGGCAATTCCTTCGGTATGTATCCTAAGGATTTTTTCCCGAATGAGGCCGGCTCTAATTACGCCATGACGCCCTTGCTAGCTCCTTTGGAGCGCCATCGGAAAGACTTTAATATCTTTTCCCATCTAGACCATGATGTTAAAGGAGGGCACTTTTCCGTGCACACCTTCCTGAGCGGTGTGAAGATGGCCGACGCCAAAGGAATGCCGGAGGGCAATATTTCCATAGATCAGCGGGCTGCCGAACATACAGGAGCGGCGACACGCTTCCCGTCTTTGACGATTGGTTCGGAGGATGGATTGCACGGCGGCTGCCATATGTGCTGGACGCGCACCGGTGTTCGCGTGCCTCCCATCGAAGGGCCGCGCGAGCTTTTCCGGAAGCTTTTCATCAACGAAGGGGAAAGGGCAAAGCAGGAAGCCGCTGACGATTTAGAGCTGCGTGGCTCCATCCTCGACTCCGTGCTATCAGATGCAAAGAATCTCGAGCGGCGACTCGGGGGACAAGACAAGGATAAACTGGACGAGTATTTGACCTCGGTGAGAGATGTTGAGGTCAGCCTGGAGCTGGACAAACGCTGGTCCAGGGTTCCCAAGCCGAAGGCCCAGATGGACGAACCGGAAGATCGCAGTCTCGTCGAGGACATTCCGGTAATGTATGAATTGATCGCACTCGCCCTGCAGACGGATTCCACTCGCGTAGCCTCCTTCGAGATGGCTGGAACGGGATTCGATACCGGATTTTTCGGTTTGAGCCAAGGTTACCACGCCTTGTCGCATCACGGCCAGAAGCCCGATAGAATTAAAGGACTGACCACGATCGAGTATTACCAAATGGAGCAACTCTCCCGTTTTCTGGATAAATTGAAGTCGCTAAAGGAACCGGATTCGAACGGAAACCTGCTCGATAGCACGATGGTGCTCTTCGGAAGCGGTATGGGGAACGGGAATGCTCACGTGAACATCGACTTGCCCATCATTCTCGCGGGGGCGGGCTTTAAAACCGGCGAGCATAAGGCTTATCCTTCGTCCCAGGGCAAACGAGTCCCGCTTTGCAATCTCTACCTTTCGATGCTGCAGAGATTTGGAGTCGAAACTGATTTCTTCGGAACGAGTACCGGCACGCTTAACGGATTGGAATTGGCATGAGCATAAAAGGCTTTTTCTCGAAGCCGCTCGTGGCCGGGTGGCTTGGCCTGTTAGCGGGCTTTCAAGTTTGCGTGGCCGCGGAAGTCGATTTCGACGCAACGGCTTTCGATTCAAAAGTGAAGCCCTTCCTAGAGGAGTATTGCATTGGTTGCCACAATGAGGAAAAGCAGAAGGGCGAGCGGGATTTTGATGAACTGGTGTATCCGATACTTGACGACGAAGCACTTGTAGATTTTCAGGATATTCTGGATCTCTTGAACTTGGGGGACATGCCTCCAGAGAACGAGCCTCAGCCAGGAGACGCGGAGCGCCAAGAAGTGATCGACTGGATGACGGGCGCGGTTGCCCATGCCTACGACAGTCGGATAATCACTGGAGGGGAGACTGTTCTCCGGCGCCTCAACCATCGTGAGTATTTCCATACAATAGGCGACCTCTTTCAGATGAACATGAGCATGTTTGATCCCACGGAAACGTTCCCTGGCGAACGAGTAGTCGAGCATCTCGACAATGTCGGTGATGCGCTAGTGACTTCAGGGTATTTGCTCGATCGATACTTGAAAGCCGCGGACCAGATCGTGGAAAGGGCCCTCCCTTGGGAGGAAAAGCCGGCACAGCAATCCTGGAAATTCAATGGTGATTTTGTGCAGCAGCCCGAACTGAATAAACGGCACATGAGAGCCCACGGGCAACGCTATCTCAATATTTATGAGGCTCCCAATACGGTGCGTCGCTTCGGCGCCTACGCGCCGTTGATCGCCTTCGAGGAAGGCGTGCCCGAGGGAGGTACCTACGAGATTCGCGTTTTGGCCGAAGCCGTGAATCGGCGCCACTCTTTTCAGCACGAAGCGATCACCAACGATCCAAACGAGCCGATGCAGCTACGAGTGATTCCCGGGCATCGCCGTTTTGGCTTCCTCCACATGCCCCAGCCCTTCGAGCCAGAGCTTGGTTTTTTCGATCTTTCCGACGACGGGCCTCAGTGGTACACGACGCGCAACTGGTTGGATAGGGGCTTCGCGCCTCGCTTCAACTACGTAAATGGAACGATGGATATCCGACCCAGTTTCCGGGCGGTATCCAAGATGGTGATCGAGAATCCGGATCCCTCGATCCCCAAGCCCGACTTACAGGAGGACTACATGGTCGTTGCTATCAAGCACGGCGGGGTGCCGCACATTCGTATTCATGAAGTGCAGATCGAAGGACCATTCTACGATGAATGGCCTACAGCGAGCTGGAAGGCTATTATCGGCGATGAGACGTTCGATCCTAAAAAAACGCGAAAGATTATCCATAAGTTCGCTTCAAGAGCCTATCGTCGACCAGCTACGCTTCCCGAGCTTAACAGTTTGATGGAGGTTGTTTCCGGACGGATCAAGAAAGGGCATTCTCCTTTCGAGGCAATGAAGGACGGGCTCAAGTCGGCGCTTTGCTCGCCTTCATTTCTATATTTGGAAGGGGAGGTATTGAAGGCGGATCCGTCTCGCTTGACCGACTACGCCTTGGCATCTCGCCTCTCGTACTTCTTGTGGGGTACCTTGCCGGATGAACCCCTTTTAAGTTTGGCCAAGCAAAAGCGCTTGAATCGTTCCGATGTGTTGTCGGAACAAGTCGAGCGCATGCTGGGCGACGAGCGGTCGGATCGCTTCGTTAGGGGGTTTTTGGATAGCTGGTTGACGCTGCGCGATTTGGGGGACGCTCCACCGGATCGCAACAAATTCGAAGCCTACTACGAGGGAGGTCTGGAGAGTGCAATGCGGAAGGAAACCGAGCTGTATACCCGTCACGCCATCGACGAGAACCAGAACCTTTCCTGCTTCCTGGATTCAAACTATACCTTTGTGAACGGCCCTTTGGCCGAGCTTTACGGGCTCGAGGATGTTAAAGGTTTGGATTTCCAGAAAGTAGCTCTCAATGACCCGAGGAGAGGCGGGCTTCTGGGGCACGCTAGCGTATTAACGGTCACTGCGAACGGAATCGACACCTCGCCCGTTTATCGCGGTATTTGGCTATTGGAGAATCTCCTAGGAACGCCTCCTCCTCCTCCTCCGCCAGATGTGGAACCGTTGGACCCGGACATACGGGGCACGAAGACGATTCGAGATCAGTTGGAGAAGCACCGTACTGTCGAGTCATGTAGAGAGTGTCACCGGAAAATCGATCCGCTCGGATTCGCCTTGGAGAACTTTGATCCCATTGGCGGTTGGCGCTCCAATTACGACGACCGTGCGCATATCGACGCTTCCGGGAAATTGCCAGATGGCAGCGGGTTCGAGGACGTCGTCGATTTCAAAAAAATTCTCCTTGATAAGCAGTTCCTATTCAATCGAGCGATTACAGAAAAGATGCTGGCCTATGCCTTGGGACGTCGTATCGAAATTATGGATCGCCCAACGGTTGATGGTATCCTGGCTGATCTTGAAGAGCGGGGTGGAGGATTCCGTGACCTCATTACTTTAGTCGCGACCAGTGATAGTTTTTCGAAACCGTAAGGCAGGAGAGAGGACCGGCTCGGCCGCTACCTCCTAAAACCTAAGTCTTCGGTTGAGCAGGCTGTACCTGTTCTTTCCATGACTGGACGCCGATCGACTTGACCTTTCTTTTGTGTACCTTCTGGCCGCAAGTGGCGTAAATCGTGTTGAAATTCGGCCCCGCGAAACAGAAATTGGCGACCCTTCCATTGGGCGTTCTTAGAATAACGCGGGGCCGCTCTTAACAGGCCTTGATTTTCACGCCATTGCCATGCCTCGACTAGGTCCTGTTAAGGGGTTAGGTATGGAAGGCAGAGAGGATTTTGGACGCGAGCTCGTCAAGGGCAATCCGACAGATCGTTACAAGTTTAGAACTCCCACGCTGCGTAATGTAGCTCTTACGGCCCCTTATGGGCGCTCGGGCGCCCATGATACCTTGGAAGGGGCCGTTCGTCATCATATCGATCCCGTGCGATCGTTGAAGAATTACGACCGGGCGAAGTTTGTCGCTCCCTAACGGAGTGACCTTGAGTCCATCGATTTCTTTGTCATGGACAGCCCGAAACTAGTGCAAGAAATAGCCAAAGCTAACGAGCTAAGGCCAAACCAGCGGCTCAAGGATCATGAGATCCTCGACCTAATTGCGTTCCTCCACACGTTGACGGATACGAGTTCGATTGATTTGCGAAGCGATGTTCCAAGCGGCTTGCCGATATATGAATAAACGAAGTGCTTTTGTGTAATGGATAAGAGATCATCCCAATGCCGAGCAGGGCCATTTAAATGCATAACCTTCTTCATTTAAATGGCTCAAGTTGATTTTAGGGAGATGGTTGCACTCTTTGTGGGTCCTGGCTGGCATTGGTGCCACGACGCCTTCCTTGCTCTAAGACGAAACCGCTCTTAGCAGCGCCAAGATAGTTTTTGAGATTGGTTCTAGATTGCCTGTATTCTGGGACGGGTGATTTGGCTGATGGCGGCCATTATATTGTCGGCGATTAACTGATACCGCTCTTTGCCAGCCTCTTTACCAGGATCATAGTCTTTCGGTTGTAAGGGCTTTCCGTATACGAGGTGCACAGAAACGGAGAAATTAGGAAGCTTGGAGCTTTTGGAAAGTGCTTTGTTGGCGTTGAAAATCCGGCAAGGAATGACCATGGCTTGAGATTTGGCAGCGATTAGGCCAATGCCTGGTTTCGCGGACTGGAGATTTCCGTCGGGACTGCGCGTCCCCTCAGGAAAGAGGGAGAGGGCTGCTCCCGCTTTCAATGCGTGAAGAGTGTTTTTCATAGCCCGAATATCCGACTCACCGTTCCGGTCGATAGGAATGGCTCCGACAGCATCCAGCCACCAGGAAGCGAATCCTGGTTTCCAGAGGGTCTTACGGGCGAAATAGACGACAACGCGTCGAAGATTGCAGCCGAGAATGGGCGGGTCGAAGTGGCTGGCGTGGTTTGAGCCCATTATCACAGCCCCCGATTTCGGAATGTTCTCCAAGCCTTTTATGTCGCCGAGAAGGAGGATTCGGTAAGCGCTGCGAATCAGCCAGTAGAATAGCCAATAGACTCGAGGATTGAATTTCATTCAGAAAGGGCTTCTCTGACGAGGTCAGATGCCTTGTCAATGACCTCGTTTAAATCGAGTTCTGAGGTATCCAGGAAGATCGCCCCGATTGGGCATTGTAGAGGAGCATTCTTGCGTGTCGAATCGATTTTATCCCTTTTTTGGATACTATCTTGAATGCCTTCTTTGGCACGGCGTTCAGCTCGCTTTTCCGGATCCGCATGCAGAAAAAGCCGAAGATCGGCATCCGGGAATATGACGGATCCAATGTCTCGCCCTTCCATGACCAGGCCGTTGAATCTATTCTCCCGAGCGACATCCGCTTGCGATCGCTGGTAATCGAGCAAGTAGGATCGCAGCTCAGGGAGAGCTGCGAAATGGGAAACCTGATCGTTTACAATCTGGCTGCGAATCGCGTCGTCAGGCAGCCAATCGTTGATAGTGATGGTCGCTTGGTTGCCATGGATTTCAGTACCGAGTTTCAAAGCTGCTAGGCCTGACTCGAGGCCGGGGCCGCTTTCCGGCGTTAATCCTGTTTCGATAAGTTTTAGCGTGGTCGCTCGATAGAACGAACCGGTATCCACATGCATGAGACCGAAGCGTTTGCTTAGGCCTTTAGATGTTGATGATTTTCCGGCGGCCGCTCCGCCATCAATAGCGATGATGATGAAATTGTTTTGGGTCACGATTTATGAGGGAAGCCAGCGACCGTTTGGCGCGAAGAAGGGTGTGTCAATTCTATGATTATAAACTTTGCTGACGAGCCGATTCGAGTACTTCGAAAAAGTCGGGAAAGGTTTTTCGGCAACAGAGTGGATCTTTGATCTTCATCCAGGATTGCCCTGACTTCAAGGCGTCATGAGAGCCGAGAATGGCGAAACTCATTGCGATACGATGATCTTCATAGGTTTCAATAGTCGTTGTTTGAAGCGGCCTCGGTTCTACGGTCAAAGTGGATTCCGTATCTTGGGTAGATTGGCCCGTTTGGGATAGTCCGTTCACCATGGCCGCAATCCGGTCGCATTCCTGATGGCGAGTATGCCCGATACCTTCTATTCTTGTTGGGCCGTTTGCCAAAGGAGCCAATGCGGCTCCTGTCATGAAGGTGTCGCTAAAAGCATAATAGTTGGAATTAAGTGGAGGGAATTGAAAGGGCGAAACGTTTTCTGGTAGCGAAACGGTTAGGGCGTTGGAACCCCAATTTAGATGGCCTCCCGAGCTCGCGGCCAAATCCGCGAAAGCGATGTCACCTTGAAGCGAATTCTTGGATACGCCTTCAATTGTGATCGAGCCGCCAACAGCGAAGGGCAAAGCGGTGAAATAGCTGGCAGCGGAGGCGTCACCTTCGACTAAGTACGGGTCTGCAGGGGCGTGATAAGCGTGTGGCGATATTCTGTATCGATCCGAATGGGATTCCAGAATGCTCGCGGATAGGCCAAATTGCTCCATCATGGCCAAGGACATATCAATATATCCCCGTCGGATAGAAGGGTTGCTCAACCGGACCTCTATTGGTTCTTTGGCCAGAGGAGCGGCCATTAGGAGTGCGGAAACGAATTGGCTACTTTCAGTAGCATCGACTTCGGCAATGCCTCCAGATAGACCAGTTGATCGAATGCGTATAGGAAAATGGCCGTCCGTCGTATCGATTTGAGAGCCCAGGGAAGCGAGCGTGTCGGCTAGTTTTTGAATGGGCCGCTTTCTCATGGCTTCATCGCCATCCAAGGTGAAGTCGCCGTCGGGACAGGCTGCCAGCATCGCGGTCAAGAATCGAGCTGATGTCCCGGAATTCCCGATATTGATCGCCACTTTGCGGTTGGGAATATTCCCGCCGGCCCCTTGAACGCCAATGCGCTTGGAGTCGCGATCG
>JAYZHU010000023.1:0-11275 GCA_036166175.1 Verrucomicrobiota bacterium | reverse complement strand
GTACCGACGCGATCGTAGGCTACGAAAAATGGATGCTTAAACTGCAGTATTATTGGCAGACGGGATTGCGGACGTATTTGAACGACGCGTTTTAGGGTAGTAACACAGGCATCCGGCCTGGTCCGAATTCGGTAGCGGCCGATCTCGGAGCGGCCATAAACTTAGTCACTTTCCTCGCAAGAGTGGCTATTTGTCGCGTCTGGAGCTTAATGCTGAATCGCGGCGTAAAGCCGCTCCTACAAATTTCGTTCGAGACGAATCTAGGTTGAATTCTTTATGAGGCATCCTACCTTTTCGTCATGTCTAAAGAGGAATACCTGAAACGCTTTTTCGGATCGGATGGGAAGACGGTCATACTGCCGATTGATCATGGAACGGCGATCCCGATTGAGGGCCTTTTGAGAAAGCCGTCTGAGCTAATCAAGGAAGTGGACGAGTACGTCGATGGGTACGTGGTAAACTATGGCGTAGCCGCTGCTTGCTCGGAATCGTTGTCCAATAGTGGCATATGCCTGAGAACGGATTGCTACAAGCCTACGTATCCGGGAAATCGGGACGATGGTTCGTATGTGTTGTACTCAGCGGAAGATGCGGATGCTTTGGGGGCCCACGCCATGATGAATATGCTTTATTTGCATCATCGCAAAGAGTCTGACAATTATCGGGATTGCGCTGCCATCATTAGCGAAGGGCGTGAATATGGAATTCCAGTAATCCTGGAAGCGCTACCTTTTAATATTGGCCGTGCTGATGAGTATACCGTCGAGAATATTGGATTCGCTGCGCGGCTAGCGGCAGAGCTTGGAGCCGACGTAGTGAAAACCGCTTTCCCGGCTAATGGCTCGGTGGACGAGTTCAAGGCGATTGTGGAAGCGGCGATCGTTCCTGTAGTCGTACTCGGCGGCGCGGCAATGGGTGATGACCCAGCTCTATTGAAAATGGTCAAGGATTCCATTGACGCGGGAGTGAGCGGGATCGCGATCGGGCGTAACGTTTGGCAGCACAACAGCCCGAAGAAGATGGCCGCGGCTATGGAGGCGATCGTCCATGGTGGAGATAGCGTGGATGCCGCTTTGAAGCTGCTTCGGTAACGCACGAGTAAGTAGCTTGGCTCTGCTGGCTCAAATCCCTGTCGCATCCCGCTGAAGCTGGTGTCTCTGAGTAGATTGCTGAGCCGCGTTAAGAGATCCGAGGGATTTGAGGGGTGTACAAAGAGGGTAATTCAGGGGTTGATTTGACCGGTGAAATTTTCTAGCTTCCTAGTTTCCAATATGAAACGTTTCCCTTCATTATGAGTAGCTCGATTGGTTTTGTCGGGGTGGGTCGAATGGGCGCCAACATGGCCCGCCATTTGAAATTGGATTGCAACTACGCGATATCGGCGGTGTACGATATCAATCAAAACGCTGCCGAAGAGCTGGCTAGCGAGTTGGGCAGTAAAGCCTGCCAGACATTGGCTGAAGTCACATCCTTGTCCGACGTCATTGTCACCGTCGTTACAGATGATGCCGCTATGCGGGCGATCTATCTGGAAGGAGAGGACACTCTGCTCCAAGTGGCGAATGGAAAGACTTTCATTAACTGCGCCACGCTTTCGCCGGGCATTCATCGCGAAGTGGCGGCGGCGTCTAGCGAGGCGGGAGCAAATACTTTGGAAGCCTGTATGGCCTCGAGTATTAGCCATGCTCGCGAGGGAAATCTCTATCTGATGGTTTCCGGAGATTCGGATGCCTTTGAATCGAATCGACAATTGCTGGAGGATCTCAGCATAAAGCTGCGATTTATCGAAGGAGGTCCCGGCAAGGCAGCTGAAGTGAAGGCCTTGGTAAATATGGTCATGAATATCAACACCGCGGGGCTTGCGGAAGGTCTCGGACTGGCGAACGCCTTGGGCCATGATCTGGAAATGATCTGCGAAGTCTTCTCCCAAACGGGAGCCAATTCCCGTGTGCTGGAAACCGATGCCGAAGATATGATCGCCCGGGATCACGAGTGCTGGTTTTCAGCCTCTCACGCGGCGAAAGACTCGGGCATCGCCAAGGGGATAGCCGAGGAAAAGGGTTTACGGTTGCCGGTCAACGATGCGACCAAAGCCCAGTACGATTTGATGACCGAAGCGGGGTTGGGAGAACTAGACAAGTCGGGAGTCGCGGAACTCACGTTTCCTGGCCGACATGAATTTACGAATACATAGCTTCTAACGCTTTTTTCTCCAACTAACCTCCAACCAATAAGATTATGGGCAAAATAGTACCGATGATAAGTTCGGGAGTAGCAGGGTCTTTAGGCGTGCTTCACCTTCCTCGTTTCTGGCAAAAAATGTCGCTAGGCGCCGTTGGCAAACTTCACGATGATTACCCCGCTTGCGGAGCAGGCTACGATCAGATGACGCTTGATGCGCTCGGATTAGACAGAGATGCGACGCTCAGCTATGTAAACGATAACAAGCCAAACTATTTCGAGTTCGAAGCTTGGGTGAAGCAGAATATGAATCCGAGCGCTGACATCGGCGCCCATAACGACGCGGTGACCGGTTATATACATACAGACGAAACGCGGGCGGAGATTTTTGGCGCCGCGGGACTGACTGATGACAGTTGCGCCGCTCGGGACGCGGTTAATTTGAACAACGCAGACGACTGGACCATTTTCCATCAGCAGGAAATCGTCGGCTGAAATCTTCGTTTTCTCAAATTTGGATGCGGCGAGGCAGTCTCTTAGGGACGGTCTGGCCGCATTTCTTTGTATCTGGTTGTGATAAAGCGAAGCCCGCTACCTTATAGCGCATGCATCTGGGCTTGCCCGGGGAATCTTTACGATTGCGAACTTGGACAATTTCCAGATTCTCTACAGCGGAAAATTGGCAATCGTTGTTCTGAGAGAGTACAGAGTAGGTATCATTGGTTATGGTTGGGCAGCTACGGCCCATATTGAAGCGATAAATGCCACTAGTCAGGGGCAAGTAGCAGCGGTTTATTCGTCAAGAACGTTAGATAGCGCTTCTTTAAGCGCCCAGCATGGAGGATCGATTAAGGCGTATCAAAACGTTGAAGACCTGCTCAACGATCCGGAAATCGATGTCGTCGGGTTGAGCGAACACCGCTAGGGCGGCTTTCGAATCGGCCATCGATGAGAGGGGAGACAGGTGAAGTGAGCGATTAGAGCTCCTTGATTTTTATATTGCGAAACTGAGCGAGACTCGAGGCCCCATTCCAAACGCCTTCCGTTTCATTGTAGCCTCCATGATGCTGCAAAGCGATTGGCCCGGACTCGGGCACGCCCGGAAGCCGGGCCTTATCGAGAACGGTTTCGCCGTTGAGAACTACCGTCAAGCGGTCGCCTTTCATAGTTATGTGGAAGGCATTCCATTCGCCAATTGGCTTGTCGGCCTTAGTTTTTGGTGTAACCCCAGCTCGGATTTCAGGATCCTTCTGATTGTTTCGGTAGCCATAGACTTCACCAGAGCCGATGTCCCAGGCCCAGATATTGATCTGAGACTTTTTTGAGCCACGCACGTAAATCCCCGAATCAGCTCCGGGTACAGGTTTGGTGACTCTTTCGCCACTTGCATCCAAGAGGTAACTACCATCGGGCAACACGGTGGGGGTATTATATATGCCTTTGAGCTCTTTGATCCGCCATTCTACGTGGAGCTCGAAGTCGCCGAATTCATCCTCTGACCAGAGATTTTTATCGTCCCTCCCGCCTTGTATTGGATTGCAATCGATCACGCCATCTTTGATGGACCAGATACGCTCGGCTATTTCCGATTTCATCTCCCACCCATTGAAGGAATTTCCATCGAATAGGGAAACCCAGCCATCGGAGCTGTCGAGGGGGTGAGATTGCCGAGAGCAAGCGCTGACGAGCAAGGCGGCTGCGAGCAAAGAGAGCAGTTGTGGCAGATGGCGAGACTTTGACTTTAGGGTGGTCATGTAATTTCTAAAATAATACGTCGATTATACGTTCTGAGAAGTGGGGTGAATCCAGGGTTTCCGGTATTCCCGGGCTAGTAGAGAGTTAGCTTCGTCGTCACCGAGTACCTTTCCCGCAGCAGAATCCCACCGGAGTGTTCGACCCAATTCCATGGCCACGTTGGCTAGGATGCAGGAGGCGCTGGAAATGTGGCCTTCTTCGATATCAGCTACAGGTCTGCCTCGAGACTCGACGTTATCTAAAAAGTCTTTCATGTGCCCGCGGATGGCTGGCGCGACATGCTTCTCGAGGCCTTCCTCGGTCTTATCTTCCGGGTACTGATCTAGTTCGTATGCGACATCGCGGAGGATGGGCTTAGCATTTTTGTTGCGGGGAATGAAATCGAATTTGCGGACGCTCGCTTTGAGGGTCCCTTTTTCCCCGTAAAAAATGGCGGCCCAAGGATATTCGGGGTCGGCTGGGTGACCCCAGGTACGATGCTGCCAAACCATTTGCAGATCACCATAGTCGAAAGTCGCTGTTTGCGTATCGGTGATATTGGCCTTGCTATGCTTGTCTACGAGGATGCCGCCTTGAGAGCTGATTGATTGCGGCCAGCCGCGATCCAACATCCACCGAGCCATGTCCAGCATGTGTACGCACATGTCTCCGACAATCCCATTTCCGTACTCCATGAACCCTCGCCATTTCCGAGGATGGACCAGTTTGTTGTAGGGGCGCATCGGGGCTGGCCCCGTCCACATATCGTAGTCGAAATGAGAGGGGGGCTGCGTGTCAGGCGGATTCTCCCGGGTTCGCATATGATAGTAGCAGCAAAGCTCAACGTGGGAAATCTTTCCTAGCTTGCCCTCCTTGATAATATCGCGGGCTTCTATCAAATGTGGGGTGCTTCTTCGTTGCGTGCCCACTTGAACCACCCGCCCGTATTTGCGAGCGGCCGCTAGCATTGCCTGGCTTTCGACGACATCCACTCCAGTGGGTTTTTGCACATAGACATCGGCTCCAGCCTGTATGGCCTCGATAGTTGGTAAGGCGTGCCAATGATCGGGTGTATCGACGAGCACGATGTCTAAGTCCCTCTCTGCCAGCATCTCTCGGTAGTCGCTGTATAGCCTTGGACGCTTTTTGGATAGCTGCCTAGAGGCGACGATATCTCCTGCCGCAGACAGCATTTGACTGTCCACATCGCAAAGAGAGACGACATCTACCGGAGCTACTTGGATTAGTCTCAGCAAGTCGCATTTGCCATACCAGCCCGCGCCAATGAGTCCGACGCGCTTCTTTGGGTAATCTGATTGGGCGAAATTGGGGTACCGGACGCTCGCTAGGGCTAGGCCCGCTGCACTGGATTTCAGGAAATGTCGACGATTCATAGGTAAATCCTTGGACAAAATTCGAAATAGTTCAACACCCGTATTTTGCCCTGTGATAGCTGGCTGGCCCTTTCAAACAGGCTAGGTATGGTACTGCTGAAGCAGTTGTTCGACAATTATGGGAAAAATCGTCGGTAGGTCCAAGTCAGCATCGAATGTTGAATACAAGTCGGATTTCCAAAACCAACTTAGCCCTGGCCTAGAGCAATTCCTTGGTCCTCAGGGCTTAGGGCGATCGCCGCCACTTCTTTAAAAACATCGGTGGTGTAAACCAGCCCTTCAATGCGGCCTTCGGAAAGGGCTGGGATGCACTCGAAATCGGATTCTCCCGCTAGTTTGGCGAGAGTTGCCAGAGAGGTCTCTGGATCGACAGTTGGTTGGTCAGGACTCAGAATCGCTTCAACCGTAATCGATAAGCGGCTTTCTAGGCTTCGGTGGAAATTCCCAGAATCGGAGCTAGCTTCATTGGATTCATAGTCGCCGAGCAATCCGAGAGCGACTTGGCTAGGGGTGACGACACCTGCGAAGTTCCCGTCCTGGTTTATGATGGCGATGGTAGCTGTATTGTATCCGCGCTCTTCTCCGTGAAGAATGATTCCCATTGTTTCTCTAAGCGTATGCGCTGTGCTAATACGTAGAAAGCGCTTGCTCATTATGTCCTTGGCTCGAGTGGTAGGCATTTTCATAAGAAACTATTTCTTCTCAGTATCAGGCAACTCGTCCTCGGGGTCCAAATTCAAGGCTTCGCTGATTCCGCGAAGCAAGTTTGTCGAATCAACCATCCCAGTGAGCCTGTTGCTTTCGTCACAGACTGGTAGCGAGCGCAGGGCGTAATCTCTTGAATTGATAAGCAGAGTTTGGAGGGTGCTTCTAGCTTCTATTTTCGGCAGGTCCGAGCGGGCAATCTGAGAAATGCGAGTTGGTAATGCTATCCTCATATGCTTTCCGAGTTCGGCATCTGTCATTCGTTCTGCCTCGTCTAGATCGACTTCTTGGCAGAGTGATTTCAGGAGGCTCCACAGAGTGAGTTCGGAGTCCAGGGTTCCGTCCCCGCCTTGAAGAAAAAGCGGCTGGGTCGCTCCGCTCGCCTGGTGTTTCATCATCTCTGAAATGAGCCAGGTCGCTTCCCGAATTTGATGTTGATTGCCGAATCGCAAGATCCGCTTGGACATGATTTTGGAGGCGGTAGTCATACTCTCTCGGCTTTCAGGTGCCGGTCCCATCGCTTGATTGCGCTTTCGTTCCATTTCAACGATGCTCCAAGCACGGGCGAGCGCGAGTTCCATGGATTGGAACAACTTATTGTCGGCGTAGAACAGATTCTGCTCGCCTATCTGCTTGCGGAGCCCGGAGCCCGTCATGATCTTTTTCAATCCGTCCTCTATGCCGCAAACGACGAGCTGGACTCCCCGCGTTTTGAGAATGGCATCGAACCTTTCCAGAATAGCCATTGCCGTGCTTCCCACCGCCCGCAGGCGTTTCATGCGTAGAATAACGACGCGCGTTTTCGGCGTGAGGCACTCGAGAAGTTCGTAGTCGAGGTCTTCAGCGGCTGCGAAATAGAGATCGCCCTCAATATTAACGGTGACCACTTCCGATTCTGGTGCTTGATTAAATGGAAGCTCGTCGTAGCCCGAATCTTGGCGAGGCACGAGTTGAGTCAGGTCGGTTTGGCCTGTTGCTCGGAGTAGAAGGACAATGGAAAGAAATACGCCAACGAAAACGGCATACTCCAAAGGTAGTATCAATGTAGATACAAGCGTGCCGAAAAGTACGAGCCGGGATTGATTACTCGATTTCCAGGTAACGATGAGGCGCCGTTTGTCGACCATCGTGTAAGCTATAACGATAAGAAGGCCCGCAAGGCTGGCTTTGGGTATGTAATTGGCGACCGGAGCGAAAAGAAGAATCGTCAAAGCCGTCCAAGCGGCCGAGAATATCGCGGCCATACGCGTTCTCCCTCCGCTCCTGAAACAAACGGCTGTGCGCGTGAAGGAGCCGGAACCGGCGAAGGAGGAAAAGAAGGAGCCCATGATGTTGCCAATTCCTTGGCCGACGAATTCGCGATTGAAATCAAGTCTTTGACCGGACTGGGCCGAGATGGCTCGGGCGATGGATGCGGCTTCGATGAGGCCGAGGATGGCTAGGGCGGCGGCGCCTACTCCAAGCTCGCGCGTGAGCTCGAAGGGTGGTGGAACCAATAGTTGAGGGAAATGAAATAGATCGAGCGAGGCGGATATCGGCTCGATATCCTTGACGATTTCAATTTTGGAAAGCCCCATTTCGGGCAGGTGCCAGCCGAGGAAATATGCTAGAGATCCGGAGATGAATATGCCGATCAATGCTCCGGGCAGTCTTCGATTCAAAATCGGGGCGAATATGACGCAAGCCGCGGTTATCAGGCCGAGGGCTAGAGCGAGATAGTTGGCATCTGAGAGTTTGTTGGCAGTCAGACTGATTACTTGAAAGAAGTGTTCAGGACTTTCATCAAGCTGCAGCCCGAGCAAGTTCTTGACTTGATTGGCGGCAATAAGTATGCCTGCACCAGAAGTGAATCCTACTACCACCGATTGGGAAACGTAGCGAATAATTCCTCCGAGTCTTAGGATTCCGAATACGAATTGAATGAATCCAGTGAGGAAGGTTAGAAGCAGGGTGATTTCCAGCAATCCGCATCCGTACTTTTCTGGTAGATGAGCGGTGAGGCTGAGAATCACCATGCAAATGGCGTTTGTCGGGCCGGTGACGAGGTGGCTGGAACTGCCTAGGACAGCGGAAACGGTGCAAGTGACGATCGCTGTATAAAGCCCCCACACGGGTGGAAGTCCGGCGATAAGGGCGTAGGCCATCGCTTGGGGCACTCCCATCACCGCTACGGTTAGGCCAGATACCGCATCGGCCCGAGCGTCTTCCTTCACATATGCTATCAGCTTTTGCAGATAGGCTTGGATATCGCTGGAAGAGGAGGACACTTTGGGGGATTGGAACGAAATGAGGTCGGTATTGTAGAGGTCGAGAGATTGACCTTTGCCTAGCCGATTGGCAAGCCCCCGTCCGGCGAATGTGATGCGGCCATCGTCTTCAAAATGGGGATTGCCCATGAAATTCTATTGAATTCCCGATCGCGAGCGATGATGTTCTGAGGCAGTGGTCGAATCGGAAAAGCGGACTAACGCCTGGATCGGCGACGCGGTGTTGGCTCTTTTCGCTCGGGAGTGGGTTTTGCGTCAGTAGGGTATACAGCCCGGAAAGCAGATCGAAGTCTTTACGGGAATGACATCTAATCGTTTCCTCGCCTGCCTAGGTAAACCGACAGCCATCGAGGCAAGGATTGGGGATATCTATCAAACAGAGGGATTAGAGTCCGCCTTTGCCTATATTCAAGAAACGCTTCTTCCTGTATTTGTAAAGCAAAGACGCAACCAAATCAAGATGCAGGGAAGCCGGCGGACTCGTGTCCAGTAGATTGATCCGGCTATGCGCTCGGTATTCGCGTGAACGAAATCTGGTTGATCAAGGCGTCTCTCAGCTTTGGTTGCTTGACCGGAATCAAGTCCAAATCCTCTGTGAGCGATTCCTTAAACTTGTCTATCCGCTCGGGCCCGATAATCATTTGTTCTTTGATTTCCGCCAGTCCACAGCGAAATTGCAGCCAGTCCGCTTTGAATTTAAGGATTAGTGGATGTTCGGCGATCGCTTTTTCAATGGCTCTGATCTCGCGCGTTCTCAGTTCGCCTTCGATCAGATCATTGACTTGCAGAAGGAGTTCGCATTCGGAATCCGACAGCTTCTCAGGATCGAAGCCGGTCAGAACGCATTTCAATTTGGTCAGAGCGTGGGTGATTTCACTTTTCTTGATGCGGGTAGCCAAGTGAAGTGCTCGGTACGACCAACCTTGGTAGTTACGAGCCACGAGAAGGAAGCGCTGAGTATGATCGAGGTCATTGATCGCATGGTAGGTCTTCTCAGGCAAATCGAGCGATGGAACGTGAGTCGATCGTTCGAGCTGTATTTGCAAGAAACGCTCGAAGTCGGAAACCCGTCGAATATATGGAGCGTATTGCCAGCAACGAAGAAGGGTTAATCGTATCTCCTCGAGGCGGGCATCGACGGTGGTGAATCCAAGCAAATAGAAGTACTCGGACAACAATTCGATATAGCATGCGGCTGCCTGAGTGAAAGCGCAAGGGTTCCGGTCGCCGCTCTTTCTTAGCAAGCTACGCACTTGGTTACGGCCTAGATCGAGCTTTGGCAAAGATGGCGAAATCAGGTCTTTCTTAAACGTCATTGTGTCAATCGATAGCCTGGGAGCCGGAAAGGGGGGAAGATGGGGGAGAGGATTAGTCCTCGTCAAGTCTCTGCCCTGAAGCAGCCCGACAATCAGCGGCTACCCGAAGCCATATCTCGCGAATATCGAAGGTCCGCATTTTCGCTTGGCTGACAAACTCTAAAAGGGACTCGCGTTGAAAATGGTCGATGCTGGACAGTCTCGCCAAGAGCTCGTTAAGGAGGGCAAAGCCCCGCTTGATGTAGGCGATCGCTAGGGAGAAGTCAGCCAGGTCCAAGGCGGTAACGGCTAGTAATCCATACTCGTCGGACTTTGAAATAGCTTCTTGGAGGGAAAGCGCGCTGTAGTTGGAAATTCGATCAGAGTGCTTATTGGCTTCCTGCTTCCAGTTATCCAATAGCCAGCGATGCAGGGCTTTGCTGGCGATATAAAGGGGGTGTTTGTGCAGCGTGTAGGGATCGCTTTGAGGCATGTCCGATTGCGTATCGGTAACTTCGTTTGCCGATTGTTCTCCTCGAGCGTCCCAGCCCATAGAGCTAGCCACTTTGTCTAATCGATTTACGTCTTTGGAGTATTTGACATAAAGACGTTGATAGTGAGATACTTGCCCTTCCTCGCTTTGCAGGTAGCGTTCCCAATCGCCCTCGTTCCAAATCGTTTCCCAGCTATCGTCCCACTCGCCGTCGGCGTTGCTGTCAAAATCGAAGTTACCCATGCTGATTTCTTTAGCCTTTTCTTAAAAAAAGCTGTGGAAAAGTATATGGCGATGTTTTCTTTGGCAACTGAATTGTCGAAAATAATTTCCGGCGCGGTGAAGAAGATGCAAGGAGCATTTATCAATCAAATTCGAAAACTCTTTTTGACATTGGCAACTCACCTTTTTCCTTCAAGATAAGCGACTTATGGAATCGGAAGAGGATGTTTTCCATTTGATGGCCCACTTTACTGGCCATGTTCAAGGAGTCGGGTTCCGCTACAGCGTTAAACAGATCGCCAGAGGATTCGAAGTTACCGGCTATGTTAAGAATTTAGCTGACGGGCGGGTCGAGCTGGATATCGAGGGCGATCAAAACGAATGCTGTCGCTTCCTGCGGGAAGTGGAGAGCGAGCTAGACAATTTCATCCGAGACACAGAACGGTCTGATGAACATCGGGAACGGCTCTATACTCGGTTTCGAATCGCTTGAATCGACGGAGCCCTTCGCATGAGCGCTGCCATTTCAATCCAGGGAGTAAGCAAGGACTTTCGGATCCCGGGATCCAAGCGACGTTTGCGGGCGGTGGACAATTTGAACCTCGAAATTGAGAGAGGTTCGGTATTCGGACTACTCGGTCCGAATGGCTCGGGTAAAAGCACTACGATCAAGATGGCTCTTGGCCTGGTCCGCCCGTCTCAGGGCAAGTGCGAAATTCTTGGCAAGTCGTCATTGGAGGCCTCTGCTAGAATGAGAATTGGATACCTCCCGGAGGCTCCTTACTTCCAGCGTTTTCTTACTGGTCGCGAGCTTTTGTTCTATTTTGGTAAGCTTTCAGGGGTTAAGAAGACTGATTTGGAAGATCGGGTGAATTCCCTGCTAGTACGAGTTGGTCTAGAGGACGCTGGCGATCGGCGAGTGGGTGGCTATTCCAAGGGAATGCTGCAGCGAATTGGTTTAGCCCAGGCGATGGTGGGCGATCC
>JAYZHU010000022.1:0-10522 GCA_036166175.1 Verrucomicrobiota bacterium | reverse complement strand
AACTAACATTTGTGACTCGAATCAAGAACGGCGAGGGAGTTGTTGAAGGCTTGAACGGCGCTCGGTCTCTCGTTGTTTCGCCAGATGGGGCCCATTTGTACGTTGTATCGATGTTCGACGATACGCTTGTGAGTTTCGAGCGGAATCAATCTACCGGAGGCCTAGCCTACTTTGGAAGGATTACGGATGGTGAAGTAGGCGTGGACGGTTTTGACAGACCCGAGCAATCGCGATCTTGCCCGATGGAATGAATCTCTATGTGGCCGGCCGGTCCTCTGCTTTGGCCGACAGCCGGCCTACCAATTCGGCTGGCCAGGGAAAGTCAGCTTTACCATAAGCAGGGCTAGTTGGAAATCAGGCTGGGGCTGCTTGTCCCCAAATGCCGCAATATCGCTATATTAGCTATTCTCGGTCCCAAATCGTTACCTGGAGCACGTTGTGATCGAAGGTCCGTCTCGTTTTTCGGATTACCTGATCAACGTCGATAGGCTCCTCGATTCGTTTGAAATTTGGCGATAGCAGGCTTTCCAAGGCATCCAGAGTAGTGGTGTTTTCACCATCCACCTTGAATCCGCCAAGCCATTGATTTCGATCCGTCTTGGACTCGTCCCAAGCGTAGCTAGAAGCGATGATCAAAAGCCCATTCGAATTCAACCGCCTGTGAACGCCTTCCAAGAATTTCCTCGGGTTATAGGCGCTTTCCAGAGTCGAATCCACCAGTATGAGATCGTATCCGGAAAATAGATCTTTCATATTGGATATGTCGGCCTGCATGAACTCGACTTTGCTTCGAGCTCCGTCGAGGCCGAGTTCCTGGAGATTCTTCTGATGGTAAGAAACGATTTCCCCTTCTTCGGGCAGGACATACTGGGTATAGCCCTTGTCCTTGAGGTCCACGCCGATGCGGATCATTCGAGCGGTGAAATCGATGCCTGTGACATTTTCGAACTCTACCGCTAGCTCGAATGCGGATCGTCCGGTTTTGCACCCCACATTGAGAGCTTTGCCCTTCTGTTTGCCTTGAGCGTATTTGAGGGCGATTTGGGCCAATTTCTCTGGATAGTTGTCTACTCCAAAATACTCATCGCCGTAGTGAAGTTCGCAATACGGTATGACTTCTGGATCGGTTTCGTAGGTGTCGTCTGGAATCTCGACCGCGGCATCGGAAGTGATGTAGCGAAATCCGGCGTGTTGATAGAAGTGGCGCCGAAACGCGTAGCGCGAGGCTCTGAGAATCTCATTGCCCGTTGAGATCCAGGAACCGCCCTTGATTAGATTATGCTTGGTGTCGAAAGTCGGCGTGGAGAAATCGTCGTAGAGCGGATGCACCTCGAATCCAGGTAGACCGCGGATAGGCGTTTCCGTGTGCTGCCATACGTTTCCAATAATATCGTAAAAGCCTTGCCCGAATGGGTAGCGATCCACTGGCACGGAGGAAGCGGCATCTTCCAAGTTTAAATTGCCCGGAGTTTTCTCCCAATCAAGCGCGTCTGGCGTTTCCGTGTAGTCAATGAGACGATACCATTCTTCTTCAGTCGGAAGGCGCACGGGCTCTCCAGTTTTCGAGCTTTTCCAATTGCAAAAGGCTTTGGCTTCCAGGTAGTTCGTTTCCGCAGGCCACGCCCATGGCATATCGATTTCCATGAGCATGGTTCGGAACCGATATGATCCATCTTCAGAGCGAATCCAAAAAAGTGGATGTTTAGCGTTCTTGTACTGGACCCAGTTCCATCCTTCCGGAGTCCAGTAGCTCTCCTTTTCGTACCCGTCGTCTTCTATGAACTCGAGAAACTCCCGATTAGAGACTAGGTATTTTGAAGCGTTGAACTCGGCCACATCGGATGTGTAGTTGCCATACTCGTTATCCCAACCGTAGAGGCCGTCGTTTTCGGATTTGCCTTGTTGGACTGAGCTTCCGGGAACAGATATAAGCTCGTTCGTGGGGGGGGCGCTTTCGAGTTCTTCGCAAATCGCCCAAGCCGGATGCTTCTCGTCGAGTAGATCGGTGGGTAGCTGCCTGATGAGTACCGAACTGGTTTCCAAATGAATGCGTTCATGTTCAATACCCATCATGATTACCCAGTAGAGACTGTTCCAGTCGACGGGCAAAGTAAGGGGTGTGTCATCGATGAGCTGGTCTATGGCGGCCCGAACCTGATTACGGTATTCCGTTACCTCTTCGACTTTCGGCCAATCGTAGTGGGCTTCGTTTAAATCATCCCAGGACATCTCGTCGACTCCGATGGCAAATTGGGATTCGAAATTCGGGTTGATGCGTTGCTGCAGGAATTTTCCGAGTACGAGCTTGTTCGTGAAAAACGTGGCAGTGTGACCGAAGTAGAAAATGAGCGGATGTCGGAGCGGATCGGCTCTTCGGTAATAGGCCTCAGGGTCTACGAGTGTCTCGAAAAGCGTTTCGTATGCATCAAAGGTTGCATGGAAGTAGCGGCGTATTTCTTCCCGTTTCGCTTCGGGATCGCCGACGTTTAATCGTACGGTTAGCGGAGTGGGCAGGTCTTTGGTGGCCGTTTTGTCCATAGCTCTGATTTGGCGTCTTGCAGGTTCTTGTTTTTTTCTAGGGCTGATTGTGTAAATATACGTTAAATCAAGCCGGTTTTGAGGCAATGGAATCTAATAATCCGAAGGACTTCGCGTCCATTAAGCCTACAGGTGTAACTTCTTTGGGAGGTCTCCCGTTCTAAAAGTTGGCAGGTCATGTATTTTGTAACAAAACAGAGACAGTTTTTCATGTGCCCTCCGAGAATTTTCTGGCAACATTGCGACAACGGACAGGTTTTGACCGATTATCAGTGTCGGAAGTCGCCATCCGAAAAGGAGGTTTCGGGCAAATGGGCTTAGCGGCTGCAGTCAGTTGGGGTGAAGTTTCGCTCGCCAAGAGCAATTCGCCAATCACACTTCAGAATCGTTACGAACCGGATTTTCCAACCTTCATGCGCGACTACGATGCTGCGACAGATCAAGAGCTTGTGAGTGCCTCGCTCGATGGGGATTTATTCGCCTTTGACGAGATCGTTCGCCGCCATCAAACGATGCTGTCGCGCTGCCTCTACCGGTTTTGCCCGTATCGGGCCGATCTCGAGGACCTGGTTCAAGAGGCTTTTATCAAGTGCTTTAGAAAACTGAGCTCTTGGGAGCCAACCGCGCCTTTCGAGAACTGGTTGCGCAAGATCGCGTACAACACTGGTTACGACTACTTCAGGAAGAATTCCCGCAATCCCGCGTCGATCGCCGTAGACAACTCGGAGGAAACCGATTTCGTCCTCGGCACTTTGCCAGAGAAGGCGGATCAGCGGCGTACTTTTGAAATGACAGAGCAGGCCCAGAAGATTCTGGCTTTGCTTCCCCTTGACGATCGCCAAATCCTTACGTTGCAATACCTCGAGGAGCTGCCCATAGCCGATATAGCCGACGAGATGGGTTGGGGCCTTTCGAAGACTAAGGTCAAGAGCTTTCGCGCCCGTAAGAAACTAAGGAAAATACTAATTGAACATGGACTCGGAAAAGAAACAGACACCACGCTCCTGGGCTGAAATCGTAAGCGAGAGCCGTTCGGAATCGCCACCTGCGATCGATGTGCGGGCCTTCGTTCGGTCGCAGCTAGAGGTCGAATTGCGTTCGCCTGTTCGTCCATTCGGAGTTGAGGAAATGGGATTGCTGGACGGAATTCTGGAGTTGTTCGCGAAGCCGGTCTCAAGAATTTCGCTTGGGGCTGGGCTTGGCGGTGCCGCGTTGCTGGCGATTGTTTCCAGCTTCAACGTGGAAGTTAGCGATTTGACGGGGAGCGAAATAGAAGTCGTCGAGAACTTCGAAGAGGCCATGGTTGGAGAGGATTGGTCGCAATACTTATGAGCGAAAAATCGAAGTTCGGGGCTATTTTCATTCTGTTGATCGTTTTCGCGATCGGCAGTCTCTTTGGCATTGGCAGTACGATCTTCTACTTGAAGCAAGCTCACGACCGCCCTCACAGGACTCCTAGAGACATTTACCGGGTCCAAGTTGATCGAATGACATCCCGACTAGAGCGTTCTTTGGAGCTTACCGAAGATCAGGTGCCCCTGGTTAGACAGGAAATCGCCAAATTCGGTGAGGCCATGAAGGAATTGAATAAAAGTATGATGCCGGAATTTCGAGCCCTCATGGACGAGCGGGCTATCGCGATCGAGCAGCATCTCTCACAGGAGCAATTGCCTGTCTTCCGAGAAAATCGAAAGCAGCACCAGATTAGGGAAAAAGCCCGACGCGAGAAAGAGCGGGAAGGCAAAAAGCCAAGTGCTTGGAAACCGAAGTGGAATGATAACCCCTGGGCCTGCCAGGTTTTCATTTCCTCTGGGACGAACTGCTGACGGTACAGACCCAATGGGGTAGGGAGGACTGGCTCAGCCCACCGAAGCAGGGCAGAGTTAATTACCTGTCCGGAAGCAGTATTACCCAAGCGTACCCTTAGTTGGTCGTGATCGAGTTGGAGGATAGAGTCGATCCTTACTTCCTTGAGGGTGATTAGGATTTGCCCCTTCTTGGATTCATTCCTCCTCGATTTTGGGCAAGTCGTTGTCAGTCCTCAGCACGGTCACGGGTAGCTTCGTTTTGATAGCCACCGCTTGCTCTTTCTGAAACTTGGATCCAATCGCTTCGCAAGCCTCGCCAATACTTTTGACTGGGTATTTGCGGCCCTTCTTGGAAATATTGTATTCGTAGGCCGCTCGTTTAACACGCTCAATTGTCGTGCCGGGGTTATCGGATTCCGGGATCTGCAGTACCCATCCCACGTAGTCTTCATCTGGAAGCGTGCCTCGGGGGTCGCTAATCGCGATAATGAATTGCTTCTTCACCGGCGGTTCGCGTTGGGCCTTTTCCTCCTCGGCGAGAACTTGGGCCATGTGGGCAATGTCGTTCATTACCTTTGAGATGGTGTCCTGATCGAGGTTGTTGCTGTTGAGAGCTTCGGCGATAATTTCGATGGGAATTTTGGCCATAGGAGAAAGTTGATAAAAGGGCTCGTAATTTTCCTGATCCCAGCGTTCCTTGTGGGTAGGTTTCAAACGCTTTCGACTAAGCAAATTCCATGCAAGAAGATATTTTCGACATCGTAGACGAATTCGATAATGTGATCGGCCAGAAGCCGAGATCCGAAGTTCACGCTCTAGGTTTAAAGCACCGGGCGGTGCATGTGCTGGTCTTCAACGACGAAAACGAGATTTTCATGCAGAAGCGATCGGCCAGCAAGGATACTTGGCCCGGAGCCTGGGACGCATCGTGCACTGGACATGTGGATACGGGGGAAACGTATCTGGAGGCGGCCCACCGCGAGCTGGATGAGGAACTTGGCTGGCAGCCTAGCGAGGACTTGGAATTCCTTTTCAAGCTGAATCCCAGCGAGGCGACCGGACAGGAGTTTATTGAGATTTATCGAGTGCGAGGAAGCGGCCCGTTCCGGCTTAATCTAGAGGAAATCGAGGTGGGCGAGTGGATGACTTGGAGCAATTTGCTCGAGCGTATCGAATACACCCCTAAGCGCTTCAGCAGCGCTTTTCGGGTTGTTGTCGAGCGGTTGCAAGCCCTTGAGTTGATAACCGCTTAGACGAAATGGACCGCCCGTTGGTCATTGCCCATCGAGGCTATTCAGAGCGGGCTCCGGAGAACACGCTGGCCGCTTTTAGATTGGGGTGGGAGAGTGGGGCCGATGGTATTGAGTGCGATGTCCATTTGACGAAAGACGGTCAGGTGGTTTGTATACACGATTACGATACAAAACGAGTCGCAGAAAAGAATCTAGAAATTGCAAAACACGAATGGGAGGATCTACGCTCGCTCGATGTTGGTTCGTGGAAGGATCCCGCTTGGAAGAGGAAGGGGATCCCACTACTTAAAGACGCTTTGATCGAAGGGCCAAATAATCTTCTATGGGTGGTCGAGATCAAGTGCGGCGACGAAATTGTGGAGCCATTTTTGGAAGCCATAGATGAAATTGGGCCTGCGATCTGGGAGCGAATTATAGTGATATCCTTTAACGATGATCCGCTGGCTAGGTTGAAGCAGCTCCGGCCTTCGATTAAGGCTTACTGGCTCTCTGAGCTAAATGAAAACGAAGGCGGGTTGTTCGTGCCTTCGGTAGACCGCATTGTCGCTAAAGTTGAGAGCTTGGGGGTGGACGGCTTTGGAGGTCAATCGGGCCAAGGCATATCCCAAGAGCTCAGTCGAGCTCTAAAGAAATCCGATTTGGAGCTCAACGTATGGACCGTGAACGATGAGAAAGAAGCGATTCGCATGGCCCATTTCGGGGTGACATCAATCACCACCAATGATCCAAAGCGGATACTGGATGCTCTATTGGAGGGTTCTTGATCTGGTATCGGTCGATCTCACTCCTACGCATGGCTTCGGCGGCGCAGGCCGAGCGGCCAATATCGAACGAAAGTGATCGCTGGCAGCATTTAAGAAGCGCAGATGAATAACGGTAGACTAGCCTGCGCTGCTTTTTCAATGGAGGACCAAGCCGGTCCTCCCTGCGTGAATTGCCTACTCTCAGCTATCCTTGGAAATGCAATACAGATGATCGTGCCCTCGTATTAATAGATCATCTCCGATGACGACGGGCGAGGCGTCGATAGGCTCGTCGAGTGTATTGGAGGCGACGACTTCATAGGTCTCGGAATCCTTAATGACGACGGTCGTTCCTTCTTTCCCGACGAAATATATATGCCCATTGACGACGATGGGAGAGGCGTAAATGCCATTGATTCCTTCCAGCTTTTCATCTTGGTAGATGACTTCTCCGGTCAGGGCATCGAAGCAGGTGAGGTAGGCATCGGTGCCCTTGGTCATGTAGAGCCGCCCATTGGAAAGAACGGGTGAAGCGACGTAAGGGGCGCTGTGGGGAGCGCTCCAAACTATATTGTCTGTTCCCGTGACGTCCCCTTTCGAACTGAGTTTGATCGCTTGCACGGATCTGCCTTGGTAACCACTAGTTACGTACACGTTGCCGTGCCCGATAACTGGTGTAGGGATAACGTTGGATGTGAGGCCGCTCGCTTCCCAAATGACATCCCCAGTAGCGGGGTTATAAGCTCGGGTTTTATTGGAACCAGCGATGATCGCTTGGGATTGGCCGTCGACTTCGATGATGACTGGGGTAGTCCAGGAGCTCCGCTCGTCGCGCTCCTTGCGCCAGACTTCCGCGCCTGTCGATTTCTCGAGGGCGATGAGATAAGATTGGTCTTCTTGGTCCCAGGTTAGCAGCAGATGGTCGCCTGCGATAGCAGGTTGCACGGCTTCACCGAATCCGCCTCGAATGCGTAGATCGCCTAGATCGGTATCCCAGACTAGATCTCCCTCTAAAGAGTAGCAGAAAATGCCGCGAGAGCCGAATGATACCCAAAGGTGCTTGCCGTCGGTAATAGGAGAGGCGGACGCAAAGCCGTGTGTGGGATGGTGACCCTCGTGTGGCGTCAAAGTAGCCGCTGTTTGCGTCCAGGTAACAGCCCCGGAATTTCGGTCTAGGGCAATTACTTGGAAATCGTGTTCGACGGGCGCGGGCCTATTTCCTCGGCCTCCGCCTCCTCCGCGATTTGGGCGTGCCCCGCCGGGACCCGCTTGTCGTTGTCCTCCGGGACCTCGACGTCCCTGTCCAAACTGAGCCCTCATTGCGGCCCGCTCTTCATCGTTGAGCTGTCCGTCGCCATCTTTGTCGAATTCCTTGAGGATGGCCTCTCGATTGAAACCTCCTCGTGCGCCTGGTCCTCCCGGTCCAGGACCCGCTTCGCCTTCTCCAGGTCTTGGTCGAGGCCGTTGGTTTTGGGCTCTCGGTCCGCTTTCCGCTGGGGCTGGTGAACCACTTTTCGAAACTGCGGTGACCACGAAAATTTGATCGCCCCATACAATAGGAGTGGAAAGTCCAGATCCTGGTATCGCGGCTTTCCACTTGATATTCTGGCTGTCGTTCCATTCGATCGGGGGAGAGGAGCGTTCCACGACACCAGTTTGGCTAGTGCCGCGCCAGATGGGCCAATTGTCGTCAGAAGAGGCGAATGTTTGGGTGGTGAGAACAGCTGCGAAAGCGATTCCGATGCGCAGGGATGGGTTTAGAAGGTTCATAATGGGCGTGTTGTTGGTTGGTTCGGTACTACAAACGGGTAGAAGAGAAGTAAAGGTTTCACAAAAATCGGGAAGTCCGGCAACGTTGATCAAACTTTGGATGGTTTCTGGATAGTGCGTTTTTCGTTGCTCGGGGCTGATTCAAGGCTGATTTTTACCCTCTGAACCTGAAATCTAGAATTATGAGCTGCCAGCGAACGCCTTTGTCATTTTTCACCGCTGTTACCGTATCCTTGCTTAGCCTGCCGTTGGCCATCGGTCAGAAGGCGGACCGCCCCAATATCCTCCTGATGATGGTAGACGATCTCGGCTATGCCGATTTTGGCTGCTATGGCAGCGAGATTGATACGCCGAACATAGACACCCTGGCTCAGGAAGGCATTCGCTTCACGCAGTTCTATAACACGGCCAAATGCCACTCATCCCGCATTTGCCTCCTAACTGGATTATACACACATCAAGCGGGTAACCAAGCCCTGGACCGCTCGGTCACTCTTGCCGAAGTGTTGGGAGAAGCTGGATACGCCACATCGATGACGGGAAAGTGGCATCTGGACGACGAGCCTACCGATCATGGATTTGAACAGTATTTTGGCCACCTTTCTGGATCGACCGACTTTTTTATTGGAAACGATTCCTTCCGCTTTAACGGCGAAGTCTGGAACGACTTCGATCCGGATTTCTATCTGACCGATGCCAATGTCGAATACGCCATGGAATTCATCGACAAGTCATTGGAAACCGGGAAACCATTTTTCCACTACATTGCTTACAATGCTCCTCACTATCCACTCCAAGCCCCGAAGGAGGATGTAGAAAAATACCTAGGCAAGTATGATGTCGGATGGGATACGATTCGCGAGCGCCGTTTCGCCAAGCAGAAGCGGCTGGGGCTATTCCCGCAAGATATGGACCTGCCGCCCCTGCCGGAGCATATGAAGCCCTGGGATGGGCTCACGGAGAAGGAACAAGAGATGGAGAGCTTTCGCATGGCGATATACGCAGCCATGGTGGATCGGGTTGATCAAAGCATAGGCCGCATGATGGAATATCTCGAGGAGAAAGGCGTTCGGGAAAATACCTTGATCTTGCTTTGCTCAGACAATGGAGCCTGCCCCTTCGAGCGAAGCAGTATGACTCAGATTCCGCCCTGGAAACCGGACTCTTATTATTTGTACGACGCTAGCTGGGCCACGGTTGGCAATACGCCTTTCAAGCATTACAAGCAGACGCAGCATGAAGGGGGTATTTCGTCGCCTTTAATCGTCAATTGGCCGGGTAATATAGCTAAGCCTGGATCTTGGAAGACAAGCCCAGGGCACTTGATTGATGTTATGGCCACTTTTGTCGATGTGAGTGGAGCTAAGTATCCAAAGATGTATCGCGGCGAAAAGATCGTACCGCTTCAAGGCAAGACCTTAGCGCCTCTATTTACGGGCAATAAGCGAGAAGAGCACGACTGGCTCTACTTCGAATTCGGGAATTGTCGCGCTATTATTCAAGACGACTGGAAAGCGGTAAGCTTTTATGGCCACAAGTGGGAGCTTTATAATTTAGTCGATGATCGCGTAGAGCAAAACGATCTTGCCAGCAAGCTACCAGAGAAAGTAGGGTCCTTGGAACAACTTTGGCACTACGTAGCGAAGGAGGTTGATTTGGCCCCTCAAAAGGCCCTCAAGCCAGCTAGCGACAAGCCATCTCCCAATAATCGAGGATCGTGGCACGGGACCGAGGAATATGACCACTGGCGGGCGCCTGCATTTTGAATTTTAGAAGTTTGGGCTGCCTTCATGTCGGGTGTAGCCTTGGCGAGCGCTGGTCCCCTAGCGGGAACGCGGGAATCAGAGGGTGTTGCCAGAATCTGCAGCTAGCCTTGCTTATAAATAATTACGCCATGGAATCGACATCTAGAAGACTCCGATCCGGGCGGGTCTCGTTAATGGTGTTGGTAAAGGGAGGTACAAGTATGATACGCAAGGACTACATTATGCGAATGATCGAGCAGATTGCCGGTTTGGTCGCTCGCATTATGAACCAGAAAATCTCCCAGGAATCGTTAGATGAGGAACTGGATGGCTTGGCTGAAAAATGGATTGGTCTGCCTTCTGGCATGCTACTGGCACTCCCCCCAGAAGAGGCGTTTTCGCTTATCGAGGACTCCGATCGAATGGTAGTGGAGAAGAGCTACTTGATGGGCGAGCTATACAGGCTCAAGGGAGTGCATTCTCAATCTCTCGATGAAAAGAAGGACTATTTTGCCAAGTCGTTGTACTTTATCGACAAGTGCCCAGGGAGAGTTAGCCCAGAGCTTCAGTCGAATTTAGACGCGACTTTGGAAGAACTGAGAATGGATGGCGCTGTGAACCCATATGTTGCCCCGGATCTTGTTCCGCAGGTTGAGATGGAAAAC
>JAYZHU010000021.1:0-13491 GCA_036166175.1 Verrucomicrobiota bacterium | reverse complement strand
GGCCATGCAAGGGGGAGGAAACGAGGCTTTAATTAAACGAGCGGCGAAATTGTCAAACATGCTCAGACTATCAAAAGACGTGAACGCGACTTAACAGTGTAATGTAAATCCATGTCCATAGATCCAACGAGCGTGCCGATTCCGGTGGCGCGCAACGAAAATTCGGGCTCCAATAAAAATCGAAGGAGCGAATCGCAAGGAAGCGCGACCGGTAGCAAGGATGGACAATTCAGCAGTTTTTGGGACAGAGCCCTGACGGGCGCTCAAAAGCTTTTTAGTAGGGCGTCGCTATTTGAAAGCGACAGGAGTGAAAAGAATGCTTCACAGGAAAGTGGCGCAAAACCTAAGAATACGACTTTCGAGCGCGGAAATATTGATACTTTCAGCGTAGTGCCAGGTTTTGCGAGCTCTGGACTGCATCGCTTTTCTTCCGCATTCGCGTCTAATATCCTTAGAGACGCCTCGGAAAAAGGATCTTCAGAGCCGACGGCTTCCGCGAAATATGTCTCTCCCAAAGATCGAACGGACCCGGCGGATGAGGTTTTTCACGACATTTTAGAGCATGAAGAAAGAACGAGCGAAAGCCCCGCATCGTATGATGAGGAAAAATCTGCCGACAGGATGCCGACAAATCCTCATATTGCCGTTCCAAATGCGAGTCCTATAAGTAAGCAAAATTTATTAATCGTTGATAATCAAAAAGTAACAGATAACCTAGACAAAGTTGGCATCAACTCTGCTAAACATGCGGCAGATATGTCGTCGAAACTTCAAAACCCTAATCTTCCTACTTCATCTGGTGCTGCTAGTCCAGATGTGGAATGCCATATAATGGCGGTTAAGGAGCTCGGCGAAGGTCACTTTAAAAGTCAAAACGGGGTTAGCCCGATTCACCAACAAGCTCGCAAGTCCGAATCACTTGGCTTCGATCTGGCTAGTGCCAGAAAATCGCTTTCCACAGCTCTTGACTCGGCGCAAAACGCGAAAAGCAGCTCGCTTGGTCAAGCGTCGCAAGGAAATGCTAATCCATCGAGCCCGACGACCTCGCAATCTAGCTCAACGGATCACCCGAATGTTAAGACTTTGGATTTCGAAAGCGTGGGAACTCGCGGAAACGAGGAGAAGAGCTCAAGGCAGGAAAGCAGAAGTTCTTCAGTTTCAATGAGCCGTAGCGAGGCTCCGAAGGCGAATAGTCATGGTCCTTTCAGTGGCGATTCTACTACGGTTGAAACAAATGCCTCCAAGAGAATTGCGGAAGCGGTTGAATCTCACTTGAATCGAGCCCCCAGAGGTGCGGATGCTAGTTCTAGGTCAGCGAATTCAGGGCTTCAAACGCCATCAGTCCAGAAAGCCCCTAAGAAACCAGGCGGAATCGCCGGTACGAATTTCAGGTCGGAAACCACTCGCCCAGCTGACGCTGGAAATCAGCTAAGATTCGGTGATAAAGTGGATGGAGATGTTGCGAAATCAGGAGAACTTTCTCTAAAAGCATCGCGATCTAAGGGTGACGCTTCTCAAGGCCTTAGCGTAGGCGAATCACCCTCTGCGTCTAAAACCATAATTTCGAGTTTTATAAAATCACAACAAAGTGGATACGCTTCTAAATCAACGAGCGAGATAAGGCAAGTTTACGAAGCTCTATTGAAGAGCGTTGATCGTTTGGCTGCCAACAAGAACGACATCATTTCTGTAAAGATCAATTTCGATGGTGGCGGTATGCTTAAGCTGCGTGTATCCATAGATTCGGGGCGGGTAAATTCGATAATGCAGACGGATCTCTCCGGTTTGGAAAGCATGATAAAGTCTAGCTGGACAGAACTCTCCAACGAATTGAATCAGAAGGGGATAAAGCTCAATGCTCCGCAGTTCTCGAATAGCGAATCTCAAGGTAATCGTGAATCCGCAACTTATGATTCACTGAATAGAGAAGCGAACTCTGAAGGTGGGGGTTCGAAGGACTCTAAGAGGAACAGGACGGGAGACCCGCTTTACGGCGACTCTCGGCAACCCTCTCTTTCGAAGGACCGAAATGAAGCAATTGAAGATACAGACGAGGCAAGCCGAAAGGTTATTGCCGATGACCAGGAACTAAAAACCTACGCCTAAATCAATGTCAGACATCATATCAGCTATACCCAACCCAACTCAAGCCCTGGACATTCTCTCGTCTGCGTCGGTGAAACCGGCCACAGAGCGGGCTAAGCAAGAGGCTTTAGGCCAAGCGGACTTTTTCAAACTGCTAACAACACAGCTTTCTAGCCAGGATCCATTGGAGCCGATGGATGATACCGCGTTTATCGCTCAAATGGCGAGTTTTAGCGAGCTCGAGATGACCTCGCAAATGAATGACAATCTGGAGCGCTTCACAAGTCTGCAGCAGTTTCAAGCCTCTCAGAGCTATATCGGCAAGAAGGTCACCGTAATCGCGGAAGGTGAGAAAATAACTGGGATAGCGGAAGCCGTTGAACGTGATGAAGAAGATACACGGGTGTTTGTCGACGGACGTGGTTACAATGTAGATACAGTTTTTAAGGTAGAGCAACCTTAGGATTCTAGAACCTAAACAGGAATTTAATAGAGGACAATATTATGGCATTCGGAGCATTAACCAGTGGAATCAGCGCTCTTCGCAGCTTTGCGAGAGGGATGGAAGTAATTGGAAACAATATCGCAAACGTGAATACGGTTTCCTTCAAGAGTTCGCGGACCAAGTATTCTGAAACTTTCAATCAGATATTGACGCAATCCGCTCCCTCGCCACAAGACGGACAGGGTTCAAACGTGTCGGCGTCTCAAGTTGGATTGGGTGTACAAGTGGATACCATCCAGGGGCTCTTTCACCAAGGTGGATTGACGAGTACTAATCAGAAGACGGACCTGGCGATCTCCGGTGACGGTTTCTTCCTAGTCAGCGATGCCAGAAACGAGGAAACGAAGTTCGCGACCCGTGGAGGCGATTTCCGGATTGACGACCAGGGGAATCTAGTAACGACCGAAGGGCTTCGAGTCCAGGGCACTAATGATGGATCTATTGGCTACAATGTGGCGGTGGACGCTAACGGAAACTGGACTTTTTCTAAGAACAATGATGCGGTTTCTGGGACTATTGAACCGTCGGTACGGGGCGATATCTCTCTTTCTTTTAATAAGAGCCAAGCGGAAGAGATTATCGGGCCCTATACGCCAAATGGTGTTGCTCGTAATTCTATTTACTATACGAATAAACTAATTGCGACCGATGGCTCGGGCAACCTTCAGTGGGATGGAGCTCATGGCATTGGCGCGGGAGCGATGACTCTCAATGGCGATGGTACGGTAAACGAGGTGCCTGGTTGGCACACGTTCGCTCAAGATGCGGTAGCGGCTATAATCGCTCAGCGGAATCAGAGCTCAACCGGAGCTGATACGGTTTCCGATGCCGATATCAAGGCAGCCGTATCCAAAGATATGTTCCATTCTGTTTTCTCTGCGGATTCAGGAGCCACGGGACTGACTGGCACGGCGATTTCGGACTTAATGGCGACAATAGACTTAACTCATTTGGGTGATGTCACTGCTCAAGCAAATAACGTAGCGGCTATCCAGGGGTTGATTCCGTCGGAAGCGACACCTGCAGACACGCAAATCTCGGCTATGAATCGAATTAACGAGGTGCGAAACGCCCAAGCTCCGGATCTGACTAACTATTCTATCGATCCAGAGGGCACGATAACTTTCTTTCTCTCGGATGGAGCCTCCTTCAACAGAGGCCAGATCATGTTGGTGGATTTCAACGACACCTCCGCCCTGGTTCGTGAAGGCCGGAATCTTTATAGTGGCTTTGGAGCAGCCGGTTTGAAAGGATTGGGCCCGGAAGCGGGGAACAGCGACACCAGCGTAGGCCTAGCCGCATTGAGGGCAGCCGGTCGCGAAGGGCTTGGTAGGATCCAGCAAAATGCTCTAGAGCTTTCGAACGTCGATCTCACTGAGGAATTTGCCCAGATGATCACCACCCAAAGAGGATTCCAGGCGGGATCTCGGATAATCACCGTATCCGATGATATCCTACAGGAAGTAGTGAACCTTAAGCGATAGTATTTCTATTAGCCGTAGATAGGTAACCAACCAAATAGAAACGGATCAAATCATGGCAGAAGAGAACGAAGCTCAAGAAGCCAAACCGCAATCCGCGAAAAGTGGCGGCGGTGGAGGAGGAATGCTCCCCGCCCTACTGGTCATTTTGCTGATGCCAGTTATATCTTTCGCGATGTTCAAGTTCCTCTTTCTTCCGGAGATCAAAAAGCATATCCCTCAGGAGACGGCTGATCGCCACGAAGAAATAGACCCGAAAAAGGTTCACGTCGAAAATGCAGATAAGGTGCTGGTACCGTTCCCGGAGCTGATCGTAAACCTTAGCGGCGTGCAGATGACTCGTTTTCTTCGTGTCAATTTCACCATTGAAAGTGCTTATCCGGAGATCGAAAAAAAGGTTGAAGAGAACATGCCGGAACTGACGGACTTGGCGACGACAGTCCTCAGGCACCTCACTTTGGCGGATCTAGAATCTCCCAATGTAATGGATACGGTTCGAAATCAGTTGATTCAAGGATTTGATCACGTGCTCCAACCGCCGATGGTGGACGAAATCTATTTCACCCAGTTCGTAGTCCAGTAGCGGATATAGTCAGGTAATCCTATGTCAGACGAACCACAAGAAGAAGCTTCAGAAGGCGAATTGCTTAATCAGACCGATATCGATGCTCTGATCGCCGAAGCTCTAGATGAGCCGGACCAGGTCGTCTACGATCCCGATGGAAACCTGCTGATTACGCATAAGGGTGCGCGCGTAGAGCCATACGATTTTCGGAATCCGGTATTCCTTACCGAGGTTGAACTGCGTCGAGTTCGTATTCGCCACGAGGAGTTCATTCGCTATCTGGCAGCTAGGTTGTCGATATTCTTGAGACTGGAGTGCTCGTTGAAGATGTCGCGTCTTTCGACACTTACCTATAGCAAGTACACGGAGACCATCCCGAATCCAGCCCACGTTGTACTCTTTAAGGTGGATCAATTGCGTGGGGTAGGCGCTATCGACATTAATCCCCGTTTGGCCCTGACTATGGTCGATCGCATGTTGGGTGGAAAAGGGCACTCGTTGCAAGGGGAGCGATACCTTACTGAGATCGAGATCAATTTGGTCGATGACGTCGCTAAAATCATTCTAGACGAGTGGTGCAGGCAGTGGAACGTGGAGGAGGATCTAAATGCTTCTATCATCGGGCACGAGAGCAATGGGCGCTTTCTGGAAACCGCTCCCGCGGATTCAATTATGCTTGTTCTTACTATGGAAGCTGGAGTGGGGGACTGTTCGGAGTCCATCCAGATTGGAATCCCCTACTATACCTTGGAGCCCATCATCAAGAAGATGTACGAGAACAAGGATAAGGAAATTAATCCGGATGTCGTCGGCTCTCAAAAGGCCTGGCAAGGATCTTTTGACCAAGTGGATATACCCATTCAAGCTGAGTGGGATGCGGATAGCATGACGGTTAAGGAAGTTTCCCATATCCGTCCAGGGGATGTGATTCGGTTCCCGAGAACAGTGCTTAAGGATACGCGAGTCCGATTGTCGGATACAATAAGATTTCGAGGCGAGGCGGGGTTGGATAAGAACCGTGTCGCTGTAAAAATAAGCGAAAGACTAGAAGAGAAAGTCGAGGATTAGGAAATGAGTGAGATCGTTGAAAAAGAAGAGAAGGATATCAGCCTTCTTATGGACATTAAAGTGCGGATGACCGTTAGGCTGGGTACTTGCAAGATGCCAATGAGCCAAGTGATGGAGCTGGTCCCGGGATCCGTTATACAATTGGATCAGGAGGCAAAAGACCCTGTTGGACTCTATATCAACGACAAGCTCGTCGCTTATGGCGAAGTAGTCGTTGTTGATGACAACTTCGGTATCAAGATTACTGAGATGGCAAAAAAATAGGGTCTGTCATGCGCCTACTTGCACTTGTCGTTATTTATGTGCTACCGGTTGCGCTGCCAGACCTGATCGCTCAAAGCGATACGGTTGAAGCGTCTCAAGTAGTTTATCCGAATAGTTCTTCCTCCGAAAACGGCGAAGGCGCCGAAGGAGAGGTTTATTCAGGGATACTTTCTGAAGGTGGATCTCCCATCGGAATGGTGGTAACCATTCTGGGGTACCTTCTAATTCTGGGGGCCATGGGCGTCGCTGCCTGGTATTTGTTTAAGCGTGGCGTGTTTCGCAAGCCTTTCTCTAACAACGAGGGTAAGCTCAATATCGCGGAGAGCAGGATGCTCGGAAATCGGCAGTACATCATGGTAGTCGAATACGAGGACAATAAGATCCTGCTGGGAGTTGGGCCGGGTAAAATCGATTATCTGACATCCTTGCAGGGATATCGGAATGAATTTCCCAAGCTTGAGCCTGAAGTGAGTAAAAACTCGATACAGGGAATCGCATGAAACGCTTCGTGTTCATTTTCATGCTAGTTTTAGGCGTCGTCCTGTTTGCCGATCAGGCCTATAGTCAGACGAATGCGCCTTCTGGACTGAGCCTGAATATCAACATGGGCGAAGATGCCGATGGCGAGCAAGACGTGGGCACGGCTATTCAGATACTTTTGCTGATGACGCTGCTGACACTGGGCCCATCCATTGTCGTGCTCATGACCAGTTTTACCCGTATTATTATTGTCCTTGGATTTGTCCGTACAGCTCTGGGTGTGCACCAAGCCCCTTCCAATCAGCTTATCGTGGGGCTTGCCCTGGTGATCACGTTTTTCGTTATGCAGCCGGTGTTTCAAGAGGTGAACTCCAACGCCCTGCAGCCTCTCTTCGACAAGAGCATTACTACAGCGGAAGCCCTCGAAAACGGATCTAAGCCCCTGCGGGATTTCATGCTCAAGCAAACGAAGATAGACGACGTGGAGTTCTTCCTGGATTTAGCCAATATGGGGCCGACCGCTAGTTCGGAACTGCCAATGCGGGTGGTCGTGCCGTCTTTTGTAATGAGCGAAATCAGAACGGCTTTTCAGATGGGTTTTCTTATCTTTCTTCCGTTCATTCTTATAGACTTTCTCGTGGGGACGACGCTTATGGCGATGGGAATGATGATGATGCCCCCCATTGTGATTTCACTACCCTTTAAACTGCTGCTCTTCGTTCTCGTAGACGGATGGACACTCGTAATTAAATCATTGGTACAAAGTTTCGCCTTATGAGTTTAGAAATGGCAATAGAGCTTTTTCGTCAGGCGATCTACAACGCCCTGATGCTGGTTAGTCCGATACTCGTCACGACCATCGTAGTCGGCTTAACGGTGTCGCTAGTCCAGGCGGTGACAAGCATTCAAGAGCAGACCTTGTCATTCGCTCCGAAGCTATTTGCGGTAGGAGGTGTTCTGGTATTCACGGCTTCTTGGCTGATGAAGACATTGATGAATTTCACCATAACTGTGTTTTCCAAAATAACGGAGATTCCATTTTAATCGGATGTTCGCGCCCACCGACATTTTCATGTTCATGCTGATACTGACTCGAATGGTCGGCCTTCTATTGTTCGTGCCGTTTTTCTCTCACCATTCGATTCCGGTCATCGCGAAGGGCGGATTTTCAGCGGCCTTTGCTCTTATTGTTTTCCCCCTCGTAGACTTCACGGTAGAAATGCCGGCTTCTATCGGGATACTGGCCCTCTGGATGGGTAAGGAGCTGGTCGTGGGACTCGCGATGGGATTCGCGGTAAGAATGCTGTTTTTCATGATAGATTTCGCCTCTCATGTTCTGACTGTGGAAATAGGTTTAACGCCGGGAGCGGAATTCGATCCTTCATCGTCTAGGGGAGGTAATCCGATGGGGTCGATGATGGATTTCTTGGGTTTGATGGTCGTGTTGTCCGGAAGCGAGTACGACATTCTACGGGCTTACGTATCCAGTTACCAAATAGCGCCAGTCGGATTCACAATGGTCAACGAGTATGCTGGTGATTTCATAATCGAGCAATCAGCAGGAATTTTCAAAATTGGCATTCTGATGGCGGCTCCTGTGATCGCGGTAAACTTTCTCGTCAATCTGGTTTTTGCAGTATTGGGGAAAGTAGTACCAAAGTTGAACGTGTTTATTCTCAGTTTCTCCGCAAGGATACTCGCTGGAATTTCAATCTTTTCCTTCTCCATTCTCATGGTGGTAGGATATATTATAAATTATACAAATGGCGTATCGGAAATGATGATGCGTTTCATTCTGTACAGGCCCGCTTTCTGATATGGCTGATACCGACAAGGAATCAAAGACAGAAAAAGCGTCGGCCAAGAGGATTAGGGAGGCCTTCGAGAAGGGCAACTTCGCCCAGGCTCAGGAGATAGGGGTCGTTTTCACGGTGTTCGCGGGGTTGGTCGTGGTGCGTTGGTATGGCCAGGAACTGGCCAGGGGGGTGATGAAAATTTAAACGTCGATCTTCGGAAGTCTTTCTAGGATTCGAATCACTGAAGATGGAATCGAGTATTGGTCTTTGCAATCGATGACAGCAATGTCCCGCTTTTCTGGCCCCTTCCTGATTGCCGGTATGGTAGGAGCCATTGTTGCCGGTGGATTGCAGTCTGGATTTCGCCTTACCCCGAAGGCATTGAAAGTCGGATTCCAACGTTTGAATCCGGTAGCGGGAACGAAGCGGCTAGTCTCCAAAGATACGTTAGTGAAATTTGGGATCGATCTGCTTAAGCTCGGAGCGATCGGTATAATCATGTACGGAGCTATCAAAAAGATAGTGAATGACCCGATTTTCTACACTACGATAGATTTCAAGCATATCGGTGTTTTCATTGCGGATACGCTCGTCTTCGCTTTCATTCGCGTGATTATCTTCGTGGCGATTATCGCGGCGATTAGCTACATATACCAGAAGGTCAAAACGGCTAGAGATCTCCGGATGACAAAAGAGGAGGTTAAGCAGGAGAAAAAGGACCAAGACATGAGTCCTGAACTCCGCAAAGCCCGTTTCGCTATGGCAATGAGGTTAATGCAAAACCGAATGCTGGACGAGGTGGAGACTGCCGATGTAGTGGTTACCAATCCGACCCACTACGCGGTGGCAGTTAAGTACGAGCAAGGTATTGACGAGGCTCCCATGGTCCTTGCCAAAGGGGAGAATCTGTTTGCCCAAAGAATCAAGGAAGTCGCCAAGGCTAACAACGTGCCGATAGTCGAAAACAAGCTAGCGGCGAGAATGCTGTACAAGATCGGGCAGCCCGGACAGTCGATTCCGTCAGAGCTCTACCAGTCAGTCGCGGAGATTCTCGCTTATGTTTATCGAGTACACAGATACTATTTCCATCAACTGAAGGCTAGAAGAGCCGGGAAATCAAAAAGCTAATGCAGGATCGTAAAATAGTTGGAGTTAGCCTGGATCAGATTCTAGGATTCGTTAAAAAGGGTGACACCCTAGTCACCCTGGGGCTGTTTGGCACTGTCCTTCTGCTGTTCATGCCGCTGCCTGCGGCTTTGCTGGATTTGCTTCTTGTCGGGAGCATAGGGGCATCGCTCTTAGTGATGCTCGTGATCATCTATGTTAAGGAGCCTTCGGAGTTCACTGGTTTTCCTACGATTCTACTGGGACTGACGATCTACCGTCTCGGATTGAACGTAGCTTCGACGAAACTGATTTTGCTCAAGGGAGACGCAGGAAATGTTATTGAATCCTTCGGAACTTTTGTAGTGGGCAATAACTACCTAGTTGGAGCAGTAGTCTTTCTGATTCTTGTGGCCATTAATTTTATGGTCATTACAAAGGGCTCCGGCAGAATCGCGGAAGTGGCGGCCCGCTTCACCTTGGACGCTATGCCGGGTAAGCAAATGGCCATTGATGCTGAGCTTAACGCCGGTATCATCGACGAGCTGAAGGCTACCGAGCGCCGAGCTAAGATCCAGAAAGAAGCGGATTTCTACGGCGCCATGGACGGGGCTAGCAAGTTCGTACGTGGAGACGCTGTTGCGGCGATTCTTATCACGGCAATCAATGTTCTCGGCGGTATAGCGATTGGCATGTTGCAGCATGGGCTTCCTGTTGCTGATGCCGTTCAGAGATTTACGTTGCTATCCATTGGCGATGGTCTCGTATCGCAAATCCCAGGACTGATCGTATCATTGGCGGCGGGCGTTCTGGTAACTCGAACTTCCGGAGCATCCAACAACTTGGGAGACCAGATCGGAGGCCAGCTTTCCGCCTACCCGAAGGCCATGGGGCTGCTCGCGTTCATGTTGTTCGGCATCGGGTTCATCCCTTCCATGCCAAAAGTGCCATTCTTTCTCATAGCTGGGATTTTCGTAGCCATCATGATCAGTTTGAAGAATGCGGAAAAGAACCGCTTGAAAAAGGAAACGGTTAAAGAGACGGAAGAAAAGGCGAAGGCGAGCCAAGAGCAATCGGAGATCGATCAAGTAGAAAGTGGAAATAGCGTTCCCGCCGAATTCGAGAAGCTTATAGAGACGGACATTTTTGCTCTAGAGATTGGCTACAACCTGCTATCGCTTGCCGATAAGTCGCAAGGCGGCGATCTCTTGGAGCGCGTAACGGGTGTACGCAAAACGCTTGCCCGCGAATTGGGAATCGTGGTTCCGCCAATTGCTGTTCGGGATAACATCGGATTGGAGAGCAATGAGTACCGATTCTTGCTGCACAACAAGGAAATCGCCCGTGGCGAATTGATGCCAAATCGATGGATGGCGATGAATGTATCGAACAGCGAAGTGGAGCTAAACGGTATTCCCACGACTGAACCTGTATTTGGAATCGAGTCTGTTTGGGTAGATGAAACCGAAAAGAAGAATGCTGAAATCAGCGGGTTCTCGATTGTCGATTCTAACTCCGTATTGGTCACGCATCTCTCTGAAACTCTGAAAAACAACGCCATGTACCTGATTAGTAGGCAGGATGTGCAGAAGCTTATCGACCATGTGGAGCAATCCAATCCGGCACTTATTTCCGAGTTGCTGCCCGATTTGGCCAATATTGGCGTTATCCATCGAGTTATCCAGAATCTGCTGAAGGAAAACGTATCCATTCGGAACCTTACACTTGTGCTAGAGGCGGTTGCGGATTTCGCCAACGTATCCAAAAATCCCGATGACTTATCCGAGTTTGTAAGGAGAAGACTAGGGGAGTTCTTCGTGTCGGGTTACGAGTCGGACAAAGGAGTGCTAAAAGGCATAACTATGGATCCGAGATTGGAGCAGGTTATCGCTACAAAGATCCAGAGAACGAATACGGACTATACTTTGTCTCTCGATCCGCAGTTGGCGCAGTACCTGCTTCGTGAATTGGCATTGAAAGCAAACGATATGATAGAGAGTGGACTAACGCCGATTCTTGTAACCGCAGCCGAAATACGGCTGCCATTCAAACGCTTTTTCGAACCATCTCTGCCGAAACTGAATATTCTAAGTTATCAAGAATTGCCGGCAGCTACGGAGATTCAAAATCACTCGATAATCGTCATGCCGGACTTCGTGCAAACCCAGATGAGGGAAGCAGCCGAATCCATGCAGGCCAAACCCCAAGCGGAACTAGCTGGAGCAGCTGCTAGTAACTAAATTTTGACTACAATTTTGATATGGAAACAAGGAAAAGCGATACGCCTGTGATTGATCAAGATAGGATCAGGGTTAAGATAGTTGTCGACGATGCCGCTAGAGCGGTTTCCACGATAAGGGAGAAATTCGGTGAAGACTCAAAAGTGGTCTCTGTAAAGCAGCAAGATGCTGCCGGTTTGACGGGCTTTCTCAAGAAGCCACGACTAGAAATTATTGTCGAAGCGCCCAATCCGAAGATCAGCAATGCGGCTCCCGAGAATGAAGAAGCTATTTCCGATAGACCGAATACCGTTGGCGAGGGCGTAGCACGAGGCAATGAAAATAGCGGCGTCGCCTTGAATGCCGGCGTGGTAACCAAAGCTTACCAGCAGTCGGATGGGCGGGTGTCAGAGGAATCGGAAGACGGCTACTTTTCCGGTATCGACGACCATGGAGATGCTTCAAGTAGTTCAAGGGTGGGTACAGCGGCGAATCCAGTAAGAAGAGGTACTCTGGAATACGTTGAAAGGGCCGTTTCAATGCTCAAGGCCTTGGGATTCGATGATTCGCTGATCGAGCGAATCCGCTATGATCTAGATTTTCGAAGCATGGGTGAGCTTCCAGTAATGGAAATTTATAATCGGATTTGCGATTGGCTCAGGAACCAGTTTCCAATAGGAGATTCGGAATTGCAGGGCGATTGCCGTGCGTTCGTCGGAGGATGCGGCGTTGGCAAAACAACTGCTCTCTGCAAAGCCCTGTCAGCTGAAGTGTTTGTCAAGGATCGCGAGCCTGTAGTCTTAAAGCTAGATGGTTCTTTGCCTAATTCCTCTGATGGTCTAGAAGCTTTTTGCGAGGTTGTCGGTGTGCCTTTAATACGATCGATGGATGAAATCGAGGAACGGAGCGTTGATCGGCCGATTTTCATCGATGTTCCTGGTGTAAACCTTGCCGACAGTATCGCTTTGGAAAACTGTAAGCGAGATTTGGATAGTTCAGGAGCGGATGATCGGATCTTGGTTATCAACGCCGCCTATGAAGCCGAAGCCATCGAAGAATCCATTGTGGCGGGAGCGAAACTCGGAGCGAACCATGTGATCTTTACCCATTTGGATGAAACGCGTCGAGTTGGGAAACTTTGGAGATTCGCGTTGAACGCGAAAATGAAGCCGATCTTTTTTAGCTTTGGTGCCAATCCAGCGGGAGACTACACAATGAGTCCTTTGAGCTACTTGCTGGAAAAGACCTTTCCGCAGGGCCGAAACCTCGCCAAGGCGGACAAACGGGTTGAGACGGGTGTCCATGAATCGATCGAGATTGGGAAGGCGGTGGCATCCGTATGAAGTTCGCTATCGCCCTGGGAGGTTTAGTAGGATTTGGCGGAGTTTACGTCATGGCTTTGCTTGCGGGAAAGACTCCAGCCGAGTCTCTTTTCCAGGCGAGCATCGGAAGCATCGTAGTCGGGATTCTATTCCGGTGGGTGACTTCAATTTGGATAAGGAATGTGAAGCAAATGCTCATGGAGAAGCATCAGACTGCTGTCGCGGCAATGGTCGAAGCTGAGGAGCGCAAGAGACAAGAAGCTAAAGAGCAATCAGCGAAACCCGTATAGGGAAATGACATCAATGAACCAATCGATAGTTAAGAGCCCCAGAGAAGACGTTAAGATGGACAAGGCGAAAGCAGCCAAAGCCTACGAAAAGAATGACGAATCGTCGAAGCCGCCGGTTCAGCAAGAAGTCCTTTTCGAGACCTATCTGCCACTGGTTAAGTCCATCGTGGCTCGAATCAAAATTAATTTGCCCCCTCATATCGACGAGCAGGATTTGCATAGTGTTGGTATAACGGGACTTATAAACGCACTTAAGAAGTACGATCCAGAGCAGAAAAAATCCTTTGGGTCCTATGCTGCTATGCGTATTCG
>JAYZHU010000020.1:0-8540 GCA_036166175.1 Verrucomicrobiota bacterium | reverse complement strand
GGGGTTCCTGCTTGTACTTGCGTTCGCCTGGTTTCCTCCTAGGCCTCCGACCCGAAATCGCACTCTCAGTTTTCCTTATTACTTTCGACACAATATCATGAAACGAATCTTGTTTTTGATCATTTTGGCTTCTCCGGTTTTCGGATCCGAGTCCGATCCGGCCATACGCAAGTACTACGATGAGAAGGCTCGTATCCGCATGCTCAATTTCGAGATGCCCGATGATATAAAGATCTATCTTTGGGCGGACGAGTCGCAGATCCAGAATCCCTCGGCAATTACCTTCGACTCTCTTGGTAGGCTTTATGTGGCCGAGATCAATCGCTGGCGATTCGGTGTTGATGACATTCGAGAGCGGCGCATGATGCTCGTCGAGGATATAAGCATCACCTCAAATGCCGATCGGATGAAGATGTTCGAAAACCATTTCGATCTGTATCCTCTGGAGCACTATACGAACAAGTCCGATCAGATTAGCATCCTTGAAGATACGGATGGCGATGATCGAGCGGATCGCTCGAGAATCTTTGCCGATGGGTTCAACGATCCGTTGGACGGGCCGGGAATCGGTCTGATCGAGAGGGATGGGAAGGTCTACTATACCAATATTCCCCATCTTTGGATGCTGGAAGACAACGATGGCGATGGGATTTCCGACAAGCGGACTTCGCTGCAAGATGGGTTTGGAATTCGTATGAGCTTCTCGGGCCACGATATGCACGGCTTGACCTGGGGGCCGGATGGCAAATTGTATTGGTCGATTGGTGACCGTGGATACAACGTCCATACAAAAGAAGGAAAACATTATTACGGTCCTAACTTAGGAGCGGTCTTCAGGTGCAACCCCGATGGATCCAATGTAGAGCTATTCTATGATGGACTGCGGAATCCGCAGGAGCTCGCCTGGGATGATTATGGCAATCTTTTCACAGCGGATAACGATGCCGATGGAGTCGACTTGGAGCGCATAAACTACCTGGTTGAAGGCGGAGATTCCGGCTGGCACGCGGGGCACCAGTCCATCATGTCTTTTACCAAAGATCTCGATTTGCGGTCGTACAAGTACACGGGAGATTCGAGGCTACCCCTAGCCTGGATAACTGAATACGCTTGGAAGGTTCGGGACCAACGGCAGCCCGCCTTCATATTGCCTGGAATCGGGCAAATAATTGGTGGTCCCTCGGGCTTAGTGTTTAATCCCTCAAGCAGCATGGGGGAGAAGTATGACGACAAGTTCTTCGTCATTATTTACAAGGGATCGTTAACGCAGTCCTATATTTCCATGTTCAATGTGGAAGAAGATGGGGCCAGTTACAAAATGGTGAACAACGAAACCTTTTTCCGAGGTTCCAATTGCGTCGACCTCGATTTCGGGCCTGACGGGAAACTCTATTTCTCGGACTACAATTATGGTGGTTGGCTAAATCAGGATGTAGGTAACATCTATACACTGGAAGTGCCAGGGAAGATCAACGATCCAGAAACCAAGGAAAACGAATCGCTACTGCTCTCCGATTTTTCCCGAAAGTCGATAGCCGAGCTAACTCGACTGCTGGACCGTGATCATCAGCAAATTCGGCAGAAGAGCCAATTCGAGTTGGCCAAGCGAGGTCCTGCAGGAGCAGGAGCACTCACTAGAACGGCAATGAATCCAAAAGGATCCACATTCTCACGTATCCACGGAATTTGGGGTTTGGGCCAAATAGCGGCAAGCGAGGGGAAATCGGTCCTGGACCCGCTCCTTGAATTGCTTGCAGATGAAAACGATCAGGTTCGCATTCAATCCGCTCGCGTCTTGGGAGATCACCGCGTCGCAATAGCGGCGGACCTTTTGGTGGGGGCCCTTAGAGACGAGCACCCGCGAACGTCGATGTACGCGGGGATCGGTTTGGGTCGAATTGGATACGAGGAAGCCGTTCCTGAGCTCCTCGCTCTTTTGGAGCGAAATGCGGATCAAGACCTATGGCTGCGGCATGGAGCGATAATGGGACTAGCTGGTATTGACAAGCGGTTTTGGATTGAAGCAATGTCTCATTATTCCAAATACGTTCGAATGGGGATATTGCTGGCTTTGAGGAAGCTTAGGGATCCGGATATTGCTGGCTTTCTCAGGGACGAAGAGAAATCTTTGTCCTACGAGGCAATCAGGGCAATCAACGACTTGCCGATGCTAGCCGTACAAACTGAGCTGGCCGAGCTCATAGAAGGCTACTTGCCAGGTGGAACGGCGGAGATGCCAGAGTCGGAAGTCGACGCGTTCATGCATCATCGGATAATAAATGCGAATTATTATGAAGCGAAATCGGGAAACGCCCAATCCTTGCTCAGATATGCGGCCAACTCAGAGTTGCCTGTTCGATTGAGGCAAGAAGCATTGGCAGCCATCGAGGGGTGGAACGACCAAAATACAATCGATACGACGACCGGATTGCCTCGCGAGAATCCAGCCGTACGTGAGCCTATCGAAGCGGTGGTGAAAGCGGAAATCGCAGCTGTTTTGGAAACAGCGGAAAGTGATGTTCTCGTGCAAACCACTCGCGTTGCCCAACTCTATGGATTCGAAGTTGATCGGGAAGTTCTCATTGCCCAGTTGAATAACGAAGCAACGGAATCCGAGGTTAGGGTGTCTGCTCTGCAAGCTCTAATCAAGCGGAAGGATCCTTCCTTAGGAAAGTTGGCGCTTCATTACATCGAAGATGGTGATACGAGTTTGCGGGTTAACGCCCTGGAGGCCTTGCTGGCGGCGGATGTTAACCAAGGTATCGAGCAAGCGATATCCGCTGCTAATCAAGCTCCTTTAGTCGTCAAACAAAGAGCGATAGCCCTTTTGGGAGAGCAATCGGACTCGAGATCAGCTAGTTTTCTACAGGAAAGGCTTTCATCGATTTTGGAAGGGGAAGCCGCGGCAAACACCATGCTTGACGTGATCGAAGCCTCCAGAATTCGGCAGGAACCCGGTATCCAAGAATTAGTGTCCCGGTACGATCAATCGATCCTTACGGCGGCGCCGATAGAGAAATACGCTGCTAGCTTAATGGGTGGCAGTGTGGATCGAGGGAAAGATGTATTCATGAACCACGGCGCCGCCCAATGCGTTCGTTGCCACATAGTAGATGGGCATGGGGCAGAGGTGGGCCCCGAATTAACGACAATCGGCAAAAAGCGAGACTTCAAATATTTGTTGGAGTCAATCGTTGATCCAGGAGCGGCAGTGGCTCCGGGATATGGAACGATTGTCTTGACCCGAAGGAATGGCGAAACCGTTAGCGGTCTCTTGATGAATGAGAACTCTGAGGGTGTACAACTGAAAATGCCCGACGGGAAGGTTGAGACGATCTCAAATTCAGAGATAGCTTCCAAATTGCCACCTATTTCTGGTATGCCTCCTATGGGTCTATTGCTCACCCATGGAGAGGTGCGAGATCTGGTCGCGTATTTGGGCAGTTTGAAAGCGGAAAGAAAAGAGAAATCGGAGACCGAGCACGAGTAGTGTTGCCGAGATCCGATTAGCCTGGGCATAATTGCGATGTGAAATTCGAACACTACGCCCTCAATGTTCCTGACTCCGTCGCTGTGGCTTATTGGTATGCAAAAAATTGTCGAATGAAGATCGTCAAGGCCATCGACGTTGAACCCCTTACCCGCTTCTTAGCGGATGAGACTGGCCGTGTCGTTCTGGAGATTTGTTCTAACCTGGCTGTGGAGATGCCGGACTTTGCTAGAATGGACTCGCTGGAGTATCACTTGGCCTTCGCCGTTGATGATCCGGAAGAAGAAAAAGCGCGGCTTCAGGAAGCTGGGGCCCGTTTCGAAGAGACCGTTCAGCCATCCGAGGGAACAAAGCTACTAATGATGCGAGATCCCTTCGGTATGGCCCTTCAGCTTTGCAAACGGGCGGAGCCATTCAGACAGCGACGCATCCGCAATCCTCAGTAAATGGAAGCATTTCATTGGCAAAATGTAAGAATGAGTGTCCAACTCTTTTGGATTTGAATTAACTTGATATCAAAAGTTCAGACCTCTTGATGCCTCCCTTTCGTTCTACCGGGTTGAATTTATATTCTGATTAATGCTGTGAATCTCGCTACGACAAAACGACAACTCTCGATTTTGCCCAGCAGGATCGTCGCGTTTGGATTCGCCTTGGGCGCACTCGCGAGCCAAGGACAAGATCGCGTACCTGTGGATGCGTTCGATTTGCCCGATGATTTGGAAGTGAGTTTGTGGGCCACATCGCCTCTTTTCTATAATCCTACCAATATTGATGTAGATCACCGAGGACGCATCTGGGTGGCGGAAGGGGTCAATTACCGGAAGTTTCGAAATAAGACCAATCGGGCTCATCCGGTGGGTGATCGCATCATGATCCTCGAGGATACGGATGGTGATGGCCAGGCTGACAGTTCAAAGGTATTCTGGCAGGACTCCAGTCTGGTGGCTCCTTTGGGAGTAGCGGTCATTGACAATAGGATACTCATTTCCCAACCGCCAAGTCTAATCGCGATTACCGATGTCAATCGGAACGACAAGTTCGACGACGAAGATACTAAAGAAATTCTGCTAACAGGGTTTGAAGGATTGGATCACGACCACAGCCTTCACTCAGTGACGGTCGGTCCGAATGGTCAGTATTATTTCAATACTGGCAATGCGGGGAATGCCGATGTGAAAAGCCCTGATTTGCATCTCTACACTGGAACTTGGTACCTCGATAGAACGGATCGGGCAAAGAAAAGTAGCGATGGTCACCAGTATGTCGGTGGTACGGCCATGCGCATGAATCCCGACGGGACGGGCCTAGCTGTGATCGGACACAACTTCCGTAATTCATACGAGCAGACAATCACTTCATTCGGAGATGTCTTCCAAAACGACAACGATGATCCTCCTGCGGCCCGCACGACTTGGCTTATGGAGTACGGCAATCTTGGATTCACGTCGGAAGATGGATTGCGCTCCTGGAGAACGGAAAGAAGACCAGACCAAAGCACGGTAGAGGCCGAGTGGCGACAGGGAGATCCTGGGACGATTCCTGCCGGCGACGTTTACGGTGGTGGAGCGCCGACAGGGATCACTTATTACGAAGGAACTGCTCTCGGGGAGGAATACAATGGAATGCTGCTTACCTGCGAGCCTACACGTAATGTAGTTTTTGGATACAAGCCGAAACCTCAAAGCGCTGGTTTCGGGCTAGAGCGATTCGATTTTTTCGGTTCCAATCCGACCGGCAGGTTCTATGGCGCTGATTTCGCTCAGACGAATGCCCGCATTAGTGAAGCTCGTTTTCAGTTCCGTCCCTCTGATATCGCCATAGGTACAGATGGAGCCATTTACGTAGCCGATTGGTTTGATACGCGCGTTGGCGGCCACGGAGCCTACGATGTAAAGGGTGTCGGATCAATCTATCGCATCACGCGCGAAGGTGAGAAGATGAAGGCACCGAAGATCGATTATTCGACGACGAATGGCCTGATCGAAGCGTTCAAGAACCCTTCTCACAATGTACGAGGGGCCGCCTTTTACGGACTCAGAGAAAAGGGAGCTTCTGCTGCAAGCGCGGTTGCGAAGCTACTGGACGATGACAATCCCTACGTGCAAGCGCGTGCGGTATTCTTGCTCCCTCATCTCGGACAAAGGGGAGTGAAACTGGCAGAGGAACGCTTGAAGTATACCGATCCTCAAATGCGTATCGCTGCTTTTCGGGCCCTGCGGTCAACGGGAAGCAACTACATGTCGCATGCCAGGAGTCTGGCTCGCGATTCCTCGCCTGCCGTTCGTAGAGAAATAGCCCTGGCCCTTCGTGATGTCCCGTTTGGAGAAATGCGGGAAACCTTATTGGACATCGTTGATGGATATGACGGCAAGGACCGCTGGTATCTCGAGGCTATTGGGACGTCAGTTGCCCTTGAAGAGGCGCAAGCCTATGCGTATTTGAAAAGCAAGCGCGGGGGCGATCCCTCTGATTGGGATGCTAAATTCGCGAAAATAGCCTGGCGCCTGCATCCAGAATCCGCTGTGAACGACATGAAGGCCTACGCCATGAATACGTCAAAGCCTATAAGCTCTCGAGTTGATATGCTGACTGCAATAGCCTATGTTCAGTCTGAGAAAGGCGCGCGAGCTATGGTCGAAATTGCTAAGAATGCGGAGGGTGCGGAAGTAACGACACGAGCTCGCTGGTTTATCGAGAATCGGGATAAGTCTTACTGGAGGCAGTACAATCTGATGGAAGAGTTTGGAGGCCGAAGCTTAGGGCTGGTCGACGCCATCGTACCTGCTTTCCCCGTAGCTAAGCAGGAACACACTTTACAAGAGGTTCTGTCCTACGAGCCGGATGTAGGTCGAGGAAAACGAGTTCTCTCTCAATGCTATATGTGCCACAAGCTAGACAATCAAGGCATTGAGTTTGGCCCGGATTTGACCGCGTATGCTAGAGGAAACCCGACCGAAATTCTTATTAAGGCGATCATCGAGCCTTCAGCGGATATCTCTCACGGATACGAGAGCGTCCGAGTCACCACAAAAGACAACAAGACGATCGAAGGCTTCGTAATATCTGAAGGAAATCCACTCGTACTGCGTGTGTTTGGTGGTGCCGATATGGCGATTGACCAAGAGCAAATAGCTAAACGTGAAGATCTGCACCAATCCTTCATGCCGTCGGCTGCTAGCCTGGATATCAGCGCCGAGCACGTAATGAATCTCGTAGCTTATTTGAAGAGCCTGTAGTTCAAAGAGTAGCACAGGCGTCCAGCTTATTTTTTTGACACTATCAGCCGAAAAGCATTGATGTTCCAGTGCTGCGATTTAAGTTATTGGCTCTCGAATAGCCCGCGCAACAAACGACCAAAGGCTAAGATATGGATGCTTCAGAATTTCAGGTTAGCTCAGCATTAAAATCCACAGGGGCAACCTCGGACTTAACCGATAGGGAAAAGCATTTGATAGGATTGGCAGTCACGCTAACTAGAGGATGTCACTTTTGTACTAGCCGCAGGATGGACGAGGCTCAAAAGTCCGGGATACCATACGATACTTTGAAAGCGACGGTCGATCTTTCCGCCGCGGTTAATGCGGGAGTCGTTTTGCGAACCGCGATTTCAAGCGCGGATCTAGCGGAGATTGATCAGAGTTGCCAGGGTGAAGAGTGCGTAGTGGGAACGTAAAACGGCCCGTCAGCAAGGGGTGACGCCTTTTTTCAGAATGATATTTCCGTACTTGGCGATTTCCCCGGTCATCACAACAGCAAAGGCATTTCTGGCACGCTCGTAAAAAGCGAATCGTTCGACGCGTTCAGGGGCGTTTGTCTCTGGCCAGGCGGAGCGTAAAGCTTCCAAGTAGCGAGCCTCCACCTCTGGATCGAGTGTATCGCTTTCTACCGGCGCCATCATAGCCGTTGGGTTTTGTGCATACTGGTCGAGAATCAAGAGGGGAGCAATGCCGCCCAAAAGCGGCGCGATTTCCAACCCATCGGCTCGTATCACACGCTGGCCAAGGCTTTCTCCGGGGAAGTGGGCATCAGCTAAAACGATTTCATCGCCATGCCCCATCCGGTAAAGCGTATCGAGAAGCTCAGGACTAATTAATGGGGAGATTCCTACGAGCATGGTGAATTTTAAAACATGGAATTGAGGGCTTAAGGTTTTATTTGATAGGATGATTTAGAAATCAGGAACATCTGTAAACGGGAATTTGCCATTTGCCAATCTCGCCCTCGATATCAGTGTGCTATCAATGAGAATCCGTCGGATTTTATTAGCTAACAGCTTGGCTTTCCTAGCGTCTCTTTGGGGATTGCAGGTTTTGGCGGGCCCTAACGTCTTTCGAGACAGTTTCGAACAGGACAACGTTGGCGATTCCTGGACGAGCCACGCGAACTCCTTTTCTATTCGAGATAGGGTCTTGGTAGCCTCTCGATTGCCAGATGCGGGTCATGGAACGGTGACACGCGCTTAACTCGATTTTCGCGATGCCGCTATCGATTTCAGTTTCAAGTACGACGGCAGGAATCGTTTTAATTTTTTTTCGATGACAAGAACTGCGAGGAAGTTCACGCTGTTCGTTGTGTGTCCTTTCGCAAGAGTGACTTTACCAATCAGGATGATCGAACGGGTGTTATCAACCTGGAAATTCGAGGATTGCGGGATCATCCAGATCATAAGGACAGAGTTGAAAAGCTCCTGGAAACCAAGAAGCGTATCGTCGAAACGGAATTTGTGGATGGAACCTGGTATCACGCCCGTATCGTTATCGAAGGTGCGGCTATGAGAGTGTTTCTAAGTGGCGTCCTTACTGGAGAGCTGATCTCGGAAGGAATCGCCCACCCTACGAAAACCCAATTCGGTTTTACAACCATGGGTCGCGATATCCTCTTTGATAACGTAAAGGCCGCTGGCAGATTGTAGGAGGCGGTTAACGTGGGAGCGGGTTTATCCCGCGGTAACAAGCCATTTTCATCGCAGAATAAACCCGCTCCTACAGTGGAATGACGAATTCGATACTGGTTGCCAGTCTGAATTTGATTCCACCTAATCCCCCAC
>JAYZHU010000019.1:0-9414 GCA_036166175.1 Verrucomicrobiota bacterium | reverse complement strand
GCTGCGGGTCACGCTCGACTTGTAGGGCGGATGAATCAGGGGCGGGTGGCTCTCGTTATCTTTAGGGGTGTAGCGCTGCATTGCGAGAAAAAGGTTTCGTCATTCGAGTTACTAGAATTAGAAAGGCAATCCAACGTAATTTTCCGCCAAGCTCGCTTTTGCTGTCTCCGAGTTGACTAGATATTCGAGCTCGGCAATTTGCAGCTTTTCACTCATACCAGAGGACTCTTCACCGGGAAAACGGTGGGTAAGGCTCGTGAACCACCAGGAAAATCGGATGGCCTTCCAGACGCGGGCGAGGGCCCGCTCTGAATAGCGATCAAGCCCACTGGCATTTCCGCTCGAGTAGTAATCGATCATTCCTTCCGTCAGGTAGTGGACATCCGAGGCCGCTAGGTTTAGGCCCTTGGCTCCCGTGGGCGGTGTGACATGGGCGGCATCGCCAGCGAGAAACAGGGACTTGTACCGCAAGGGCTCCGCAACAAAACTGCGCAGGGGAGCGATGCTCTTTTCGATTGAAGGGCCGGTCTCGATATTAGAACCGACTTCCTCGCCAAACATGCGAATCAAGGTTTCCCAGAATCGGTCGTCCGACCAGTCGCCTACAGACTCGTCGGCTCCGCATTGAATATAGTAGCGACTCCGCGTTGGAGACCTCTGGCTGGCTAACGCGAATCCGTCCTCGTGCTTGTTGTATATCAATTCTTCGGATACAGGTGGCACATCGGCAAGCACGCCGAGCCATCCGAACGGATAAACGCGTTCATAGGTTTTCAGTATTTCTTTCGGAATCGTCTTTCTGGATACTCCATGATATCCGTCGCAACCCACGATGAAATCGCACTCCAAATCTACCGATTCTCCAAGGTGCTGAAACGAGAGAGTCGGCTTCCCATCTTCGATTCCCGAGATCGTAACTTCTTTAGCCTTGTATACCGGATCCTGGTTTCGATCGGCATGGGCATCCATAAGGTCTTTGGTGACTTCCGTCTGGCCATAGACCGTTACGGTTTTCCCAGTAGTCCGGGAATTGAAGCCAACGCGATGGTTAACGCCATTGAATTGGATGCCGATTCCATTGTGGACAAGCCCTTCTTGATGAAGTCGCTCAGCAATCCCCGCTTCCTCGAGCATGTCGACAGTACCCTGCTCCAGAATTCCAGCCCGAATTCGCCCTTCTACATGGGCCCGAGAATGCTTTTCCAACACCATCGATTCGATACCATGCTTATACAGCAGTTCCGAAAGGAGTAGCCCGGCTGGACCACTTCCGATGATACCTACTTGCGTTTTCAAAGCCATGGGTTGGAACGTCAGGCTTTGTCGCTTTCTAGATAGTCGACGAGCGTTTCCAAATACCCTCGGAACTCAGCTAATTGGGCCCGAGTGAACCTAGCGGCGATCCTTTCCTCCAGCTGAACCGCCAGCTTACGGTATTCCGGCTCCAGGCGTTTCGCCAATGGGGTTAAACGCACTCGTGTGGCTCGACCATCGTGATCGTCAGCCACCGTTTTCACCAGCTTCTCCCTCTCAACGTCCCGGACCAGGCGCGTAATGGTCATTTTCGAGAGATGGAGCTTTTGGGCGAGCTCGGTCTTGGTCTGGCCATCCTTTTCGAAGAGAGCAAACATCAGGTTCCCCATCCCCGGCTTGATGTGCTCATGAAGCGACGACGACTCCAAAGATCGCTTGAGCAGATCCCGGAAAACAATCGATGCCCGACTCAGGTAGAACCCAACCGATTCCGTACCAAGTGTAAGAGTTTGGGCAACGTCCACAGCCATATTCGAGCAAAGTAGTAACACCTGTTACTATGTGTCAAATCGTATCCAACTAGCGAATTTTGGGGGAATGAGAACCCGCCCATTAGTTGATCGTCGCAATTGTTGGCGTGCCCGGACGTAGCTGACAAAAAATTTTCGCAGACTCAGCCAACCGTATATGCTCCTATACAGGCTCCGTCTCTCAACCAATCACCTCGCTTGGTGCCCAGGGCGGGACTTGAACCCGCACGTCCTTACGGACAGCGGATTTTAAGTCCGCTGCGTCTACCGATTCCGCCACCTGGGCAGGCTAGGAATGGAGCGAAGCAAACAGCGGGTTATGGTGGAATTCAAGGCGGAAAACCGAAGCTTGCGATTCTGGATCAGATTCTCCACGATCGGGCCATAACAATCCAGACTCCTCCGTTAGCGTAACCAGCGATCCATGGCCCGCCACTGCAGACAAAGCAAAGAGTCGCCGAGCAGCGAAAGCGTTCAGGCTGCTGCCCTTATGATTGCCCGATATCGGGAATCGCTCGATCGCACTCTGGGTCTGCCCGAATGGCAGGATGGCATCGCCGAGCTCGTGATCGAACTGGAGCTACCCGCCGGTCGACAAGGTATTAGCTCGATGCAAGCGCTGCTGACGCTCCCTATTGAATCCAAACAGGAGCTAGTCGGACGGCTCTTTAAGAATCCGCCAGCTCGACTCAAGTCTACTTCGGTCCGCACTATTGTAAGAGCCTGGGGGATTACGAGGTTTTCTATCAAAAGCGCTTCTCTTCCGCTGTCCAAGTGGTACGACTTAAAACGGAGATTGACTATACGCCAGGCGACTTCCTACCGATTCTACAAGAATTCCCAGGCGTTTTTGTATTCTAAGTATGATTACGTTCCCATCCAAGCTTCCAAAGAATTGTGCCGTATACCGAGCCGGCATGAGGATTGTCAACAGGAAGGCGCTCTAGGGCTCTTGCAGGCTATTGACCGCATTAAGCCTAGCAAACCGTTCGCCAACTATGCATTTTCCTGGGCTCGCCGCCGCATTCGCAACCACCTAATGACCAGTCATCTTCCGGTCTCCGCTCCAGTGAACTTAGTATCCAAATTTTCTGGAGCCGATTCGCAACCAGCCGAATTTCTATCCGCAAACCCGCTTCTAGCCCAAAGCATAGCCTGCCTACAACAGCCGCACATTGAGTTCACGGATGACTTGGTAAAGGAATCGCTGGATCTTGAAGAAACGGACGAAAACAAACATTCTCCATTGAAAACCGCCATCAGGAGCGACCTGGCGAAGGCCGTTGGATTAGCTCTAAATCAACTGACCCCGAAGCAGCGCGAGGTGCTCGCTTTCCGGTTTGGCGTGCTTAATCGCGAAGCGATCGACACTCTGCAAGGGATAGCGAGGATGACCGGAATATCCCGACAGCAGGTATCGCGCAGGGAAAAACGGGCCCTAACTCAGCTCCAGCGGATTTTTATACCGCTCAAGCATGAACTAGCCTGAGGTGTCGTTTCCTACGTTCCGCAGGATCCTTTAGCATGGATTCGAATACCGAATCGAAGATCGGGCTTTTTGGAGGCAGTTTCGATCCAGTCCATAACGGACACCTAGAGATCGCTCGCGAATCCTTGGGACAGTTCTCTTTGGACCGCGTTCTTTTCATACCAGCAGCCCAATCGCCGCTGAAAGAGCATTCCCCTCGCACCAGCGATCAGGAGCGTATCGATATGCTAGAGCTGGCTATCGGTGGGGACGAGCGATTCGAGATATGTCTAGATGAGATTGAGCGCGGAGGCGTTAGCTATTCCTTTGAGACCGCGAACTCCGTCCAGCAACGCTTTCCTGAAGCTCAACTTTTCTGGATTCTCGGAGGCGATCAAGCTCAACAGCTTGGCCAGTGGCGGAATATAGAGACGCTAGCGAAAACGGTAGAGTTCATTTGCCTTCCGCGAAATGGCGAAGAGCTCTCGAACTTCTCGCTGCCGCCGGAGGTCCATCTACGCATGCTAGACATTCCGCTGATAGAGATTAGCTCCACTCAGATTCGGCAAAGCCTCAAGGACAGTCCCGGTTCAAATCCTCTCTTGCCAGAAAGCGTCATCGAGTACATCAAATCCAAAAATCTTTATGCTAGACCTATGACTGAGGACCTTCAGCTCACCGAACAAGACCAGCGCCTTTTGGAGCTGTGCTGCCAAGCCATCGACGAAACCAAGGGGGAGGACATCGTTATCCTAGATGTGAGCAAGCAATCGTCTATCACCAATTTTTTGATACTCGCATCTGCGAAATCGGAACCTCATGTGAGGGCTCTCAAACGCGATCTAGACAAGGCTCTAAAGGACCACAATGTCAGCGTTTTGGGAGTGGATGAAGGCGATGAAAGCGGTTGGTCTGTACTCGACGCTTTCGATGTGATGATCCATCTCTTTACCCGAGAAATGAGGGCCAACTACAATCTAGAGTCACTGTGGAAAGATGCTCGGCCTGTTGAAGTAGAGGTCCTCTTGACAAAGGCTGAGAACTCTGCCTAGAAATCTATACCCACGGAACTAACTACGCGTTGATCTTCGCGGCGATCTTTAGGCAAGGACCTGTCATACTCAAGCTGGTACCGGAGAGACAAGTGAAGGGCTTCGTTCACTTTGCTCGTCATGCCTATTCGAAATTCATACTCGTATTCATCTTCCTTGTCCGGCGGCACTTCTAGCTTGAATTCTTGAGTCAAGCGAAGGCGGTTGCTCACACGATAATCTACATCCTGAAACAGATCGACCAGATAGGAAGTTTCGCCCGACTCGGTGGCCCTATCCCGATAGCGACTACTCATGCCCATACCGGTCGAAACCTTAAGGGCCTTCTGGTTGAGGAATCGATATCCGACACCCAAGGTCTGCTCCAAGTTTAGATCGATCTCCTTGATTCTGTCGGAACTGTACTCAGTATCCGATTGGTAGAACACGCCAGGCGAGATATCGTGCCGCCACCTGAAGTTGGAGTAGGTCCGGTCCGTTGTCTTTTCCTGATTGCTTTCACCATAGAAACGACGAACAAGTAAACGAAAATCGTTATTCTGAATCTTTCTCCGCATGCTATAAAGCGTATTGAAATCCACCTTGTCCCGCCGACCATTTTGCGAATTCATTCCGAACTCGAATTGCTGGGTCCAGGCTTCTAGATCGATTAGGTCAACGAACCGGTTTATCCGCGTTGCTTGAATAGCCCGATCAATCCTGCCAGGCTGCTTGGCAGCAGAACCTGCCTTCCCCGCAGACTCAGGGGTGGGAGTCGTCTTGGCTGCAGCCGGCTTTGGGATCTTAGGCTTCGGCGAAGCTGGCTGGGGGTTCGGACGCTCAATCATACGAACATCTCCGTTAGCCATACTGAGCTCTCCCAAAACAGCGTGCTTTAAGACAATAGATTCTCCTTCGCTCACCAACTCGCCTTTCAAGCGATCACCGTTGGCTAAAACGATCTCTACCTCTTGTACCTGCGCCCGCACCTGGCCTGCAAAGGTCGCAAGCCATAGAGAAACCGCAATAAATCCTATTTTCCAAATGCCCATGTATACCCAATGTTGGCGCCATTGCGCGGAAATCCCTCAGCCCGATGTGAAAACTACTCAATAGATCAACCCTTTTAAATGGATTGTTTCAAAAAAGCCATCTCGGTCCCGTATTTACATTTCGTTGACAGCAAATACCGAATACACGGCTAAAGAGATTCAGAGGGGCTACCGTTTAAAAAAAACATAATTTCCTGATTCTCATTCAACATTAACATAAAATAGGAATCCATATGATGCATAAAAAAACATCTAAGAAGGGTTTTACCCTCGTTGAAATCATGCTCGTGGTTGTCATCATTGGCCTCTTGGCTGCTATGGCGATCCCTGCCTTCCAGCGCGTTCGTTTGAACTCTCGCCAATCGGCGATGGACAATGACGCCCGTCAGTTGGCTTCCGCTGCTCAGCAGTACATGCTCGAGAACAGCACCACCTCTGCTACTATCGCTTATAACTCTGGTACCGGTGTTATCGGCTCCCCACTTAACGCATACGTGAAGCAAATCGGTACGGACTACACTGTATCTGACTCTATCACTGTAGACGGTACGTTCCAAGTAACACACCCTCAGGCTGGTACTCAAACGTACAATGCAGAAGGTCAGCGATCTTACTAAGGTTGTAACCGTGATTGTCATCGAATTTTGACTACAATTCTAGCTTGAATATTTCAAGAGCCTTACGTCTAACGGTAAGGCTCTTTTTGTTTTAAGAGCAACTCCCACTTCATAGAAGCCCTTCGAGAAATGTAACGACTTCAATGGGGGCTCTTCGCAGCCGTCGCAATCGTTTCGGTCATATTCGGCTTCATAATCTACAGCTTGATTGGCCTCTGCTTCTCATTCGCTATACAGAAGTGTTCGAACAATTTATATACTAGCGATAATATGATTCACAAAAGAGTCGACTGGATTGTCGATCGACATGAGAAACTGCCAATGGGCAACTACCTCTACATTGGCTATTTATCTCAGGAGTTCGAGCTTCGAGGAATCGGAAACATGCGAATCAAGCGAGCCATATCGAACTTGGGCTCTATCGCCCCGTATCAAACTCGACACATTTGACGAGATATTTGTCATCCACTCGCTCGGTTTAATTCACCAAAGGAGTCCGTGAAAATTTTGAGCGAATGAAATCGCTTCCAAATCATGGCCGAAATAATTGAGTTCTGCTGTATTGCCCGCCTTAGCGTTAGAAAACAGTCTCATTTATACTCTCTATTGCTGATTGGCAAATGCTGTGCGAGTCTCAGAGGAATTTTCGGAATATTCCTGAAAGTGGTCCGTATTATAATTCAATTTTCAGTCGCATCACCGGATTGACGGCAATTCGGGTCTAATACCGACAAATGCGATCGTTTCTGCCTCTGGGGCGGGTTCGGCAAATTCGAAGTCCCCGTAAAGCGACAAATCCTCGAAGCCAGCGTTTTCGAGAAACGCTTTCATGTCGCTTGTAGATCGCCAGCGAAGCTTCATTTCCCTATCTTCTTGCCCGATTATCCCACCTTCTTGGTCTAAGAGCTGAAACCGATTTTCCAGCTTGAGAATCTCCGCTCGGCGATCGATCGCCCAACCTTGAAAGGCTCTAACCCGTTCCTCCGTCTCAGCAGATTCCGATTCGCTTCGAAAGGCTAAGCACTCGCCATCTTTGCCGCACTCCAGGAACTCCCATGGGAAATAGGTCGAGACGATAAGCTGGCCGTCCGGGCTCAAATGCTGGTAGCACCGCTCTAGGCAACTCTGCAGATCATTATCCTCGGTCAAGAGCTGGATCGAGAAACCCGGAATCAGAATAGTCGAGAAGGATCGCTTCAGATCGAAAGACCGCATATCTCCTTCATATAGCTCCGCTTCCAACTGATTCGCCGATAGCTTTTGAAGGCATTGACGTAACATTTCCGGCGACGAATCTAGACCGACGACATCTAGCCCCTGCTCCTTCAGCCCCAGTAGGATACGGCCCGTTCCGCACCCAACATCAAGCACGGGGCCCGGGCAACTTTCGAGCATCATACGGTAAAACCCAAAATCTTCAAATTGGGTAAGTTCGTCGACCAAATCGTAGGACCAGGCCTCTAAGCCGCTATATAGGTACGGTTGATCCAATTCGCGGGATGCTGCCTCCCTCCCGTTTTAGAGCAAACACATATTGGCGTGTCCGAAGGTTCACCAAGCAGGGATCATCCTAATGCTCAGGAAGATCCCCCGTTCAGCCGATCTATGGATGCCCAAATCCCGCACCTCTATGACCGGTTCCAAAAAACGCATCTTGCTGATCGACGACGAAATCAGCGGCCTTGGTCAACTGAAGAGCTATCTAGCTACCAAGGAGAACGAATGGATCATCGAACGCTCGAACAGCCCCCAGCAAGCCCTCCAATCCATTTTGGAGACACCTCCGACGGTCGTGATCTGCGACTACGATATGCCTCAAATCAATGGAGCGGACCTTCTGCGGCAGTTAGAAGCGGAGCACCCATTCATACATCGTTTCATCATCGCGAATCGTGCTGAAATCGAGGTTCTGGAGGACGGGATTGGAAGCGTATTCCAATTTCTTCCAAAACCACGCCCAGGTAACCGGCTCATACAGTAGATTCAGCGTTGTCCCGCTATCGAAGAGTGGCTCGCCAAAGATCTTACCATAAGCGCCAAGATCCTGAAAATCGTGAACTCCTCGTACCTCGGATTCGATGAAACGATATCGGACATCAATCAAGCAGTTAGCGTTCTTGGGATCGATACGGTCAAGAACCTAGTACTGGCGATTCAAGTGTTTGGCGACCATCGAGAGGGTGAAATCGGGAAAGCCACCGATCGCTTGTGGGGGCACAGCATGACCGTCGCCCAGGGGTCCAGAGCAATCATGCAGTTCGAAACCGGATCGGCTAAGCTAGCCGAGGGAGCATACACTGCAGGTCTATTCCACGACATCGGAAAGCTGATCATGCTGCGAGCCGCGCCTGAAGACTTCAAGGTGGCTCAAGAGAAAGCCCAAGGGAATAGCGTTAATGCTTGGGAGACGGAAACCGAGCATATGGGATGCAATCACGCGGAGGCAGGCGCCTACTTGCTCGCCCGTTGGGGGCTTCCCATAGAAGTCGTGGAAACAGCGGCGCTTCATCACCAGCCGGTCAATTCATCCGGAGCTTCGTTTTCCGCTCTCGCCTCGGTCGTTGCCTCCAATTCTATCGCGGAAGACAAAGTAAGCAATTTACTGCCGAGGGGCGGGAACGAGATAGCGTTCATCGAATCTCTAGGCAAAGCGGAACGCTGGCCCAAGTGGAACCAGTTGATGAATGGCGATTTGGATGTATCCGAGAGTGATGGCCAAGACCCCTCAACCATCGCGGATTCCGATGACAGTGCAGCATCCAGCAAATTCGATAACCCATCGATCGCCAATGAGAGCACAAAGCTGGTTTCCGATTCGAAGATCGAAGCCCCGGAGCCGAAGTCTTTCAAAAAGAATGCAGCTATCATTGCTCTCTGCACGCCCGCTTGCACGATCTTCGCTATCATCCTTTTTGAGGACAATAACGATCAAGAGGCGATTGCCTATACGGATGATTGGGAATCAGGTTCTTTAGCAACAAAACGGGTTGCCAATAGGGAGAGTGCAACATCGGCCACTGAAAGCCGCTTTCCGACAATCACCGCCAAGGAACTCGTCGATGAGATCACCTTGGAGGAATTCGAAACCGTCACCACCAAAGAGCTGGTAGTGGTAAGCTATGGCCCTATTCGATTTCCCAAAAAACGCGTTACGCAAATATATCACGACCTGCCCATCCCGGTAGCCCAGATCGATAGCAAGCTCGTTCGAATCGGCGACAAGGTCTCAGGAGCAGAACTTGTCGATATCCATCGCAAGAACGTAGTCCTGAAAATAGAGGGGAAGCAGAAAAGCTATTTTGTCAAATGAAGAGGATTAACTTCAAAGGCCGCTAGAATCCACGCTTTCGATCCAATTTACGTACGATTGAGCGTCTCCATCGTCTAAATACTCGGTCGTGCCCTCCAGTCTGCCGTCATCCGCGTAGAATGTGATGAACGGGATTCCCGTTATGCCAAAAC
>JAYZHU010000018.1:0-13319 GCA_036166175.1 Verrucomicrobiota bacterium | reverse complement strand
GGCGATCGGCACATTCACGAAATAGCTGTCAAGAATGATAGCGAAACACCGTATCCACTTTACGAAGTCACTAGCAGCGGCTTGACCCATTCCTATTCTTCCTTCCCCGGCGAACCTAACAAATACCGATTGGGCAAGGTCTTCTCGGGAAAGGGCTTTGGCATGATGACAATCGATTGGGACGATTTGGGATCTATGATCCGCTTGCAAATCCGCGACGAGAGGAACGAAATTAAGAGAGAGGTGACTATACCCCTCGACAATCTTTCAAGGCATTGATCTCGAAAAATACGAAACTATTAGCGGCAATATCTCTGTCTGTAATCGGTTATGGATCAACCGCCGCTAGTATTAGGGGCGAATGGACACTCGCGAAGTCCCAGGAAGCCTGGGTTTTGACTGATAGATCCGCTAAAACAACCAGCGAAGCTATTGAACGATTCGGGATACTGAAAGAAATCATAGAGACGGAGCTTGAAATCGATAGTGGCGAAAACGCTCGATCTCCAAGACCTCACTACGTCCTAATTCCAAAATCTAAAGACCTATTCTTCAAGCTGACTCCCTTTCAATCGAGGAGCCCTAACGCCAGGGCCACCGGTTTCTACCTACAATCAGATTTCAATCCATTAGTACTCGCTGGCGGGACATCCAGTTCCGAAAATTGGGAGACGGTGTATCACGAATTCACCCACCGCATTTTGAATGCCCACTTCAAAGCCCTGCCCGTTTGGGGCGACGAAGGAATGGCCGAGCTCTTCTCCAACATAAGATTAAGCAAAACCGATGCTCTACTCACGCGTTCTCGCGAACGCACGAGCCGATACGAAGCTTCCATATCTCGATTTATCGATTGGGACACCTTCTTCGCAACCCCCCAGCCTACACTTGCGAGTTGGATCGAGTCTAATGGACTGAAGGCTCAAGCATACTACGCCCAAGCCGCGTTGCTAGTCGAGTTAACTCACTTTGGAAGACCGGAATTGAAAAACGGCTACTGGGAGCTCGTTGAGCGCAGTGCCTACAAACCCATAACCGAGTTGGATTGCCAAATCCTCTTGGGATTCGACTATTCGCAGCTTCATGATGCAATCGAAAAGCAACTACAGAAGCCATTCTCAATATCCATTCCCCTAGAGCCTTCAGGTGAAACGAGCTCTATCGAGATCGCCTCAGCAAAGCCATCAAGCATCGCCGCCATCACAGGTATGGCGCTTTCTCGCAGCAATAAAGCTGCCGAGGCCCAATCGCTCATCACGGAAAACGCTGACAGCGAAAACCCGCTTTGGTTGGCCGCCAATTCAGAGGTATCCGTCAAACTTGGGAAAACAGCTACCGCCTTGGATTACGCGGATCGAGCTCTCCAGTGCTCTCATTCCGATCCTTTTCTTCTTACCTTGTCTGTCATGCAATCCATTAACGAAGGGAGACTCGTTCCAGAGAGTGCTCTAAATTCCCTGAGGAGAGCCTTCCAGCAAGGGGACTCATCTCGGCTACTATTCAATCTTTACTTCGAAATCTCGCGGAATGCTGGCATCCCTTTCCCGAAATTCGCTCCTCTTGCTAAGCAAGGTATCCTAATCTATCCAAATATCGAATACGCGGAGGAACTGAATCGAATTGAAACGGAACGAATCCTGAAAAGAGAGAAGTAGCCCAATAGGATCCATCTCACGATAAAAGCGTTAGATTAAGCGCTAGTAAATTAATGTGCAGTAAAAGTGATCACGTGATCAATTTCACTGCACAAACCCGTAAAATTCGCCCACCGCAGCCTAATCTATTCGGTTCAATTCGATCTCTTTTATTTCCAAGCCTTCGTCGCCGGGAATATGCGTTAGGCGAATTCGAGCGATCGCGGCCCCTTTTTCCAATTCGATATCCCCAATTAGGAGGCTTTTTCAAGGTTTGCTTTCGTACTTGGATGCTTCCCAGTCCAGCATGTAGGGCTGATCGTAAGGCTCTGGATCGAATGCTTAAGTACTTGCGAGAGGCAATAACTAATCCCTAAACTGCAAAAGCGACCACAGTCAAAAATGAAGATAGAATTTTACGCAGGTGGGTCATCGGAAAACGAAACTCGAATTACCCATTCTGGGATAATTCAGCTAAGCTGAGCTCGTAGCGAGCGATTCTACCAGCCAACTGGGATTAGAAATAATTCGTTTCCAATCTTGAAATGATAAAGTCCTGAAAGATGCTGTAGCGCGATGAATCGTTTCACCCTATTTTTCGCCGCTCTGTTCGCGGCCCTCCCTTTTATTTCGGCAGCTGACAAGCCCAATGTCTTGCTCATCTGTGTCGACGACCTGCGACCCGAGCTGAATTGCTATGGAGTCGACTACATTCAATCGCCAAATATCGACCGACTCGCCTCTGAGGGCCGGACCTTCTATAAGCACTACGTCCAAGCTCCCACTTGCGGGGCCTCCCGCTACGCCTTGCTAACGGGCACTTACGGTGGACCTGGAAACTCGGCTCTTTTCGATAGGGCCAAGGAGCTGTCAGCGAACCCCAAAGCCTCCCCTCCCAGCATGCCTGCCTGGTTCCGGCAGAATGGCTATACAACCGTCTCGGTAGGAAAAGTATCTCATCATCCTGGAGGTTTAGGAGGTCCCGACTGGAACAACGAAGCCATTGTCGAAATGCCCAATTCCTGGGATCGCCACCTTCTCAACGCCGGTTCCTGGCAACATCCTCGCGGCTGGATGCACGGCCAGGCTTATGGCGAAATAAGGGGCGACGCCAGTCAAATGGATCTGCTCCAAGCCTACGAAGGTCCTGACAGCATCTACCCTGACGGCATCAGCACAGACCAGGCCCTTCAGCAGCTCGACTCCTTGGCAAAGAATGATGGGAAGAAACCCTTCTTCTTGGCTTTTGGCATTCTGAGACCGCACCTGCCTTTCGGCGCACCAAAGCAATACCTCGATCTCTATGCCGACGCCGAACTTCCCATCGTGCCCCATCCCAAGAAGCCCGAAGGCCGCACCACTTGGCACAAGTCCGGGGAATTCTATAAGTATAAGCGTGATGGCATGGACCCTAACACCAATGCCGATTATTCCATTCAGGTGCGCAAGCACTACGCAGCCTGCGTTAGCTACGCCGACGCCCAGGTGGGCCGCATGTTGAATCGGCTCGATGAGCTCGGTATCCGCGATAACACTATCGTCGTCCTCTGGGGTGACCATGGCTGGCACCTCGGTGAACACTCCATCTGGGGCAAGCACGCGCTCTTCGAGGAGTCTCTGCGCTCGCCGCTTATCATAAGCTATACAGGCATGCCCAATCCCGGCAAGCTGAGCCACTCAATGGTAGAAACCATTGATGTCTTTCCAACACTCGTCGAGCTATCCGGCTTGCCAAAAGCAAGACATGCTCACGGCGTATCTTTGAAACCCATACTCGAATCGCCCAGAGCTCCAGGCCATGACGCCTACGCTTACAGAAGCTATGGCCACACGATTCGCACGGAAACGCATCGACTCATCGCCCATAACGACGGCTATATCGAACTCTACGATCACCGTACCCTCGAAGGCGAAACCCGCAATGTCGCCGATGAACAACCGGAGGTCGTTGCCGAGCTTAAAGCCAAAATCGAAAAGCGATTCAAGTAGAGCAGCTCTTCTGACCGCGAAATTGTTTAAACATCGTTCCTCTTTGCTTTCGTCACTGGAGTCCACGCCTCGCTAACGCCAGACGGAGTCAACTAATATCCGCGTTGCGGATATTAGACTTGATTTCAAATTCGGACGTACAGAAAATTCACCCGCAAGTGATTCATATTGGGCGTGGCTCATCCTGTTGCAGAAGGCAGCCAGCGAAACCGAAAACGGGATCTCGTTGTTCAATAAACAATTCCCCTATGCCCCTTTTGGCTTTGGCAGGTAGTCGACGAATTCCCCGTCTTTCTTACGAACTTCATCTGCCGCCTTGCGTCGCAAACTTCGTAAGATTATGTTGTATTCAGGATTAACGGATAGATTCGTCAGTTCTTTCGGGTCCGCTTCCAAATCGTACAACTCTTCGATGGTGTCTTCCTGCATATGTCGGATGTACTTAAATTTGCCGTCGCGCAGCATCAGCCAAGCAGGCTTAGGTTCTTGGCCGACCCAATCGCCATTCTTTATATGCTCCAAAAAAGTCTCGCCATAAACTCGAGCGGTATGCGTGAGCAATAAAGGCTCGCTCAATTTCTTGGAAGGATCCTCTAGCAACGGCGACATATCCCGTCCGTGCATTTCCATCACAGGATCAATGCCTGCGAGTTCGTGAAAGGTTCTTACGATATCGAGGCCATTCACCGGCTCTTCGCAGACTTGCCCAGACACTACGACTCTGGGCAAACGAACGATCAGCGGAGCGGCGATGTTGGCATCGTAGGCCATCCACTTTTCTCGCGAGCCATGCTGTCCCCAGGCGAATCCCTGGTCGGATGTATAAACGACCAGCGTATTCTCCAACTGGCCCGTCTCCTTGAGAGCCTGAATCAAGGCTCCCACCCCATCGTCTACCGAGGCGACGGCCCGATTGTACTTTTTAACCATCGTATCGAATTTAGCAGGTTTCCCTTCCTCATCCTTCTCCCATAGAGAGTAATTGACCAAGTGATTGGGCTTATTCGGCCTGGGGCCGAACACATCTTCAGGGATTTCCGTTTCCGGAGCATCGGCATAGAGTTCTTTATGACGATCCGCCTCTGTATAGGGGCCATGCACTCCGCCGTAGCAAAGCCAAAGGAACCAGGGCTTTTCATTTGCCTGAGATTTATTCCTGATATAATCCACCGCGAGTTCGGTGTAACGGTCTGTTGAATACCCATTCAGCGGAACTCGCTCGCCTCCGTTGTAGCGGACGAGAGTTCCATAAAAATACGCACTCCCGTTTTCCTTCGGTCCAGCACGGTCCCAAATGACCGAATAATCCCAATCCCGGCCATGGCCCACATCCTCTCCAAGGTGCCACTTCCCAATGCAGGCTGTCTTGTATCCGTTTGTTCGAAAATTCGCCGGCCAAAATGGTTGGACTGCAGAGTCGTAGTCACATTTTGGATAACGGGACGTATCGAAGCTCTCGATGGCGTGCTGGAACCGTCCAGTCATCATCATGGAGCGCGACATTTGGCAGGAAGCCCCGGTATAGCAGGTTCGAAAGCGCAAGCCCGAGGCGGCCAAGGCATCGATATGAGGCGTATGTACCCAATCGTGCGCTTCCTCATAAGCGCTCACCGAACGCCGCGATTGATCATCTGTAAATATGTATAGAATGTTCGGCCTGCCAGCAAAGGCGCGGGAGCCTTCTTCCCAAAGGGGACAGGCCAATAGGGAGACCAAGAGCGGGAAACGCGGCCAATTTCCCAGCCTGGCAATCAGCTTTTCAATGCAGTCTTCCATACCGAACGGCAATTCTGGGTCTAATCGATGCCTAGACAAGTTCTGATTGAAATTGACCGTGAACTCGTCCCGGCTTTGTGTTTGGCTCGCGTTCGAACCGCACTAAAAATCCTACATTCTCTCAACGACCCGCACACCTCCCATGACCCCTCAACTAATACCGAGCTCCGGAAATCAGACCGGCCACGGCTACACAAAAATTACCGAAGCAGGCGATACTTCCGCTGGATGCCTGGACACGCAGATGGATTTCGGTATCAAGATCCACGGCCGCGGCGAAGCGATCGACGAAGCGAATCCCAAAGAAAGCGTTTGGGTGCTTCTCAGGGGCGCGGCCAAAGTCGAGGTCGATGGATCCACCCACGAGCTCAAACGTGACTCGATTTTCGATGATCCTCCAACCGCCATTCATCTCGGTCCAGGAGCGCGAATCGTCATTGAACCATTGAGCGACGAGGTGGAATGGGCTATTACCCGCACGGACAATTCTAAGGCCCTCGAGTCTGTAGTCTACACGCCTGATAAGCTGGCCCCGGAATATCGAGGAGCGGGCCTCGTGCAGGATGCTTGCTTGCGAAATGTTCGACTGATATTCGACTACTCAGTGAATCCCGACTCGAACCTGGTAATCGGGGAGGTCGTTAACTACCCAGGCCGTTGGTCCAGCTATCCTCCTCACCACCACGATCAGCCGGAAATTTATCATTACCGATTCACCAAGCCGCAAGGCTACGGACATGCCGAACTGGGCGACGAAGTTTTCAAGGTCCAGCACAATGACACGATCGTCATCCCTCCTAAATTGGACCATGCTCAGGTTTCCGCTCCTGGATACGGGATGTGGTATCTGTGGGTGATCCGACATCTCGACGGCAACCCCTACACGGGGTTCGAGTTTACCGAAGATCACGCATGGACCTTGAGCCCGGATGACCAAGGCTGGAAACCCGAAGAAACCCAAAAGTAGCCATGAATACACAACGTCTATCGGTAGGAGCAGCCATCGTAAAATTTCTGCAGAACCAGTATATCGCTCGAGACGGGCAGGAACATCGCCTCATAAATGGTGTATTCGGGATATTTGGACACGGCAATGTAACCGGGTTTGGCCAAGCAATAGAAGAATACGGCGGCCGTGCCCTTCCCTTCTACCAAGGCAAGAACGAGCAATGCATGGCCCACTCGGCGACCGCCTTCGCCAAAGCCCGCCGCCGTCTAGGAGCCATGGCCTGCACGTCGTCTATCGGTCCAGGAGCGACCAATATGGTCACCGGAGCCGCGACCGCGACCGTCAATCGCCTGCCCCTCCTACTGTTGCCAGGAGACATCTTCGCCAGTCGCATCCAAGGGCCCGTTCTCCAGCAGTTGGAAAACCCGCTCACCCAAGACTCCGGAGTCAACGACTGCTTCAAGCCAGTTTCGAAATACTGGGACCGAATCTCCCGCCCGGAACAATTGCTTGCCGCCCTTCCCGAAGCCATGCGGGTGCTTGCGGATCCCGCTCAAACGGGAGCGGTCACCCTTTGCCTCCCTCAGGACGTGCAAGCGGAGAGCTTTGATTTTCCGGAAAATCTATTCGACAAAAAGGTCTATATAAACGAACGCGTTTCCGTAACTCCAGCAGCGCTACAAGAAGCTGTAAGTCTGATCCAGGCCGCCAAACAGCCCCTTATCGTAGCTGGCGGCGGCATCCATTATTCGGAGGCGGAAGATGCCTTGCGCCATTTCGCTGAAAAAACGGGTATTCCCGTCGTTGTTTCCCAAGCCGGAAAAGGATCCTTGCTCGAACGCCATCCCCAATGCCTTGGATCCGTTGGAGCTACAGGCAATTTGGCCGGCAATCAGGCGGCATCGGATGCGGACTTGGTAATCAACATCGGCACTCGGCTATCGGATTTTACCACCGCATCCAAGTCCCAGTTCCAAAACCCCGGTGTTCGATTCATCGCTGTTAACGTGAATCCCATGGACGCTCATAAGCACGGAGCCTTCCCGCTTATTGGAGATGCTCGGGCCGTGCTGAACGACTTGGCGGATGCCGTTGGAGACCACTCGGTGTCCTCGGAGTACGCTCATAATATCGCATCCTGGAAAGCAGATTGGGCAAGGGTGCACGCCAAAATCGTTCATCCCGAAAACGATGAGGGACCGCTTTACCAAAGCGAAGTGATCCATATTCTCAACGAATTCGGGGACGAGAATTCGACCACTATTCACGCTTCCGGAGGCGTTCCTGGCGATATCCACAAGCTCTGGAACTGCAAAGCGGCGATGGACTACCACTCGGAGTACGGCTATTCCTGCATGGGGTATGAAATCGCCGGCGCGATGGGGGTTAAGATGGCCGATCCGGGCAGGGAGGTCTACGCTCTGGTTGGGGATGGCAGTTACATGATGCTTAGCCAAGATGTCGTTACCTCGATACAGGAGGGCCTGAAGATTACCATCATCCTACTAAACAACCACGGATTCCAATGTATCCGAGGACTGCAGACTAGCTGTGGCGGCAAGGATTTCGGAAACGAGTTCAGAGCCCGCGAGAGTGAGAGCAGCCGTCTGGAAGGCGAGTTCGTGGAAATCGATTTCTGCGCCAACGCAAAAAGCATGGGGGCAGCCGTCTATCGAACTGAAGACGAAGCATCGCTAATCGAGGCCCTTGGCAAAGCCAAAGCGGAAACTCGAACGACGATGATCTATGTACCGATTCGCCGGGAATCGAACATCCCTGGCTATTCTTGGTGGGATGTTCCGGTCTCCGATTCTTCAAACATTCCTGCCGTGCGGATAGCCCACCAGAACTATCAAGAGGCAAAAAAGAAACAGCGTTTCTACTATTGAATAATCGAGACAACTTTCGGGAGCTGAACAACCCTCTGGGCGTCCACCCGATCAACTGGAGCAACGACGACTTCAAGGATCTCGGCGCGGACACGTCAGTCGAGAAGTGCTTCCAGCAAATGCAGGAAGTCGGATTCGCGGGCACTGAGGTTGGAAACAAGTATCCAAAAGACCCCCACAAACTAAGAGCCTTGATGGAACCCTATCGGCTTCGGCTGATTGGCGGATGGCACAGCACCTTCTTAGCGGAGAACGCTTATCCGGATGAAGAGCGGGGATTCTTGGAGTACTTGGATTTCCTCAAGGCCATGGACGCCTCTGTCGTCGTTCTAGCCGAGTGCTCCAACGCGATCCACGGCGACGAATCGAAATCGCTTGTCTTCGAAGATGAGGCAATCGGGCTTCAAGAAGATCAATGGCAATCTGTCTATGAGGGGCTCGACAAGCTTAGCGAACTAGCGGCTAACACCGGAATTCCAGCCGTTTACCATCATCATATGGGCACCGTGATTCAATCCGAGGAATCTCTCGATGCCCTGATGGACAATACTGAGACAATAAAGCTGCTCTTCGATACTGGGCATCTGACTTTTGCCGGCATCGATCCAACAAAGATTCTAGAGAAATACATAGATCGGATCGGCCACGTGCACCTAAAGAACGTACGCCCCAGTATCGTCCAAAGGGCTCGCTCGGAAAATCTGTCTTTCGGACAAGCGGTTCGGGCCGGCGTCTTCACCGTACCAGGCGATGCGACCGAGGGAGAATCCGGTGTCGATTACCCGCCACTGCTTTCCCGTCTTGCAGAGAGCGGATACAATGGCTGGTATGTCGTCGAAGCCGAACAGGACCCCGAAATTGCCGATCCCTTGGAGTACGCCCGAATAGCCCGAAAGTACCTTAACGAAATCACAGGACTCTAGAAACTCGAATACCATGTCCGATACCCAAACGTCAGCTCAGAACAATATGCACCGCATGCAGGCGCTAGGCGCCGATTGGTGGAACGACTCCTGCGACATCAACGAACTTTCCGACGCAGTCGCCAACGGAGCAGTTGGGGCCACTTCCAACCCGGTGATTGTCGCCGCCGCCGTAAAGGCTGATCCCGAGCGCTGGATACCCGTTGTAAAAGAGCTCATTCAAAGCTATCCCACCGATTCCGAAGAGGATATCGCTTGGAGATTGATCGAGCGCGTTGGAACCGACGCCTCCAATATGCTCCTTCCAGTCTACGAGGAGAGCAAAGGCGTCAAAGGCCACCTTTGCCTGCAGGTGAATCCTAAATTCTATCGCAGCGCAAAACAAATGCTAGCTCATGGCATAAAGCTCGCTTCCTTGGCGCCCAATATAGCAATCAAAGCGCCGGCCACTGAGGCAGGTCTCGACGCTATCGAAGGGATGACCGCTGCCGGCGTTCGAGTAAACGTGACCGTTTCCTTCTCCGTGGCTCAAGCAATAGCCGCGTCTAAAGCTATCGACCGCGGTCTGCAACGGGCAGAGGATCCCGACTCCATTCAAACTTACATCACCATAATGATTGGGCGGGTCGACGATCAGCTAAAGCGCGCCTTCGCGAAAGGAGAGATCGATGCAGATGAAGCATCGCTCGAATGGGGTGGCGTCGCCGTGTTCAAAAGGGCAGCCGAGATATTCCGCGATCGCGGCTACACCGGAACACTCCTGGCCGCCGCCTATCGCAACCAAGTTCACTGGTCCGAGATCATCGGGCTCGATGTCCTGCAATCAATTCCCTACAACTGGTGGAAGCAGTACAGTAAAGCGGACATCGAGCCGCGTTTGAGCATAGAGGAATCCGTGGACGAAGGCATCTTAAACGACCTATTGAAATTCGACGATTTCAAACAAGCCTACGAAGAGGACGGCATGTCAAACGAAGAGTTCGTCCGCTACGGCGCCTCCATCCATACTATACGCCAATTCATTGAGGGCTACGAAGGTCTGCTGAAAGACATTCGCGAACTCATGCTTGCATAGAAAGACTTTCTCATACCGAAGACCACTATGAGCGCGCCCACGGCTGCATTACATCCCTGCCCATTCTTCATCAATGGCGAATGGAACAATCGAACTGGCTTGCCTACCAGCCCGGTTCACAATCCCTCGACGGGCGAGGTTATCGCCGAGTCCCCTCTGGCGGATGCCACTGCGGTAAACGATGCCGTCAATGCCGCCAAGGAGGCATTCCCCGCTTGGTGGGAGACGCCCTCTGTGGAACGGGCTCGAGTCATGTTCAAATATCGAGCCTTGATTGAGCAGGAACTCGATTCGATCTGCCAAACAATCAGCCTGGAACATGGGAAAACGCTTGCCGAGTCGCGCGGCGAGTTGCAACGCGGGCTGGAATGCGTGGAGTATGCCTGCGGCATTCCGGAGCTGCTCAAAGGCGAATACCTGGAGAATATTGCCCCGGGAATCGACTGCGAAGTCATCCGTCAGCCGCTTGGTGTCTGCGTAGGGATTACTCCGTTCAACTTCCCCGCAATGATCGCCATGTGGATGTTCCCCTTAGCCATTTCGTCGGGTAATACCTTCATCTTCAAGCCCAGCGAAAAAGTGCCGCTAACCGCGATAAGGCTCGTTCAGCTTCTCGAGGAAGCTGGACTTCCCAAAGGGGTTCTCAATCTGGTTCATGGTGGTAAGGATTGCGTGGATACGCGATTGACACACCCGGATGTCAAAGCCGTATCATTTGTCGGTTCCACCCTCGTAGCCAAATACATCTACGAAACCGGAACCAAGCACGGTAAACGAGTGCAATCGAACGGCGGAGCCAAGAACCACGTTATTATCATGCCAGACGCGGACGTAAAAAGCTCCGTCGATGGTATCATGGGTGGCGCTTTCGGCTGCGCGGGAGAACGCTGCATGGCCATAGCTAATGCCGTGTGTGTCGGCGACGCCTCGAAAACAGTGCTTCCTGAGTTGGCAGATGCGGCTCGCAACCTGAAAGTGGGCCCCACAGACCGCGACCCGCAACCTCAAATGGGAGCTGTCATCACCCGCGAACATCGGGACCGCGTCGCGGGACTGGTTACGGAAGGGGCAGACCAAGGAGGCAAGCTGTTGAGCGACGGTCGCAACGCCTCCGTTCCCGAGGCCCCTAACGGCTTTTACCTGGGAGCCACGGTCATCGATGAAGTGGAGCCCAAATCGACTTTGGCGGAGACCGAGGTTTTCGGCCCGGTCCTCAGCGTGCTCAGGGCCAGCGATTTGAACGAAGCTCTGGATTTGGCCAACGCTTCTGCATTCGGCAACGGAACCGCGATCTTCACGACATCGGGAAGCGCCGCTCGCGAATTCAAGCATCGAGTTCAAGCCGGTATGGTAGGCATCAATGTAGGTGTACCAGCGCCCATGGCTATGTTCCCTTTCAGCGGCTGGAACGAGTCCTTTTTCGGGGACCTTCATGTTCAAGGACGAGATGGCGTTCGCTTTTACACCCGGGAAAAGACGGTCACCTCGCGATGGTTCGGGGAAGCCGATGTCTGGCGTAAATAACCGGTAGAATCCGATTCGATAAATATCCATCTCATGGCTTTTGAAGATTTGGTCGGCAAAACAGTGGCTATCACAGGCGGAGCTGGCGTTATTGGCCATGCCCTAGCTCACGGGCTGGCAGCCAATGGCCTGAACATCGCCATTCTCGACCTCGATAAAGGAAAGGCCCAAGGACTTGCCAACGAGCTCATAGAACAACACGGAATCAAGAGCCTGGGTATCGCGTGCAATGTCCTCGAAAGACCGTCTATCGAAAGCGCCCGCGACACCTTGGTAGAGCACTTTGGCCAGTACCAATTTTTGATCAACGGCGCCGGGGGAAATAGTCCCAAAGCATCAACCGATGTCGAGCAAATCCCTTCCGACGGTATCGATCTAAAAGGATCGTTTTTCGAGCTTCCCGAGTCGCAATTCCGCTTCACCCTGGATCTCAACCTCATGGGAACCGTATTGCCTGCGCAAATACTCGGTCCGCAAATGCTAAAACAGGAAAGCGGGGCTATTCTCAACATCTCATCGATGAACGCTTACCGTCCTCTGACCAAAATTCCCGCCTACTCGGCAGGCAAGTGCGCCGTGGGGAATTTCACTGAATGGCTCGCAGTTCACTTGGCGAACACCCATGTGAGGGTAAATGCGATCGCGCCCGGATTCTTCCTAACAGAACAGCTCAAATTCCTGGCTTTCGACGAATCGGGCGAACTCACCGACCGTTACAGGCGTGTACTGGAATCAACGCCCATGCATCGCTTTGGTGAAACCAGCGAATTAGTCGGCCCTTCGCTCTTCCTGCTTTCCTCGCTATCAGGATTCATTACCGGCATTACACTCCCGGTAGATGGCGGGTTCAACGCCTACGGCGGCGTCTAAGGTTAATAAAATCGGATCGCTTTCATATATGAATGGAAAACTGAATATCGGTGTCGTCGGTCTCGGAAGACTGGGCAGCCTCTATGCTAACTACTTCGCCAACCGTCTACCTGATGCGAACCTCGTGGCCGTGTCGGATGTACGCCAAGAAGTCGCTCAGCAAACCGCCCACGAATATGGAGCGAAAAGCTGGTATCAGGATTACAAGGACTTGATCGCCGATGAGAATGTGGAAGCGGTCGTCATCGTAACGCCAACTAAATTCCATACCGAAGTTGCCGTGCATGCCGCGAGGGCAGGCAAGAAGATATTTTGCGAAAAGCCGCTCTCCTTGAGCATCAAAGGCAGCATTGAGATCAAAGATGTGGTCGAGGAAACCGGTGTATTTTTTCAATTGGGCTTCATGCGGCGTTTCGACAGCGGCTACCTCACTGCCAAGGAGAAAGCCGACTCGGGTGAGATAGGCAATCGCGTGCAATTCAAGTCGACTTCGCGCGATCGCGAAAGACCGGATCTGGACTACCTCAGGCCGGAAAATAGCGGCGGACTTTTTGTGGACATGGGCATCCACGATTTCGATCTCGCCCGCTGGCTCATGGGCGAGGTGAAGAGCGTCTACGCTACAGGCGGCGTTTTGGCTTATCCTGAAATGAGTGAGATTGGCGATGTCGACAACGCCATCGTCAACCT
>JAYZHU010000017.1:0-5237 GCA_036166175.1 Verrucomicrobiota bacterium | reverse complement strand
GAAAAAAGAGGATGATCATCCATCGTGGCTAGGCGAATTTAGGCTCAGCGACAAGATTGATTTGTCTACTGTACTGTCGCGGGAAGCAGGAAGATCGAACGTAATGGGCAACGAACGCATCCATATTGAAGTATTGTAGGAGAGCGTTTACCCCGCGAAAATTGAAAGGCAACCTGTTCCGAAATCGCGGGATAAACCCGCTCCTGCAGTCGATCCCTTCTTAGCTTGAAGCGCATCCCCGATTTCGGGACTCGGATATCCCCGCTGGGTGGGGACGACTAGGACCGGATCGATAGGAGCCGGCTGGCATAAGCCGCTTTCTGATTCTTACACTTGCAATCTTAGCCGATGAATGCGGCTTTCTCCTATTCTCCCAGAATGAAATCCGGGCCAGTTAAGCGTATAACCTTATACATTTAACTGGCCCGTTGAAACCCTCGGTAAGCTCAGGGTGGGCGCTTCAGGCGTTTTGTTTTATTTCCAAGTCGGCGATTCTGGAAGGCAGGCTTCGAAGGCGTGCTCGAGTTCTTTCTCGTAATCGCCTGCGTAGTGGCCGGAAAAGAACTTGTCGAGGGCTTCATCGTGGAGTCGTTGCCAGCAGGCTTCTTCCGATCCAGGATTGATAGGGTAGAATAGGGCTCCGTTGGCTTTGGCCGCTTTGCGATCGCCAGGTGCATCGCCGATCATGAGGATCTTTTCGCTGGGATACTTCTCTTTAGCCGCCATGTCCAGGTGCTGGACTTTCGTCCCTCGTTCTTGTCCGGCGATGATGGACACGAGATCCCGGATTCCGTGTTCTTCCCACTCCCGCTCGAGTGCATCGACTGGCGTCTGGGAAATGCACATAGCATCAGCCGTTTGATTGATTTTCTCTAGCGTTTCCCGAACCATTGGAAACGGGGGCACGCCATGCACGATATCTTTTACGGAGGCATTGACGGCATCGGACCAGGTCTTTACCGGAGCGAGGCCTGTATTTCCACCCGCGACTTCCGCGTCCAAGGTCGCGTTTCCGAGTTTTGACTCGCGGGCGATCCAATCTTCCAATGCGGAAAGGTCAGGCATGGATACGTTCCGGGTTTGGGTCTCTGGGCGTTCGCCGAGGAACTTAATGGCGGATACTAGGGCGGGGAAGCGGTTGCAGCCTCGGGACTTAGAGTAGAGGTTAACGAACCCCCATACCTCCCGGGCGTATTTGCTTACGGCTTGGAGATTCCAATGCTTGATAAACATGGGGGCGAAGCATTCCTTGTGCTTGATCTCCATACTGTCGAAAATGCAGCCGTCGGAATCGATGCCGACGAAGAACTTTTTACTGGGCTGATGGTCGCGTAGAACTTGGGCTGGGTCGCTCATAAGGTTTTTCAGAAGTGACTAGCGCATGCAGGGCAAAAGGGAAGGGTTTTGTTGCTGGTATGTGTTAGGCTCGCGTCGAGTTTCACGAGCTAGATTCGTCTTAAATTCAATCCCTTGAGCCGAATCTCCCTGAAGTGCCAAATGCTTTCGGGATCATTGGCTCGTAAAGCGATGGCCCCGCCTTTGGGATTCAGCAACCGGCCTTCGCGGTTGGGCTTCCGGACTGGGTTTTCCGGTTCCAGATTGTCGACAAAGTTTTCGCCGGCTAGCCAGACTCGGATGTGTTTGCCATCGACGCGTATGAGCGTTTCGAACCATTGAGTGTCGACAAGAGGCTGCTCCTTCAGATCGACCACGTTGTACAAGTTGCCAGTCTTGTGCGTAACGGTTGGGCTTGTATTCAGATTCACCTCATATCAATTAGCCAAGTGGCCTTTGTCGTCTCCCGAGGCGTAGTCCGTATGAATGAAGATGCCAGAATTGGATTTGGGATCCCCCTTGGCGACAGCGATTAGCTCGAAGTTATTGAAAGCCACGGGCTCGCTATCATCGCCAACGTAGAACAAATGGGACCGCAAATCCAGGCTGTGAGCGACAAGGAAGTCATCCTTAATGGTGAAGTAACCTTCGGCTCGATTCGTTTCTCAGCCGGACATATCCTCGCCATTGAACAGTTGGATCCAGCCAGAATTTTGAGGTCTTTCGCTGCAGGCGACCAAGAAAGAGCAGACCAGGCCAAGCAGAGTTGGAGCCTGTTTCATGGCCAAGGAATTGGCAATCGTATGCGGTTAGTCGTTACGCCTTGCGTGGGCGTCCTGGGATTTGGTTTTCACCGCGTAGACGGCATTGCGAGCGGTAATGTAAAGCGTATTCCCGTGGGGGCCGCCGAAGCAAAGGTTGGCTCCGCCTTTGGGAAGCAGCACGCGGGCTAGGAGCTCGCCACCCGAGCTAAACACTTGGGCCCCGTCGCCCGAGCTCGTCCAAAGGCGTCCTTCAGAATCGCATCGCATGCCGTCGGGTCCGCCTATGTCAAGTGCGGCGAATACGTCGCCACCGCTAAGGGTTCCATCTGATTGGACATCGAAAACGCGGATATGCTTTGGAGTGCCAGAATCGGCGATGTAGAGCTTAGATTCATCGGGAGAGAAACACAGTCCGTTTGGTTTGACGAAATCGTCGACCACGACCGTGAGCTCATTGGTTAGCGGATCGTATCGGAAAACGTTGTTGTTTTCCAATTCCCGAGGACGATCGCGAAGTCCGTAGTCGGGATCGGTGAACCAGATGGTCCCATCGTTTTTCACCACGACGTCGTTAGGCGAGTTGAATTTCTTTCCTCGGTAATTATCCAGCAGCGTAATGATCATTCCTTTGCCCTTTTGGAGGGAGACTCTGCGGCCCCAGTGCTCGGCGGTGATAATCCTGCCCTGCAGATCCAAGTTATTTCCGTTCGATTGCTGGCTAGGCACACGAAAGGCAGAGAAACCCGTGCCTTTGCTCCATCTATAGATCTTGTTAGCAGGGATGTCGCTGAAGATGAGAAAGCCCTCCTTGCCGCCCACCCAGGCAGGCCCTTCGGTAAATTGGAAATCCGCTCCGAGGGTTTCGACTTTGGCATTGGCGGGGAAAAGCTCGCTAAAAGCTCTATTGTCTTCGGCCTTCAGTTCCTGGGCCTGGACGGAGGTGTGTAACATCAATGCGAAAATAAGCAAGGTGGCGGAAAGGATAGTCTTCATGGCGACCAGACTTAGGCAGGACTGCGGGATTGGCAAGGAGGGAGTCGAGATCCGAAGATCGATGGATTGGCCGATCGGATTAATGATACTCTAGTATGGGCTCGATGGCGGTGGCGATGCGTTGGGATACGTCTGCTGGCGGAAAGGGATTGAAAGGCCCGCCTTCACCCGGATCGATATCTTCAAAACCGCTTAGACGCATGGCTTCTATGACTGCCGAGTAATTGTAGACGCGGCCATTTTCGAAGCGGATTTCTTCGAAAGCGGCAATTTTGTTTTCGATTTCTAATGCCGTATCGTAGTCTTTGATACGCTGAGCATTGTTGATCTCGTCGCAAGCCCGGGCGCAAAGAATGGCGGTTCCCGATGTATGCCCTCGGGAACCGAGCTGAGCGCTTTTCGTGCTGCGGTCGCCAACACCCCAAATAACGATTCCGTCGTTGCCGATGTCTTCGATCATCGAGGGGACATCGCTCTCTTGGGTGCCCACTTTGACTCCAATGATGTGAGGGGAGCCTTTGACGAGGCGGACAATCTGGTCGCGGTCCCTCTCCTGCCGATAGTAATAGAGAAATCGGGCTCCGCAGGACTCGCCGTATCGGTTGGCGAACGACAACAGGCCTTCGTAAAGACCCTCAGTACTGTAGATTCCGCCCATAGTCATAATGAGATAGACATCGGGCGGTCGGGGTAGGGCGGCTTGCTTTTCGATGAGAGCGCCCGCTTCGCCGATCGGGTTGGGGACGATAGCCGACATGAGAACGCCTTCGTCTTGCATGAGATTACCGGTTTCCTTGGCGAGCTTCAGTTGATCGTCTTGATCGACATGGTGGATGAGACTGGTTCCCGCGAGGGAGATCACCCGTTTGCGGTTTTCGCTGAGGAAATTCCTCTTGAGCAAGTAGCTCATATTCTTGAGGTGGGCATCGTAGTCGATGCACCCGTTTCGAAAGACCACGGGAGGGATGGTAGTTACGGAGTCGAGGGCTTGGATGAGGTCGGGAGTGTTCATTTAGGTGGGAAAATAGGATACAGCGATAATCGATTGTGACTATTCATACGAAAGAAAGGCTGGGGCATAGCAATCTCTAAGAGAATGCCCGATGAATCCAACACCATCAACCTTATCTCGATCTTCTCTGATTTTCAAAGGCGATTGATTGGACAATCGCTTAGGCCGAACAGTCGACTGGATATCTATTTAGATCGCAATTGATAGGGCGCGTTCACTCTGCGATCTTGCTCATCATCGCCTTGGGATCGTTTATGAACGCTGTGATCTATGCGGCGGCGGCCGTGTATTCGTTCTACCTTGCTACATGCATCGCTGTGATTATTCTGCGGATACGAAATCCGAAGACGGGGAGGCCTTTAAAGATGCCATTCTACCCAATACCGATAGTCGTATTTAGCTCGGTCTGCATATTCCTGATTTACGGAGCCATAGCTTACAAGCCAATGATGGCTCTAGTCGTGGCGGCTATTGTCGGTGTGGGAGTTTTGATGTGCAAAGCGAGTAATGCTGCACGCGATAGCTTTGATAAAATGGCGGAGTTCGGGATGGGCTTGGCAAGGCGACTGATGATTTTGGTTCAAGGGTTAGCGGTGCTTAGAGCCTGGGAATTGGGCGTGTTGCGTATAGCCCTCAAAAGTTCTGCCATGCGAGCGACCCGTTCAGGGTGTTGCTCAAATAGATTGTCCCGTTCTTGCAGATCGGATTTGAGATTGTAGAGTTGGCCAACAGGTTGCCCGCGATCGTAGTCAAAGGGGCTCCAACCGATGCCTCCGCCGCCTTGAATCATGAGTAGCTTCCAGTCGCCAACGCGAATGCCATAACCGCCTCGATAACTGTCGTGAACGAGGATTTCGCGAGTGGGTCGTTCCGCTTTCCTCCCCAATAAGGCGCTCAGAAAGCTTATGCTATCGGGTCCAGCGTCCTCGGCGAGTTGGATATCGAGCAGCTCTCCCAGGGTCGCCATTACGTCGGTTAGGGCGACCAATTCGTCGGAAGTCGAACCCGGCTTTATTCTACCTGGCCAGCGAGCAATAAGTGGAACACGATGGCCCCCTTCCAGCGATTCCGTTTTCTGGCCACGCAGCGGGCCGTTGGTCATGTGGCCGTTGTGATCGACGAAGGTGGCGGGC
>JAYZHU010000016.1:0-6333 GCA_036166175.1 Verrucomicrobiota bacterium | reverse complement strand
TCTTTGAAGTTACGATGGCTCGATTGAGATCCGTCTTTGCCTCGATAATCGGAAGCAGATTCTGGCCGTCGTTGTTTTTGTTCGCTGGTAGACCCGCAAGAGCAAGCAGCGTGGGATAGACATCGATCAAGCTGACCGCTGTATCCACTTTTTTAGGTTTCGAGCCGGGCCTCGAGATGAGCAGCGGTACGCGTGTGGATTCTTCCCAAAGAGTAAACTTCGAGAAATGCTCCTTCTCGCCCAGATGCCAGCCGTGGTCCGTCCAGACCACCACGATGGTGTTATCGGCAATCGGCGAATTCTCCAATCCTTTCAAGAGTCTACCCAGCTCGAAATCCGCATAGCTGACACAGGCCGCATAGCCGCGACTCGGGCCCGGCTTTCCGGCAAACTCCTTAAACCGTTTGGGTGGCAGAAGAGGTTCAGGAATGTTTTTCTCCCATCCTTCCGGGTTCGTGGGAGGAGAAATTTCAACATCCTCATACTGATCGTAGAATGCGTCAGGAACAAACCAGGGCATATGCGGGCGATAGATCCCGACTGCGAGAAAGAGCGGTTCATCGCGGGAAGTCTCGAGTTGCTCGATCGCCCAGTTCACCACTTTGTGGTCGCCCATTTCCTCAAGCGGTTTACCGGTGCCGCCCCAATCGAACTTTCCCTCGCCACGACCCGGCAAGACGTCCGGCATGCTCGGCACTGGCAATTGGAAATTAAAAGACGGAAAGAAATCATCCCATCCTCGGCGCGAGAAAAGCCCTTTCCGATCGAAATCGCTTCCCTGATTCGCATGATAGATCTTCCCACCTCCCAGCGTAACGTAGCCGTGCTTTTTGAAAAATTCGGGGAGTAGGAGAATGCCATCGAATCGGTTATTCGCCAACCAGTCGTGACCGTTGCCATAAACGCCCGTCGACGCGGGATGGAGGCCCGACATGATGGAGGTGCGAGACGGATTGCAAGAAGGGGCATTGCAGTGGGCGTTGTTGAACAATATCCCTTCGGCCGCTAGCGAGTCGAAGTTGGGCGTATACACATCGAACGGCTCGCCGTCCATCTGAGTCGGCCCCCAGTCATTGAAGTCATCAATAGCTACGAAGAGGATATTCGGTCTGCCATCAAGGCAGAGGCACATCCCAAAAAACTTTAACAGGCCAAGGAATGTATTCACGGGTCTCTTCATCAATGTTATATACGCTCAGTCAGTTATTTCGACTAGGCTCGCTGATTTTGCTGCGTGCTGCGAAAACCACGATCACCAGAAAACTTACTGTCAAAAGGCTTTTCGAATGTTTCATCATGATACAAGGAAGGACTGAGTTGCCCGCAACGGTAAGAGATCATGCAGAGGTCTATAGCCTACAGCAACAATTACCCCAAAATTTCCAACACCAGGACAAGCGTTTCATAACCTGCCGGATGAACTAAAATATAATTGATTTCTCCAGCGGTTTGGTGGGTCGAGATCCCTGCTTCTAGTCTTCCGGCAGGTGCCGCGTGATGAATTAAGCAGTTACTTCGAATATTATCAAATTTGTTCTTATTTTAGTGCCATCCAGGGCGGGCCGTGATTCTTGGTGTCATCTTTCTCTCGGATTTTTTGCGGCACAGCACACTGGCCACCCCTATGCTTGAGAAATAAAAACGCATGCGAGTTGGAAGTCAGGATTAACCCGCCGGCGGTTTCTAGGCAAGACTATGGCTGTGACGACGGGGAGCTTCTTTCTTACTCCGCTGACGCGGCTCTATGCGGCGACGCAGAAAGGAGAAACTGAACACTTCCACTGGCGCATTGCTTCAGCGGATGGGCCCTGGATCGATACGCAAAGGGGCGATCGGGCCCTCGGTTATAAAGCAGGGAAGCTTTTCCCCTCGGAGGACAACGCGAAGAGCTGGGCCCATGAGGCTGACTTTGTCGATGTGGAGAGCATCCAGTTCAGCGTCTTGCTCGAGAATGACCGGGTGGTCTCTGCGACGCATCGGCGAATCTTTGTTGGCAACGACGATCTTTCAGATATCCGGGAGCTGACGGTGCAGAAGCAGGACGGGAGTGAGTACCGGTCTCAATCATTGCGGAAGGGAAAAGAGCCTGGGTGGTATTTCTATTCCTTGGACGGAATTCACACCTTCGAGGTTGAGGGGCGTGAGATGTTTGTCGAGGGGAACTACTGTAATGTCAGAACGGGACCCATGCCCTCCAATATTTATTACTCGGTCGACGGCGGCGAGACTGTAAAAATCGCTTACTCCTTTGGCCAGAATCCCGCCTTCCAGTACCACAACTATCTTGAGGACTCGAAAGCCAATCTTGCCGACCGCTCCAACTGGGTCGGCGATCCGGACAACTCTGTCGTATGTCGGCACATCCATTCGGTCTCCTACAATCCGACGGAAAATGCCTTTTACGCCTGCTGCGGAGATCTCGACCGCAGAATTGGGGTCGGTTTGGAATGTCACTGGCTCCGAGGTGTCCATGACTTCGGCGCCGACGAGTGGGATTGGAAAGTCATCGTTTCTGCGGACGCCAACTCCCGTTATAAGTCGGGCGGAATCAATTGCGTCGATGGGAAGGTTTACTGGGTCGCAGATGCTAATGGTCCAAAGACGGTCCGCGAGGTTTACGACCGCGGGATTTTCCGCTACAAACCGGAGGATATTCGCGCTCCAGCGAAGCACGAGATGATTTACTCGGCGAAGTACGAGATGGCATGTATGACCATTCACGGGAACACCATCGTGGTACCGAAGTACGGTGATGCTGATCCGGATGATTGTGGATTCCTGTTTTCACCTGACCTTGGGAAGACCTGTGGCCACTACGATCTAAATGAACTCGGGGACCGCGCGGGCGTGCGTGTAAATCCGCCCAACAACGAAGGTTGGTATCGAGTGCAGCTGATGAAGGGATGGATCCGGAAGGGCGAGGTGATGTTTCTCAAGCCGAAAGAGGGAAGCTAAGAGCTCCAAGCTTGATCACCGAGTTAGGAGCGCCTTTCATCCATTGCTGGCTCAGCCAAAAGAGTATGAAAACAGTACACTTCATATTTGTAGTCTCACTTCTGTTGGGCTTGATTCATTCCGTATCTGGAAAACCGCTACCAGAACCATTTCGTGTAATTCCCTTGTATAAAGGGGTGGCTCCTGGATCGGAAAACTGGGACTGGGAAGAGAATACGGCAGAGTCTCGTAGGGGGCTTCCCATGGTGCAGAATGTGGTCAAACCGGAGTTGTTATACTATCCGCCCGATCCCGGAACTGATGTCGGAACCGCCATGGTAGTCTGCCCTGGCTATGCAGGCCGTCGACAGAGATCGGTTGCTGGTTTACCTCCTGAATAAAACGGAACAGTCCCTAAGCGTGGAACTGAATCTGGCCAGAACGCCGCTAACGGCATCCTACATGACCTATACTGCGGGTGATCCAGCCTACTATGGCCAGGTGCAAGAATATCCGCTAGAGCCCGCAGGCCAGTCTCTGGAAATCACCTTGCCTGATACCTCTTTTGTAATTGCCCAGTTGGATTTTGATGAGGGGGAAGCTCTCGTCCCAGAGCCTGTAGCGATAGAGAAAATGCAATCAAACTCATACCAAATTATCCTGGAATCCTCACAGCGAGGCTATCAATATGAACTCCTAGGAACAGAGGAGTTGGGCGATGAGGAATCTTGGATAAGTCTGCAGTCCCGTATTCCCGTTTTCAATGAATTGGGAGTGCCCTTGCATTTTGATGTAGAACAACTGGGTGAGCGGAGCTTTTACAGGATTCGTAAGACAGCTATAGATTAAGATCAACGATGCCCGGTAAGATACAGCGGGTAGTGAGAATGTTGCCGCGGCCATCGCTGCTTGGCTTGTAGGAGCCAAAGTGGTGCCTTTCGTGGAGCCTCTGGCGATCGTTACGGACGCCGGTGCCGGAATAGGAAATCAATAGCCACGACGTCGGTGGCATCACGCAGGTCACTTCTTATGTGATGCTCTTGGCCTTTCACTTTGCCGAAGACTACCTCGACACCTTTTGGGCCAGAATAGGTATGCCAAACGATCTCATCTCCCTGCTCCTCAATAGCAGGTTCAGGACCGCATTGGTTGAATGTACGCCAAATCTCGATACGCTCCGTCGCTGAATACATGGTAATTTTCGGATTAGTGGATCCATGGTAGCTTTTGTCGTTGGCGCCGATTACTTGCAGAAGCGAAATCGGTTTTGTCAGCTCGCCGGGCTCGTGGGCATCTTTAGCCATCCCGCAACTCATGGGCGCCACCGCGGCGAAAAGATCCGTTTCTTTGGCTAGCCGATAGCAAAACAGTCCTCCACTAGAATGGCCGGTTGCGTAGATGCGTTGTGGATCCGCGACCTCATGGGCGACGAGTGTTACGATAACCTGCGAGATAAAACCAACGTCATCGTAGTTCACGGAATGGAAGTCCTGTTTGAAGTTCCACTTGGCAAGCGGTCGGATCGCTTCCGCGCTGATGAGAATGAGGCCACGGTCTTCGATAAAGGTAGTAAAGCGATTGCTTGGGCCATCGGCTTTCCCGCCTGCGCCGTGGAAGCAAAATAAGACAGGGTAGGTGGAATCCTGGTCGAACGACTTGGGCGTCGTGACGATTAGCCTTCGGTTGTGCCCCTCATGTTCGAACTGGATTTCATTCCTGCCAGGAGCCAAGGACGAAAGACCGGCCGCCAGGCATTCGAGAGGGGTTAGCAAATGCAAAGCGCCAAACAGGATCACGACTGTTTTCATCTGGCAATCTAATGTCAGCAAAGAGATTAAACAGCGAGCTAATTATTTGAGGACGAATGAACGATTGGCTCTCTTTCGCTCTAGCCTGTTTTCGAGCCCAGTTTCAGACTTTCCTTATAACGGGAAGGCGTGTATCCAGTTAGATGAATTAACTATGCTAATTGATATACGAATCTACTAATGCAAGCCCGGGATGCGGGAGGAGTTTTTTGAGCTGTATGAGAAATATGGACGCGGGCCGCAGACTCGCATTCTCGGAGAACCTTATTCCTTTGTTAAATCCATTGAAGACCCGAATGAATTCATTCTCATGTGGAGCTACGAGGATCTTGCCGATCGCGAGGCGAAGCGGGCGCTGATGTGGGATGACCCGGATTGGCAAGCGTACGTGAAGCATAGCAAAGCTCTAGGAGCGGTCGTCTCTCAATATAACAAACTGGTGGAGACGGTCTGAGTGACTGGCAGAGGATAGCATCAATCGAATGTTATTCTAACATCGCTCGTCCCTCGCTGGATCCCTGTCTTCGCGGGGCCAGGATCCCGACCCTTCGACGAGCTCAGGGCAGGCAAGTCGGGGTAGGTTTTAATTGATAGAGTATTGGAGGATCGAGCCGACAGGTCTCGCAGTAGCCGAGCGAAGGCGGATCCTCCCTACCTTTAAAAACGATGCTTTCTATTTCCTTATTGGAGGGCTAAGCTTGAGGACATGTCGATAAAGCGCTGCTTTTTTTGCCTCTTTCTTCTGATCGCGATTAAGATTCCGTTGTTGGGGCAGAATCGGGTCCAGCCGGAGTTGTTTGAAGTGCCGGAGATCAAGTCTTCTTGGGATGATCTTACAGATGGTATCGAGAATTTGGAGGATTGGCAAAAGAGGCGGGCGATCTTAAAGCAGCGCTACCTGGAATTGCTTCGGGATCAACATAAGCCAGAGAAGCCGGCTCTCGATCTTCAGCTCCATGAAACCGTTGAAGTCGATGGTCTCTACAAGCGGCAACTGATTAGCTATCAGGTAGAAACCGATGAGCGAGCCCATGCCTATTTAGGTATCCCGCTCGATTTGCCCGGCATAGCCCCAGCGGTCGTGGCCCTGCATGGAACCTACGAGAAAGGCAAAATGAGGGTAGCAGGACTCGTCGATAATCCTGACAAGGCTTATTTGGACCATTTGTGTCGACGGGGATACGTTGTTATTGCCCCAGAGCATTTTGTATCCGGACATCGGTTACCGGATGAGGGGCCCTATGAAACCGGAAGCTTTTATGAAAAGCATCCGGAATGGACGGCGGTGGGAAAGTTTACCTATGAGCATTCCATCGCCATCGATGTTCTGGAAACTCTAGACTTCGTGGATAGCCAGAACATCGGAGCCTTAGGGCATTCGCTGGGCGGGCACGGAACGTTTTTCTTGGCAGCCTATGATGATAGGATCAAGGCAGCTGCTAGTAATTGCGCGGCCTCGTTCTTTCGTCACAACCCAAAAGTTGCCGGCTGGTCGCGCGATCGCTGGTACATCTATTTTAAGCCCATTCGCGAGGGCCTATTGCGCGGGGAAATGCCGCCTATCGATTTCCACGAAATCATTTCGTTGATC
>JAYZHU010000015.1:0-7890 GCA_036166175.1 Verrucomicrobiota bacterium | reverse complement strand
TCTTGCTGGTTGTAACAGCGGCCTTGATGCTGCTAGCCCAGGCGAACCACTTCGTAATGCTCTTCGTGGCTTTAGAAACCGCGACGGTGGGCTTCTACATCCTGGTGAGCTATTTCAGGGATACGGTGGTTTCTTTGGAGGCAGGTTTGAAGTACCTAATCATGGGGGCTCTCAGTTCGGCGATTCTGCTTTTCGGTATCGTTCTCCTGTATGGAGCCGGGAGCAATCCGGCCCTAATGGGTAGCAGTGCGGATCCCATGAACTTCGGGAACCTTACCCGCTTCCTTTCTGCCAATCCAGCGGATACTTTAGGGCTGTTGGGGATGTTGTTGGTGCTTTCCGGTATTGCGTTCAAAATTGGGGCATTTCCGTTCCAGATTTGGGTACCCGATGTGTACCAGGGAGCCCCAATTCCGACGACCGCCCTTTTGGCGATTGGCTCGAAAGCGGCTGGATTCGCCATGCTGATGCGACTGGTCGACGTCTTCGCTCCGCTTGGCGATTGGATGTATCCGCTTCTCTCGGCCTTGGCTGTTTTGACAATTCTTTTTGGAAATCTGGCTGCTTTAACCCAGAGGAATCTCAAACGACTCGTGGGGTTATCCGGCGTATCACATGCGGGATTTCTCATGCTTGGGGTCATCGCAAGCCGGACGGTCGAGTGGGCAGGTACGGCTGTGATGTTCTATTTGTTCGCCTACCTCCTGGCCTCGATCGCAGTTTTCGCGGTTATGGTTCACATTGATGGGGCTAGCGATTCGGAATTGAGCTTGGACGATCTAGGAGATTTGGCCAAACGGAACGGTTTTCTTGGTTTGGCTCTGGCAGTTGGCGTCGGATCTTTGGCCGGTATTCCGCCATTAGCCGGTTTTATCGGTAAGTTATTGATCTTCGTAGCCGCTTTTCAAGCGGAGCAATATGGCCTATTAGGTGTTGCTATTGTGGGAGTTGTAATCTCGATCTATTACTATTTTGGCATCATCAAGGCTGCCTTTTTCGAGGCGTGGCGATTTAGCGAAGATGGAGAAGAAACTGCGGAGTATGTACCTGGCAGTCGTCTCGGTTTCTGCGGAAAAGTAGCTATCGTGGCAGTGGTTGCCGGAACGATCGTCATCGGTTTTTATCAGGCCCCGCTTAGCAGTATGCTAGCTGGTGGGTAGTCCTTTCTCGGATCCGTTCTCGCCGCAAATACTTGTCGATGGAATTTCAGATTCCTTTTGCTTCCTCGTTGGTGTACACTGTAGGCAAATTTTTATCGATGCGTTCTCTTGTGGCAGTTCTACTTTCCATTGTTTTTGCCGCCTCCTGCTGGGGGGCGAATCTACGGGTTGACGCTTCTAAGAAAATTGAGCCGCAATCCCTGCGATTGAAGAAGCTGAACACTCAGAAGAATTCTTTTTTACAACAAAAGCGTTTTTCTACTAAATTGCTAAAGCAGGCGGAATCTCCCCATCAAGGTAAGAAAATCTCGCCGTCAAATACAAAGGCTTCGAGTTCCATCAGTAAGCTGAGCCAGATGGATGCCCGTATTGGGCAGAAAGATGCCAGCCGCCAACCGCGACTTTTGGACCATGTAGTCAAATCGTCCGATGCCTTTGAAAAGGCCTACATCGAAGCGCTAACGTTAGAACTTTCCAAGCGGGCTGCTGCTCAATTGGAGAAATCCAAAATCAAAAAGAATAAAGCTAGCCAGAGTGATATAAATCGTGATGCCAAGGTCCGTTCGCAGATCGAGGAGGGCTTCAAGGTTCAGCGAGTTGGCCAAGAAGCCAATTGACACAGCCGCCCACGATGCCGGCTATCGCCCTTAGACGGACGAATTTTAGCTAGGATTCGTTGCGAACTTTGTCCTTGGCAGCCTCGCAGTCGTCTTCAATGCGCCGTTTTTCGCTAGAGATTTGCTTTCGAATCGCCTCTGCCTCCTGCATTTCGCCTTTCGAAACGGCATCGCCCAGTTTTTGTTTGAGGAAAATCTCCCGTTCGGCCGCCTTGGCCCGATACTTTTCGTCTATCTCAGACAAGGCCAACTTTTGCTCTTCTGTGAGGGTCTTCTCTTGAGGGTCTTCGCTATTGAGACGCTCCATGGCTAGTTCGTACGCGGACTTCATGCTGAGAATCGATGCCAAAGAATATCCGGAATTGCAATCATTCTAAACCAGACCGTCGGCGATGCAAAGGATAGTATAGGAAATGGGAAACAGCGTCAGCTAGCGGGCGCTGAAACCCCAAGCTCGATTGTATCCATAGCAGAGAAATACCAGTAGCGTCAAAGATAGTCCAAATAGGAAAGAAACCGATGGATCGCTAAAACTGATATGAGTGTATCTGAATTGATCAATGGCTTTGAGGCAAGTTTGCATCGCCCATATGATCAAGTGGGCAGCGTTATTGAACAGAATCGAGATCGGAGACAGGAATAGCGAAGCGAAAGCGAGAGAAAGGAATCCCGAGATTATGGCGAGTGAGGCCAGTGGCAGCATAATGACGTTTGTAAACACCCCGAAAATCGGGACGGTATTAAAATATACGATACTAAAGGCAGAAGACGCTATGAATGCCGCGAAACTAATGGCGAAACTGTTGATTAAGAAGCGCCCGATCTTATCCAAGGCATTGCTTGGCAGAGTCCACTGGTCCCTCGGGATCCCGCGGAAGGGGGCCCATTTTTTAGTGAGAGCGTTTCCCATAGGCACTCCATAAAGCAGTAGGGCGGCTACCGTGATTTAGGAGAGTTGGAAACCGGCGAGAAACAGCTGCAAAGGATCGACAATCAGGCAAATGAGGGCGGAAAGAACGAGGGCGTTTAGCGACGCCGCTTGCCGCTTGCTAGAAAGACATAGGTAGCAGGCGATCATCAGAAGCGCTCGCCAAGCCGATGGAGCTCCCCCAGTCATTATGACAAACAAGCCGATCAAAACAATATTAGGAATCGGTATCCAGTTTTTAGGGAAGCGAGCTAGCAAGAACAAGGCATATCCACAGGCGGCAATTACTCCAATATGAAGTCCGCTAATGGCGGATAGATGCATAGCGCCATTTTCCAGGAATAGCTGCTCCTGCTCTCGCCTGAGCTCGCTTTTCATGCCGAGCATCATGGCCCGATAGGGCCCTGATTCGGATTCGGAGCCGTTGAAGCCGAGCGTGAGCGTGTGACTAGCTAGCTACCGTAGTATTTTTAGCCACCGATTCCATTAACCGCGAGGCGGTTTGATTGAAATAATGGTTGCGCGGCTGAATAGGGTCGCGAGTCCCGAATTTCGTACATAGGAAGAAAAGCCTTGATGGCTTTCCGGTGAGTCCAAGGGAGAGAGAACTCCTCGGGCTCTAAGTACCGGCCGATTTTAAGAGTATCTTCAAAAATTTCGCGCTTCACCGGTTCTACCGAGAAATAGGTTTCCCGGTCTTGAACATGATTGAGATGGCTTTCGGCAACGGATACGCGAGCGATGCCTCGAGCCTTCAGATGCGTGGATTCGTAGAGGCGGGAGATTTCCAAAGTTAGGGTGGCTTCCCTCTCTGGGTATTCAAAAGAGCTGGTAAAGCCCTCGTCCTTTTGGGCGATGTAGACATATCCGGCCAATGCGGTAGCCGGCAACAGCATTGGCGCCAAAAGGGCAACGCGCCGTTTGGCGGTTGCGGCAGCCGCGAACGCGAAAATGATAACGACAACGCAGACCCCGGGATGAATCTCCGCAGGAAAAAGGCGTCCGGCGATAATGCCTGAAGCAAAAGGAGCCTGCAGCCATAGAAGGGGGATGCGAGTTGGAAATTCAGCGGATATTTCTGGGAAAATGGTTGATGAAGTTCGAGCCTCCAATGGGCAAAGGCTGCTGCATGCCCCCTCTGAGATATTTCAATGCCCCCTCGACCGCTTCGACAATTTCGAGGCCTTTGGCGAAGCCCGCCGCGATGGCTGAGCTAAGAGTGCAACCACTTCCGTGAGTATCAATATCAAGAATACGTGTTTGCTCGTAAGTTTCTACGGTCTTTCCCGGCAGGGCTAACGTGTCGAAGAGCTCATTCCCGGGTAGATGCCCCCCTTTGATTAGGAAAGCGGCTTGGTAGGTCGAGGAAAGGTGAAAAGCCGCTTCTTCGATATCCGCTTTGCTCGTCAGTTTTCGCTCAATTAGAATCTCTGCTTCGTCTAAATTGGGAGTGACCAAAGTCGCCAGAGGTAGAAGTTGACTCTTGATAAGGGATATAGCCTCAGCTTTCAAAAGAGTCGCTCCACTGGAAGCGACCATAACGGGATCGACGACGATTCTTGGGTTTAATGATAGCGCATTTAGTTCCCGGCAGACCACACTTATGATCTCGCTACTGAAGAGCATACCGGTTTTAACGGCGACCGGTTTGTAAAAGGAGTCGATCTGTTTGATTTGGGCCGCTATGTCCTCCGGATGTACGGCATTAATAGCGGAAACGCCGTCGGGGTTCTGGGCGGTAATGCAAGTCAAGGCGGTGGTGCCATAGACTTCATTGGCAGCGAAGGTCAAAAGATCGGCTTGAATACCCGCGGCCCCGCCTGAATCAGAACCAGCTATAGACAGAGCGATGGGAAGCGGTTCGAAAGAGGTATTCGATTCCATTAAAGCTTACAATGCGGCGATGCTTGCAGCGGATCAATGCTTCGTTTTCATAGAAGGAATCAGAAATGAACCGCAGGAAGAGCTTTTTTCGGGCGAAGAGGAGCTCGATATGATGAGGGTCGGCTCGTCGCCGGGAAAAACGATCCCATCTGTCGATCAGCCCTTGGCAGCAAGAATGCGACCCCGGAATCTCGGCGAGGTCGTGGGTCAAAGCCATATCCTTGCTGAAGGAAATTTGCTGCCCAAGCTGGTTAAGTCTAATTCGTTCGGCAGCTTGCTCTTCTATGGCCCACCTGGATGCGGGAAAACCAGCCTTGCGGAGGCCATAGCGAACGAAACCGACAGCCAGTTTGTCCGGGTCAATGCAGTTATGTCTAATGTGGGCGAGTTGAGACAGATACTAAGCGCGGCTAGGCGTAAGGAGATGAAGGATACGGTCTTGTTCATCGACGAGATTCACCGTTTTAACAAATCTCAGCAGGATTTGCTGTTTCCCGATGTTGAAGCGGGGAATGTTCGCTTAATCGGGGCGACTACCCACAATCACGGATTTTACGTCAACGCTCCTCTTCTTAGCCGCAGCCACTTGTTCCGCCTCGAACCTCATGCGGTGGACAATATAGCTAAGGCCCTCGAGCTGGCTCTCGAGGATTCCGAGAGAGGCTTGGGTGATCGGGGTCACTCGGCTGCTAAGGAGCCTTGCTAGGACTGGCTAAATTGAGCGATGGAGATCTGCACCGAGCTTTCAATGCTCTTGAAGTTGTGGCCTTGGGGTTGAATGTTGGGAAATCCATTGAAGAGCGGGATATCGCGATATTCGCAAGCGAGTGGCAAATCAGGTAAGACGTTAATGAGGACGACCATTATGATGCTATTTCTGCGTTCATAAAAAGCATGCGCGGGAGTGATCCCGATGCGGCGCTCTATTGGCTAGTCAAGATGCTTGCTGGAGGCGAGGATCCGCGATTTATTGGCAGAAGGCTTATTATCTTCGCATCAGAGGATGTCGGCCTTGCCAATGTCAACGCCTTGCCCCTAGCAACTGCCACCCAGCAAGCTTGCGAGTTCGTAGGGCTCCCAGAATGCGAGATTAATTTGGCCCATTGTGTCGTTTATCTAGCGACTGCGCCCAAGAGCAATGCCTCGTATACCGCTCTAGGCGAAGCTAAACGCTTTCTCGCGGATGAACCGGTCCAAGAAGTGCCTAAGTGGCTGAAAGATAGCGGGGGATCCGCATCGAAACGTTTAGGGAATGCGGATGACTATCTTTACAGCCATGGCCACCCCGAGAATATATCGGGCCAAGAATTTATGCTTGAGCCGAAGACATTCTATTCTCCCAAACGGGTTGGATCGGAAACGGAAATCGCCGAGCGACTTGAACGGTGGAAAGCATTGAAAATTTCGATACAGTCAGGAAAGCGTACCTAGAGTTATGATATTGGATCACATAGATAATTGGAGAAATTATTCACTTGGCCCCGCTTGGGAGAAAGCCTTCGGGTTCTTGGGCACCCTAGATCCCTCCGCTCCGGAAGAAGAAACGAAAATAGAGGGCGATCGCCTGTTTGCTAGAGTGATGAGCTACCCAACGAGGGACGAAACCAGCTCTAATGCCGTGCTAGAAGCTCACCGGAGGTACGCAGACATACAAATGGCGTTGATAGGGAGCGAACGTATTGCTTGGTACCCGACACCATCGCTCATAACAAAAGTTCCTTATGACGAGAAGAAAGATGTTCAGTTTTTCGATTACGAGCGAGCCGCTGATGTCCAAGTCAGCATGTTTCCGGGAACCTTTGTCTGCTTATTCCCACAGGATGCCCATATGCCTCAGCTGAGGACCAGTAGCGAAGTTGGCAATGTTAAGAAGGTCGTCGTAAAGGTGGACCTGGATTTGCTAACGATGTAGATCGATGTTAGCGGAATGCTGAAGGGAAGCGTATGTCTACCCAACTGGCGTGTTGGCCGCCGGTTAAGCGACTTAAATTTAGTTTTCCCCAAATCCTGAAAATCGAAAAAGGCGCAGCATCGAGCGCTCATTATGTTTGGATGAGGCCACCAGCTCGTAGGATTGAGGCATATTTGCTAGACGACGCGTATTGGTTCCCACTTTGGCTAGTATGAAAGTCGGCCGGTAGATGTCGAAATCAAGACCTTCCAAGGCGTTGTCCTCATAGCCTTGAAGATTGAGCACCAGAAGATCGAAATCCGGGTCAAAATCCGCTCGTTCGAGAATGTTCCGAGCAATGTCAGTAGTTACGTAGGATACGCGTTTGCGCTTTTTCTGGCCGAAAGGGGGTTTCACTGGCTTGCCAGATAACCGCTCTTGAGACTCTTTTCGAATCGTTCGCTTAATGGATGCAGATGGCGGCTTCCCATGAACTTCAATAAACGAGTCCTGAAGCCAGTGGTCGACAACGGCGACGTTTAAGACGCGGCTACTCTTTCGCGTTTTGCGGCATTTGTGAAATAGGTGGGGCCAAGGCTCGATTAGAAGCCCTTTCCAACCCAAAACCTTCTCCAAATACAGGGTAAAGCTATCCTTTCCTCCATCCTTCGCTCCGAATTCGACAAATGTCCCATTGGGGCGATTAAAGAAAGGTAGTATTTGAGCTTTGTGAGAGGGCGAGCTCAGCGCGCCCAGGGAAAATAGGCTGCGAATACCCCCGCGAACAGGCGATTTTGACTGAGTTATAGGCTGGTCCACTGAGTGAGTCGTACACTAGGTGAAACGGCATCCTATCCCGGCAGTTTAGGGATATCGGTCCGGGCCCGTGAATTGCCCGATTTCGAAGGAGTGAGCGGCTAAGGGACTCGGGAAGAAGGTAAATTAATTATGAGCTGAGTTGCCTAGTGGATACCATTATGTCATGAAAGTGCCCCATCCCGATGGACGGAGGGCTCCTGTTTTCGTATACTCGCGGCGTTTTAATCGAGAAAAGCGATGAGAGTGAATTTTGTAAAAGTAGCGGCAATGATTGGCCTGGCGAGCAGCCTGAGTGTCTCGAGCTGGGGAATCATTACCAATGGAACCGTAAACATGAACGAAACGGGCCAACTCGATGGGATTGCCTTCAACGTAGACTTCGGTTCGGCCGAAGTGTCCAATCTCAGTTCGGGCGGACTTCGTTTTAATCGGCTTCAGACGGGTATTGGGGGAACGCAGATAACCACTGAAAACCTGGCGATCACGGGCCAGAGCGAGTTGAGCTTCGATTGGAGCGCCGACGATAATTCTTGGTACAGGGACCGGGCGTTTTACCAGATCGACGATTTGGACTTGGAAGCCATTATGCTC
>JAYZHU010000014.1:0-13039 GCA_036166175.1 Verrucomicrobiota bacterium | reverse complement strand
CTGCGAAGCTCTCTTTTGGTCTGACGGGAGCCTCTTTCTGCTAACCAAAAGCCTGGGCGACTCCTACACCCGATTGTACCGGTTCGCCGATTTAAACGAAAATACGATCAACACCCCTCAGCGTATCGGCATTTTTGATATAGGGCCTCAAGTCACTGCCGCCGACGCATCTCCGGACGGGAGACGCCTAGCGGTACTGACAACCCGCAGCGTCTGGCTTTTCGATCGCCCTCAAAACGGGTGGAACTATCTGGACGGACCCGCCCGATTCATGAAAGTAGAAGCCGGGCAATGCGAGGCGATTTGTTGGGAAGGTCCAAGTAGCTTGATTGTCGCCAACGAGAACCGGGAGCTCTTCTCTATCCCGATTGATGGATTCACGGAGTATTAAAACGCTTTCCAAAAACTATCATGGAGACATCTCCTGATATGGATCCTAGCGCTTTCCGAGAGTTAGAAAATCAAGGGTGTCGCTTTTCCAAATTTCCCCGCTCCCATCCGGAGCCTGGTGAGCAATCGGCCACAAGGACACAACGAGTATCCTCAAATTGGCTACAAAAAATCCCATCAAAGCCACCCAAGCCCAGCCCCACGGCTCAAAGCGAGCCAAACTCAGCCCAAAAGCGATCGTCAAGAAAAGCGTAACGCAAGGGCCGCCAAGAATGATGAATCGTTGCCGTTCCACAGATTCCATCTGCCGATCATAGGAGGTCGATCCGTACCGAAATCCTTTCAAACCCAATCTGAGCGTCAACCGCCCCATGGAGAGCCCTACAACTTCTCCTAACGTTCCCACGTTTACCGTTACATTCTGGCGCGTAAGGACCAGAGCCACGATCGCATGGCCCAGTTCATGCACTAAGACCCCCAGATACACCCATTCCAGAAGAGCTGCCACGAAAAGCAAGGCTTTTAGTATCGCAAACTCCATTACTCGCCACTATCGATTCCCAAAAGGAAACTGGCAACTCGAGAAACGAATGCTCCCCTGGCCTCTATATGCGGATTGTGACCGCTCCCATCGATAGCTGCAATTCGACAGTCGCTGAAAATGTCGCGAATCACTGGTATATCCTTGTTATCTGTGTAGCTTGAGCGGCCTCCAAGGACGAATAAAGTCGGTCCATCGAATCTGTCGCCATCCGCCAGGGGCGAAGATTCAATCTCTCGCTGATTCGCTTCCAAGGCTTCTAGATTGACCGTCCAACGAAAGCCTGCCCCTTCATCATTGCGCTTGAGGTTGGTAAGCAAGAACTGGCGTTTCGCCCAATCGGGAATCATAAGTTCCAAGATCTCGTCAGCCTCTTTGCGTGACTTCAAGCTCTGTAAATCGAGTCCCCTCATAGCCTCATAATCGTTATCATGAGATCCTGGATACGTTTTGGGAGCGATATCCACTACAACGAGCTTGTCCACTTTGTCCGGATATCGGCAACTAATTTTCATCGCCAGCTTCCCACCCATGGAATGGCCGAGCAGATGGCAACGCTCTATTCCCTCGGCTTCAATTAGTCCCAGAATATCCTCGATCATGCCATCATAGGAGTGCGGCGCTCGGAAAGGCGACGAACCATGATTTCGCAAATCCACACAGATAACGTAGAAGCGGGAACCCAACTCCCATCCTACGCTATGCCAATTTCGCGACGAGCCCAGCAGCCCGTGGAATACCAACACGGTCGGCTTGGAGGGATCGCCATAAACCCGGAAGTGCAACTGAGACATCGGCTCTTGTAGCAACCGTGTCGAGCGAACTAGTCAAGATATACCGCCTGGGAACAAACTACGACATAGACCTTTAAAAACCCGCCCTGAGATCGGTTTCCACCCTCAAACCCAAAGCGTGAAGGCGGAATTCGACCTCCGGGCGAACTTGAGATCACACCAATGCCCCACATCGGAGCTCCTCAGGTTTAGTCTTGCTCAGCCAATACCCACAAGCTTGCTTACCACACTCCTCCAAAAAAGCAGCAGTCATGGCCAAAAAAAAGAAGATAACCCCGATGATGCAGCAGTACTTCGATGTGAAGCGAAATCTTCCTTCGAACACGCTACTTCTTTTTCGTTTGGGCGACTTCTATGAAATGTTTCACGAAGACGCGAAAGTCGGGGCCCAACTGCTAGGCATAACTCTTACCAAACGTAGCGATTACAAGATGGCTGGCATTCCCTTTCATGCAGCCGAGCAATATATTGGCAAAGCTCTGCAGGCAGGAAAGAAGGTGGCTATATGCGATCAGGTGGAAACGCCAAAGCCTGGAAAGCTAGTCAAACGCTCCCTAACGCGAATCCTGACGCCTGGAACTGCAATCGAGGACAATCAGCTCGAATCGAATAGAAACCACTATCTCGCCGCTATCGAGTTCGACGCGAAGGAAGCAGAACTCGCTTGGCTGGACTTGTCTACCGGCGAATTCCAAATAGCCAGTGGGAAATCGATAGACGATCTCATGCCCGTCCTCACATCGATCGATCCGGCAGAGGTTCTCATAATCGAGGGTGAAGAAAACCGCTGGAGAGCCATGGCCCACGATGGATCGAGCCACGATGAACTAATCCATTTCCTAGCGACTAGAGCGGTTACCGAGATTCCTGGCTTTCATTTCGACGCGGACTCCGGGGTCCAATCGGTCATGGACACCCTCGGAGTTATCAATCTCGAAGGCTTCGGTATCGATAAGAACCATTCCGCCTTGGGATGCGCGGGCGCCGTTCTCCACTACGTGACGGAAAATCTTCGCTCGAAGCCGGAAAACCTGTCGTCGATAAAGGAATACAGTAGCGATAGCGCCCTCCTACTAGATCCGGCAACCCTTCGGAATCTAGAAATATTCCGGTCAACCCGAGGGACTCGTGAAGGCAGCCTTTTACAAGCGATTAGCCGGGTCAAAACCGCTTCCGGAGCCCGCCTACTCGAACAGTGGCTTATCGCCCCCGAACGTTCGCTGGACGAGCTTCAGCGGCGGCAAGATTGCATCGAAAGTTTTGCCGCCTCGCCCATCGCCTCAAGCGAGATCCAGGACCTGCTGAAGTCCGTTCGAGACATTAAGCGCATTCTTGGCCGCATACAAAACCGCATACGAAACCCTCGCGAATTAGGAGGAATTCGGGAAACGCTCAACCAGCTGCCCGCTATCATCAATGCCCTCGGGAACGTCAAAAGCGCCGCGGTCGATTCAATAACTAGAGGCATCGATCCCCTGCCTCACCTGTCCAAACTATTGAATCGGGCTTTAAAAGAGGAGATGCCTAACTCTTTGAGCGATGGAGGATACATCGCCCTCGGGTACGACGAAGCTCTCGATGAGATGCTCTCACTAACGACTGACAACAAGCTGTGGCTCTCCAATCTCGAGGCTGACGAACGAGAGCGCACCGGAATCAAGAATCTTAAAGTCAAATTCAACAACGCATTCGGCTACTTCATTGAAGTTACGAAAGCGAATCTGAACCTTGTACCCGACAACTACATACGAAAGCAGACGATGGTAAACGGGGAGCGATTCGTTACAGAGAGCTTGAAGAAAAAAGAGAAAGAGATTTTCCACGCTGAAGAGAATAGTAAGCGGCGAGAAGAAGAACTCTTCGCCGGACTCGTGGAGGCGACTTTAGAGGATTCCGATTCTCTAAACCAAACCGCAGCGGCACTGGCGGAATTGGATGTCTTGCTCGGCTGGACCGAGCTCGCTAGGCTATGGGACTATTGCAAACCGCAACTCGACGAATCCGAGTCACTGGAAATCGACCAAGGAAGGCACCCCGTCGTCGAGCAAATGCTCCAACAGGAAGCGGTCGGCCTATCCAGCGACCAGTCTTTCGTTCCCAACGACTCCCAGTTGAACGCATCCACAAGCCAGATACATCTAATCACTGGACCTAATATGGCCGGGAAAAGCACATATATTCGTCAGGTCGCCCTGATCACGCTCATGGCCCAAATCGGTTGCTGGGTCCCCGCAAGATCAGCCCGAATAGGGATAGTCGACCGCATCTTTTCCCGCGTAGGCGCGAGTGACGATCTCGCCCGCGGCAACTCTACCTTCATGGTGGAGATGAATGAAACCGCCAACATCCTTAACAACGCGACCGCGAATAGCTTAATAATCCTCGATGAAATCGGCAGGGGTACTAGCACCTACGATGGATTAAGCATCGCTTGGTCGGTCGTCGAATATCTCCATCGTGAAGATGAGCGTGGCCCGAAGACGCTGTTCGCAACGCACTACCAAGAGCTCACGGAACTCGAGAAACATCTTAATCGCCTCGAAAACTTTTCCGTGGCCGTCAAGGAGTGGAATGACGACATAGTCTTCGTCAGAAGTGTTGTCAAAGGGGCCGCGGATCGAAGCTACGGAATACAGGTTGCTCGTCTAGCCGGATTGCCTGCCCCCGTTATTGACCGAGCCAAAGAGATTCTCAACAAGCTCGAATCAGACGACGCCACCGTAACCGTGACCGTGCCCGGACCCCGATCCAAGCCAAGCAAGAAAATACGCGTCCAGACTGATGACAAGCAACTGGACTTGTTCGGCTAAAATACCGTGTAAACTCTCGGCTCATTCAAGGCAACTCAGCTCATGCCTCTCTCAAACCCTTTTCGTGATTAGCCTCAGTAACGCGGCAATTCAGCCCGCTAACTGCCTGCAAATGGATCTTATCAGGTAGGGTCGATAATCCCTAATCGACCGAATACATCTTCCCTCTCAGCTGAATAGGAACAGTAAGCCCTGCCAACTAAGCTCGGGCCTAAGCACCGCACTGCTAACTCAAATAAAATTTTCATAAGTTATTGATTTCATGTATCTTATGAAACTTTTATTTCTACTACCTAAGACGATATCCATTAATTCATTCAGCCATCCCTGATATCATTGGAGCTTTTAACTTAATCCTGAATAGCGTAGACTAATTTTCGATAAAGGCAATGCACCTACACCAAAAACTAAAATCGTTTGAATCGCAGCGATGTCGATTGTCTAGGCATCCATCGGCCAGCGTCGCAGCGTACTAAAGTGATCCTACGATTGGCCAGGCAACTACGCGGAGTCCACTCAAAATAGAGTCAAAACCTTCTCCTGAGGGACAATCGCTCAAGCGAGGGAGACTGGAGATCGGAATGATCAACAAGCAAGGTGGCCACGATTCGCTAGTCCAGCGCTCTTTGCCTAATCGATTGACTCGCTTCGAAAAGATTCTCGACTCGCACAAAAGAGATTCGGGAAGAGATCGTTTCGGGCCAATAGACCCAAGCTCGAGTCTAACCTACCTGTTGCTTCGTCAAGAAACCCGAGCCTTGATGCCTTGGCGTTACCCTTCCCATTTAAAGACCATGGTCGAACAGGGGGGAAGCACGAATTCCGCCGATTGATCCAAGTCGTCGAAGGCCAGGCTTTCGGAATGGATCCCGTATCCGTTTCCCAAGTCGCTTCCACCATAGAATGCGGAATTCGTATTCAACACCTCTTTCCAATAGCCTGCTCTGGGCAATCCAATGCGATAGTTATTTCGCTCGACCGGAGTAAAGTGGCAAAGGACCATGACAATGTTGTGGCCATTGGGAGCAGTTCGCGAATAGCTAATTACTCCCGCCTCGGAATCCCAACAGGCAATCCATCGGAAGCTGTCCTCGATGAAATCGGTCTCCGCTAACGCGGGTTCTGTCCGGTAAAGCTGATTAAGATCTCGGATCAAAGCCGCGATTCCCGAGTGATCTTTGTATTCATTCAGATGCCATTGAAGGCTAGTCGCGTAATTCCATTCTTCAGACTGTCCAAATTCCCCTCCCATGAATAGGAGCTTCTTTCCCGGATAGGCCCACATATGGCCATAAAGGGCCCGCAAGGTCTGGGATTTTTCGGATATCGAACGTGCCCCCATTTTCATGATCATCGAGCCTTTACCGTGAGTCACTTCGTCATGGGAGAAAACCGTGATGAAGTTCTCCGCATACTGATAGAGCATTCCAAACGTGAGATCGCCCTGATGAAATTTTCGATGGATCGGGTCTTTTTCAAAGTAACGCAAATTGTCATGCATCCATCCCATGTTCCACTTTAAGTCGAAACCGAGTCCTCCTTCCTCGGGAGATTTAGTAACGCCAGGGAAGGAGGTGGACTCCTCGGCTATCATCAGCGTGCCTGGATGCAACTCGTGAACCAATCGGTTGGTCTCCTTGATGAAGGCTATCGCCTCCAGGTTTTCATTGCCTCCATACTGGTTGGGGATCCATTCGCCTTCTTTTCGCGAGTAATCCAAATAAAGCATCGATGCGACCGCGTCGACACGCAGGCCATCAATATGGAAGTATTCGATCCAAGCTAGAGCATTGGAAATCAGGAAACACTTAACTTCATGCCGTCCGTAATTGAAAATCAAGGTTCCCCAATCTTGGTGAGCTCCTAATCGGGGGTCTTCGTGCTCATATAAATGCGTGCCATCGAAACCTGGGAGAGCAAACGCGTCCCGAGGAAAATGGGCGGGTACCCAATCAACAATCACTCCAAGTCCACGCTGATGCAGGTAGTCTATAAAAGCCTTGAAGTCATCTGGGGACCCAAAACGCTGCGTCGGAGCAAAGTAGCCGGTAACCTGATATCCCCAACTGCCATCAAACGGATGCTCTGCAACCGGCATCAATTCGATGTGCGTAAAGCCATGATCCAATGCGTATTCCGCTAGCTCTTTCGCTAATTCCGAGTAGGCCAGTGGCCGGTGATCCTCTTCCCATCTTCGCTTCCAGGATCCAAGGTGGACCTCGTAAACCGACATCGGCTTGTCCAGCGACTGTCGTTCCGTTTTCTCGTCCATCCATTGCCGGTCACCCCACTCGTAGTTATTGTGATCATACACAATAGTCGCGTTATTGGGGGGGGCTTCGAAATACGATCCATAGGGATCGGTTTTCAAAAAGGGAACTCCTTCCGAGCCAACGATCTCGTACTTGTACATTTCACCGTCACGCAACCCGGGAATGAACAACTCCCAAACGCCGCTGGCGCCCAGATTCCTCATCGGGTGATAGCGTCCATCCCAACGATTGAAGCTTCCCACGACGGAAACGCGTTTCGCGTTCGGCGCCCATACCGCGAAACTGACGCCCGGTACGCCATTAATCGCTCGGATTCTTGAGCCTAGCTTCTCGAAAATTCGTCGTTCCGTCCCCTCGTTGAAGAGGTATAGATCCGATTCTCCCATCGTCGGAAGAAACGAGTAGGGATCATAATACTGCCTGACTTCCAGTTCATGGGTCTCTATGCGAAACCGATAGGTGAATACCTCATCCCGATCCTCGATAAAACCCTCGAAAAATCCGTCTTCCGAGAGGCGCTCTAGCGGATAACGCTGGCCGTTGGGATCACCCACATCGACAACTTCGCAGCGCGTTGCCTCGCTTAGGAAGGCTCGGGCCACCAATCCAGACCTGCCATCAACAACCGCATGATTAAGCCCCAGAAGCCCGTGAGGCGCGTCGCAGGTCGCGGTTCGGATAGATTCCAGTTCTTTCTTTTTTATTATCATACGCATAGCCTCTCTGCCGCAAATCGAGAGTCCGATGGAGTTCACCAGCCGCGGAGATTAGCCTAAACATCACAGGGTCTAGTTATTATCAAAACAATTCTCTCCACTGGCCCGATCATCCCAGCGTTACCCGCTCAGGATCAGCCTTGCCACTGGCAATCGGCCCCTCTAGAGCTTCGAGAAACTACAATGATTAGCCGCTTCCACCGCCTATGGGCAATTACATCTACTTTGCTGTGCCTGGCTCCTTTGTCCTACTCGCAAGAGGAGGAATTCGAAGCCACTTTGAGCACGCCAGTCGTGATTGACACCAATACGGGCGATCTCGTGGCCACCGATAACGCCCAATTGACCTACGGCGACTGGCTCGTGTCAGCCGACGAAATCCGCCTTAATCGGCAAACGAATCGCGCCATCGCCACCGGAAACGTCGTTTTCACACGAGGAGATATCCGATTAGTGTCCGATCTTCTAGACTATCAATTAGACGAGCAACGGGCGCGAATTGAGAACTTTCGAGTAGGCAACGGTAAGTACTTCGTATCTGGGGCCTTACTGGAAGGAAATCCCGACAATTTCAGGTTCACCGACATCGATTTCCATCCGGGCGAGCCGGGAACCTACCTTTTCAAAGCCCGAGCTGACGAACTTGCCTTGATTGATCAAAATGAAATAGAAGGCAAACGCCTGTCCTTCAAACTCGGCGTGGTGCCCTTTTTCATTATACCGAGCATTTCTCAGCCGATCGACGCTGAAAGAAATATTTTCAAGGCCAACCTGGACTACTCGGGCCACATCGGAGGGGCTATCGGAAGCGAGGCCCGCGTACCTCTCAATTCCAATTTCCGAGCTGGAGCGAATCTGGTACTCACTACCAAGCGGGGCATACTAGCAGGTCCTGCTTTTGAGTACGATTTTGGTGATCAGGAAAACCCGACTTTCGGCTCTTTCACATCAGGATACATCGACGATGCCGCTTCGGAAATCAGGCCCGACTTGCTCACTGGAGACCCAATCGATGACGAACGCTTCTTCGCCGAATGGCAGCACAGGCAAAATTGGGGAGACAACGGAGCCCTGACCGCTTATGGACGGTGGTGGTCCGATCCGGAGATCACTCGAGAATTTTATGAGGATTCTTTCGACACCATGCAAGATCCAGACACGTATCTGGAAGCGAATTACAGCGGCAACAATTGGCAGACAACGGTATTCAGCCGAATCAGCCCAAACGACTTCCAATCCTTCACGGAACGATTGCCAGAGGTCCGGTTCGATTTATTCCCTACCACTCTAGCCAAAGGATTGACCCATAGCGGAAGCCTCTCCTTCGCCAGGTTGAAAAATCAGCAGGCCATGGATCTGCCAATCGAATCCGAAGCGGACCGAGCCGACGCCTACTACGGATTCAGGTACACGAAGCCGCTAAAACCTGGGGTCACGTTGACCACCAAAGCAGGCGTAAAGGCTATCCACTATTTCGACAACGTGGTGGGCTCGGAAGCAGGAGACTTCGGATTGGAATCCCCATATAGGCTAACTCCACTTTCCCTTTTCGATGACTACACCCGCTTTTTTCCACGGCCCTCAATCAAGAAGGGTACACGCGGATACGGCGACTTGGGAGTGGATCTAAAATTCACAGCGTATTCTCAATCCGATTACAAAAACGAAATTTGGAACATCGACGGCCTCCGTCACATTTTCGAACCGGTCATCTCCTATCGCTTCGTTCCGGATTTGGACAGCGCCTCCGCCAACGCTGTACACGATGTTCCCGCATTTTCCAACTATCTCACCCCAATCGACTTAGAGGACCGAAGAGATATCGACACCATCGGCGAGCACCACGTGACTCGACTGCAATTCCTCAACCGTATTCAAACGCGAGACAAGGAATACGGGTCCCGCGATCTCGCTCGATTCGATTTTTCCATAGACTATCTGGTGGACGACTACGATCTGGGAGCCGATTTTTCGGATTTCGTTTCCGACCTGGAAATCACACCCGCGACGTGGCTGGAAATTGATTTCTTCTCCCGTTGGGATGTTGAAAATAGCGTCATCCGAGAATTGAATACAAGCTATGCCGTAACGGATCCCGGATATTGGAAACTGGGGATCGGCAACCACTTTCTCAAAGGCCAGCTAGATCAGTATTTCATATTCGGGGAGTACAACCTAAATGAGAATCACAAATTTTACGCTGTCGCTAAATTCGATGAAAAGTCTGACACTTTCTACGAGCAGCGTATCGGGTTCATGCAGCGCGCCCTGGAGAAGTACGGAATTAAGTACGAGCTAAGGATCTTCGAGGGCAATAGGCGTGAAAGCGACTTCGGAATACGCATCGGAATCGACCTCTTCGACGAATAGCGAATTGGAAACTGGTTTCGCTCTCTGATAGTGATGACAGAGCCAAGGGGCAAAGACCGTTTTCCGAACCCTCGACTCGCCAACACGAGAAGAATCGCTTTTGAGGTTGTCGAAAAAGCTACAAAGTCCCTCAACCCAAAGGTAAACTTTCCCAAGGCCCTAAATCGCCTGTTTCGCCGACATCCCAATTTCGGTTCTCGAGATCGGCGATTGTACCGAGAAATCGTTTACACCTATCTGCGTTATCAACCTTGGCTGGACTCAATCAAAGGAGACCCAGGTGACTTAATCGATCACCTTATTCTTCTCGCCAATCCCACAAAAGAAGTTTCCCTTCTCTACCCCACCCTTGATCACAAATTAGCTGAAGCGGCAGGAACTTTGAATCGCTACCGGCAATTGGGCAAACAGCCTGAAAACTTCCGCGATCTGCTTCCCAAATGGATGCTTGCCCGCTTTTCGCGCGATCTGGACGATATAGATTGGCAACGATTCTTTAGCAGACCACCCATCTGGCTTAGATGCAGCAGCATCGACCCCAAAACTGCGGCGGCACGTTTGAAAGACGGGTTTCCTGACCAAGCGGAGAACATTCATCTTATCCCAGAGCCTGTCGGGTCCCTATCCTGTCCTTCTGACCTTCCTGTGAAGCAATCTTCATTGTTCGAGGAGGGGAGCATTGAAATTCAAGACGTCAGCTCCCAAGCGCTTCTCCAACTTCTAAACACCCCTGTCCTGGGTCGCTGGTTCGATGCGTGCGCGGGAGCCGGTGGCAAGACGCTGCAACTAAGCCATATGCTCGGGAAACGAGGAAACGTGCTCGCCTACGACAAGCGAAAAGAAGCTCTCGCTGAACTAGCAAAACGAGCCCAGCGGAATCGCTGCCAGAACATCAAGATTGCCAAAGAGGCCCCAAAATCTGAAGAATTTGATGGCGTACTAGTGGACGCTCCTTGTTCCGGATCCGGAACCTGGCGGCGTCATCCCTACTTGATGCGACAGAAGACCGAAGCTATGGAAATCGATTTTGTCGCCAATCAGCGAAGACTGCTCAAACGCTACGCTAGAAATGTAAGCGATGGAGGCCTCCTCGTTTACTGCACCTGCTCGCTCAGCAAATCGGAGAATGAGGAGGTCAGCGAAGCGTTCCTAGATCGCCATTCAGAATTCGCCCACTTCCCGCTCGCAGAGCGGTTTGGACTTCATGAAGAATCCATTGGGATTACGGTATATCCCCAAGATTTCGATGGCGACGGGCTTTATATCGCCAGTTTCCGTCGCAAAGCGCGATAACCGAATCCCACAACGATTTTTTCACAATTGGCTATTTGGCGTTGCCGCATGGGAATTACTGGGCGACTGTGACTTGTGGTCGCTGAAATTGATCCTAGAATTAAACTGTCCGTTTTCGAAGGTCCCCTCGATCTCTTGCTTTTTTTGATCCGAAAGCACGAGATCGACATTTACGATATACCGATCGGCTTAGTCCTCGATCAGTACTTGGATTCCCTCAGCGGGATGCAAGAGGTCAACCTGGAAATCGCCGGGGATTTTTTCGTGATGGCCGCTACTCTGATGGAAATCAAGAGCCGCCTGCTGCTCCCCAAACAACAACGGACGTTGTCCGAAGACGAGGACGATGAGGACCTCGATCCTAGGTGGGAACTGGTTCACCAACTCCTCGAGTACAAGAAATTCAAGGAGGCGGCCGAGTCCTTAGACACGCTTTCCGATCATGCCTCTCTCCAACTCACGCGCGATTACGATTCCGTCAATCGAACGGAGGGTCCGATGAGCCCGCTCAAGCCAGAAGACCGGATTTCGGTTTGGAACTCCTACAATATTGTGCTGCGTAGGCTGTCGGAAAAACTCATCCTAGGGGAGATTCAAGATGATGCTCTCACTGTGGTCGACCAAATGGAGGTGTTGATTGAAAAGGTCCAAACGGAACCGAGCTTCGAGTTTTCTAGTCTTTTTCCAGGCAAATGTAGCATTAAACTGCTGGTAGTCACTTTCACAGCGATCCTCGAGCTCGTTCGCCTAAAACGGCTCTCGATCACCCAAAACCACTCCTTTTCCGACTTCATCATAGATCGGATCGAAGAGGAGCCTGGGGCGGACGACCTTCCCCACGGCCCCGAAAACGAGCTTGAAAACGCGCCGATTTGAAGCACAGTGCTTGTCGTGCCAAAAAAAGATACACAGCAAGCGCATCTGCTCGGAGTGGGTCTAGACAACGACGACGGGCATAAGCGGATCACTCAAGCGGAGGAATTTTCAATCGTCGGCGGATCGGAAAACACGCATGAACGCATGACCGAAACTGTCATCAAAACCTTTGAAGACATGAAAAACGACGGGAAGACGCTCTCCAATATCGAACCAGAGCAACTATCCGATTTGCTTCAAAAGAACTGCCCCGCCTAGGCAAGCCTTCAACCGGGCCCGTTCCCAAACCAAAAAAATGTCGCATCACCGGCAATCCCAAGATTCGACATCATCCAAGCTTTCCCTGAAAAGCGAGGAAAGCAACGAAACCTTAGTCATCGAATCAGGCGAGAACGACGATGAACGCGTGTTATCCAGCAATGCGGATGGCAGTTCATTGACATTGCTAGAGGAATACTCCATCCGAAAAAGCAGCAATCGAAAGAGGCATTTGGCAATGGCTTTGGTCAGTGCAGCCATTTCTCTATTCTTCGCGTTTACTATCTTCAAAACGCTATAATCTCATGGCAGAAATAACCACACTCAACGAACAAACCTTTAACGAAGCTATCAGTGCGGCAGACGTTCCCGTACTCGTGGATTTTTGGGCCCCTTGGTGCGGACCCTGCAAAGCGATCGCTCCTATCCTCGAGGAGCTCGCAGGCGAGCTCGATGGCAAAGTCCAGATTTCCAAGGTCAATGTGGACGAGAACGGAACCGTCGCGGCGAAGTACAATATCCGGGCGATTCCTACCTTGCTCCTGTTTAAGGGAGGACAGCTGATCGACCAATTCGTCGGCATGGTCGGTAAGGACGACCTGAAAACCAAGCTTCAGGCTCAAACCTAATTCGATCCCGCTCCAGCCGGATTAGATTTCCAAAGGCCTTCCGCGATTAGTGGACGGCCTTTTTTCTTCGCCGCATTCGCTATGAGCGA
>JAYZHU010000013.1:0-9660 GCA_036166175.1 Verrucomicrobiota bacterium | reverse complement strand
GGCATTCAGCTCGGGCCAATTCTTGTATCCGTACCAAGTTCCTGGATGCAGCATGATGACGCCTTTGCCTGCATCGATACGATCCATCAGAGCTTTGCGGTATTCTGGCGTGTCAAAGCCAGTTCGGTTTACGCTGATGATGGCCACGTCGGCGTTGGCAAGCTCCTCGATAGCTTGCTCATTGTCTTCCGTGTAGTGCGTAGTCAGTCCGGCGGTTTCGAGAGTGGCGGAATCGGCTTTTCCAAAGAACTCGTGGAATTTGTGAGACGAGCCCCCGCCGATTATGAGCACGGATGCCTTCCCTTTTTCCCAATTGACGGGTTTAGCGGGAATAGGTGGTGGCCACTTTGGCTTGTGGAGTATGGGGGCAGGTTTCGTCGACGCCGACGGCTCGGGACCAGCTTGGGCCACGATGAAAGCTAGCAAGTCCCGTAAGCCCGCGGCCCCAAGGGCTTCGAATCCTTCCGGCATTAGGCTGCGGCGCGTGTTTTCGCGCTTAGCGATATCGGACTTGGCGATTTCCCGGACTCCGGATTGGGTTGCTAGCGTTAAGGAAGCATTGTTTTCCGAAGCGATAACGCCGACGAGCGTTTCGCCACCCTTGGTCGTAATATTGTGGGCGAAATAGGTGTCTTCGACCTCGCGATTAGGATCCAGGATTTGACCAAGAAGTTCGGCTGCCCCATGAGAACCCATACCATCGAGAGAGGGGCCAACATCCTTTCCTAAATCACCAAGCTTATGACACACAGAGCAGGCCGCGAAGAGTAGCTTGCCCTTTTCGGGGTCTCCTGGCTTGTCGACCTCGGGCAAAAGTTCAGCGATTAGATCGTCCTTCTCCGAGCTTACCGGAGCGATACGGGCAAAGAGTCGATGAGTGGCCCGTTCAACGTTGCGATCCGGGTGGTGGCGCAGACGAGCGATATTTCCGGGTCCTAAATCGGCCGGAGTGAACAGTCCACCATCGATCTCTTCGAGCAACTGGATGGCCCAGGGAGCTCTATTGACGATCTGATCAAAGGCCTTGAGTTTAATGGAGCCTTCCAAGCTACCGAATTGATCGATCAGAATCTTACCTAGATCCGCGTCTCCGACTGAGCCCAAAACCGCTAGTATTCCTTCCTTTAAGGATTCGCTGCTGCCCGATTGGAGAATCCCGATAATCGTTGGGAGAATCGATGTATTCTTTTCTCGAATACTGATTAAGCTACGGGCGATTTGCACACGCTGATCACTTGGGAGCCCCGACTGGGAAAGGCCCTCGATCAGAGCCTGGGTGAGGATTGATGTTTGCGAGGAGAGAATGCCGCTGCGGTCCCAGAGGATGGCTACCGGCAATGCCAGGATTCGTGTATTTTCATTTTCCAGCAGCGAAGCGAGAGCAGAACGTAAAGAGGCGTTGAGACTCGGTGGATTGTCGACATTGTCGGCGAAAGCTCTAAGGATTGCGCCGGCAATGGGCCCTGCCGATGGATCTGCGTTGCCGCATGCAGTGAGCAGTCGGGCAGCGTTTTGGGCGGCGTTTCCTTGCGTAAGAGCGGCTGGGGTCAGAGCCGTGGCGAATACGAGTAGCGAATCGGTAGGTGTTGTTCTCAACGCGGCCTCGATCACTTCGATCGCCTTGTCTTGGGATGCAGCCACCAAAGCAGATAGGGTCCAATCGTCCGCGGTCGCTCTAGCCTGGGCCACAATGGCGGTTGGATCGTTTTTCGATTTAGCGGTCTCGTAGGCTTTGACAGCTCCGCTACCGACAAAGTCGGTTCCGATGCCGTGGTTTTCTTGTAGCAACCGCTGGGCGGTGCTGCGGATTTGTTCATTGGGGCTTTGAGCAGCCTCTTTCAAAGCGACAACATTGTTGCGATCCAGGGAGATGGCAGGGATAGCCTTAGCATTCTTGTGCTGAACTGTCCAGATACGACCGTAATAGTGGTCACGGTCGGGTCGAACGGCAGCATTGGCGGGGCCATGCACGGGTCCTCTAGTGTCGTTGTGAATAATGGCCTGATTGCAGAAATCGACCAGATACATGGCTCCATCCGGTCCAACCATGGCCTCGATGGGGCGGAACCATAGGTTCGTGCTGGTGATGAATTCGGTTTTCTCCCGGTTAGCCTGCTTTGACGCTTTGAACGTAACCCCATCTCGCTCCATGAAGAAGTGCCCGACAATATTCAAGGTGGGTTCTGTAGTGAAATAGCTGTGATTCCATTTTTCTGGCCAAGCTCCGCCCTCATAGATGACCGTGCCCGCTCCTGCAGTGTATCGACCAACTTGGTCGATTTGAACGTAGGCTTGCTGTTTCCACTCCATGGCGGGATAGGTGCGGTCTCCGGGAAGAAGGCCATGGGTTCCTGCCAAACCTGGTAGTTTGCCTTCAGCCAAGATGCTTTCCGGCAATATCACATGAACCAAGGGATTACCGGTTGTTGGCTGAGTATAGAGCACTTCACCCTCCATAGTTGTATCCAGTCCCCAACTATTTCCTCGGCGAGATGCGTATTGCTCCAAGGCGCTCCCGTCGGGCTTGAAACGCACGACACCATTGGTAATTTTTCCGAAACTCTTGGAACCGTCACCAGAGGTCACGCTTTCTGAGCCGGAATATCCATGAGTGGCGTAGATCCAGCCATCGGCGGCATAGTGAAAATTGTTGATGACCGCATGGGTGTCCCGAATGCCGAGATTCGTGTAGAGCTTAGTTCGCTTGTCGGCGATGTCATCCCCATCGGTATCTTCGAAATACCAAATATCGGGAGCGGCCGCGGCGATGACGCCATTCTTGTAGAAAACGAAGCTATTTACCAACTCGATATTATCTGCGAAAACCTTTTTGGCATCCATAACGCCGTCACCGTCAGTGTCGTGCAAGATGCTTATCCGATCCAGTGGATCCCGATCATAAACACCAGGCTTGAGTGAGCCGGAATCCATCCAAGCGGGCACGTTTACCTCCCTTAGGCCGTTCGGATACTCAGGAGTTTCGGCTACCCACAAACGACCTTTTTCGTCCCAATTGATGTTCATGGGATTATTGATCAGCGGCTCAGAGGCGACGAGGGAGATTTCGAAATCCGGATGGATGTTTAAGTAATCCGGAAGCTTTTCTGGATGGGGCACGCCGCCCTCGACGTAGATCAAATTGTCGCCCAGTTCATCTTCCTGGCAAAGCATGTCCACGTTTTCTCTTCCAGCAGCCCAAGCGATGCCACGCAGAATCATGGCCTTGACGCCGGTGTGCATGAAATTCTTATCCCAATGACCTGGGACGTGGACGAAGGCCCGGTAGGGTTCGCCGCCGGGAAGCTCGTTCTCATATGTCCAGATCTGCGGCTGGATATCGTAGATGTTGACGCCTTTGTGTTTGGCCACGTACTCGGCGGCCCGTTGCTGGGCCTCCTGATTTCCACGACCCCTCGTATCTATAGCCTTGGGCGTATAAGCGGTTGCTAGAACGGTGGCATCCGGGTGGATGTCCATGTCGTAGTAGATCTCGTCTTCGAGATCGAAGTTGGAAACGTCCTTGGTAATCGGGTTTGGTATATTCGTGAAGTAGAGGCTCATGGGCGCTTCTAGAAACTTGGTCGTTCCGTGTCTCCAGGATCCTCCTACGATGCTCTTGTACCAGTCGGGATCGCGGGACACCGATCCCGCGTGAATGACGACCAAGCCGCCACCTCGTTTAAGAAAGGCTTCCAGGCGGGCTCGCTCTTCGCCGTAAATGTTGCCAGCTTCTTTGGCGTTCAGAATGAGAACGTCAGCATTTTCCAGTTGGCTCTGGGTTGGGAACTCGAGCGCCCCGTCGCACTCGACGCCTCGGGCCTCGAGTAAGTCAGTCCAGTTCTTTAAAAATTGCGGATGTTCGTGGGCTCCAGGAGCGTGGGTCTTTTCACCAGCCCGAATGAAGACGCGGATTGGATCGGCCGCTTGCGCGCCAAGGGCGCTTAGAACAAATGCCGCGATAAAGCTGAGGTAGATTTTCATGGTGGCTAAGATTTTTAGGATCGTCGCAAGAATAGATTTTCGACGCGAGCTATTTGCGCTCGACCGGGATCTGCTTGAAGGTTCGGGTTAGGTTTGTCAGGGATGCTTCGACTCCCATGCGTTCGAGGCTGGAGGCGCCGACGAATCCTTGGGCGTCCGTCATCTGGTTTATTTGCGTGGCGTCCTCTGGCGTGTTGATGGGGCCGCCGTGAGAGAGAAGAAAAATATTGGGATTGATCGCTCGGGCCGCATCGAATATCGCCTGGCAGCGCTCCGCGGCGTCTTCCATGGAGCAAACCGCTCCCTTAACGCCGATGGATCCGCCCACCGTTGTACCAACATGAGCGATCACGGCATCCGCTCCAGCTTCCGCCATAGCGGCTGCTTCTTCAGGTTTCGCTACATAGACGATGCTGAATAGATCCATCTTACTGGCTATGGCTACGGTCTCCACTTCCTTTTGAAAAGGCATGCCAGTTTCCTCAAGCACGTCGCGAAAGTGCCCGTCCACAATACAATGTGTAGGAAAATTATTGATACCGGAGAATCCCATTTCCTTAACCTTGAGCAGCCAATGCCACATGCGTCGGCGCGGATCAGATCCATGAACACCGCAGATTACAGGGATTTCCTCGACGACAGGAAGAACCTCGAATTCCCCGATCTCCATGGCCACGGCGTTTGCATCGCCATAAGCCATCATGCCGGCAGTGGATCCATGGCCCGACATGCGGAAGCGGCCAGAATTATAGATGATAAGCAAGTCGGCCCCGCCTTTCTCGATGAACTTGGCGCTGATGCCTGTTCCAGCTCCGGCGGCGATGATGGCCTCGCCGCGGTCAAGGGCGGCCTGCAAACGGTCGCGAACTTCTTGTCGAGTATAAGGGTTTCCTTTTCCAGTCCAGGGATTTGGCATGATGGTATTTATTTGTGAATGGTGAAAAGCGATTGGTGAATAGTGGTGGAAGCTTTCCTATTTAGTCTTTGGTCGCTCGTGTTTTTCGCGGAGGTCTTTCCAGGAAGCCTCTTCGGAAACATCGACAATGTTCGGTTCGCCTCCGCTCAACGGAGAAAGGATTGCAAGGAAGGTAACATCCTCATCGAAGGGATTGTAAGTGCCATGCACCGCGTCTTGCGGTATCAGAGCCATTTCGCCGGCCTTGAGTATCCGGTATTCATTTTCCACCCACTGTTCGGCTTTCCCGGAAACGACGTAGATGATCTCTTCGCGCGTCGGATGCCGATGGAAGGGGTGGGATCCGCCCGCATCGATTGTTGCTCGCACCATCAGGAGTTCCTTGGCCCCAACCAATTCATCGTTGGAAAGCCATTCCACCGTTGCCCAAGGGTCCTTGTCCTTGGTAACATCGGCAGCTTGCACGAATCTTCTTACCGTTTCTGACATGATTGTATTCGATTTTTGCCTACAAATCTCAAGAACTGACTAAAAATATTTTAGATTTATCCTGACTGTGGATTACTTGCAGGAGCGGCTTTACGCCGTGATAAAGCGAACGAACCAAGCCGCGGCGTAAAGCCGCTCCTGCAAATGGAAGTCTCATTAGAGGCTGAAAGACTTGAACCGTTAATCCATATCTGAGTTCGGTCGAAATTTTTGGAGATTCGAGCCATTCGTGGGCGGTTGATTTTCGAAAAGATAGAGCGGTATCTCTACTTGGGCCTCTGAAGACTATGTGTTTAGAGGAGGGTTCATTGTGGATTGCGGCGTCTCTGTCGCAAAGAAAATACATCAACAAGTACCTATCGAAAATCAACATCGACAATGCCGATAGAATCCCTAGACGAAGATATGCTGTATCCGATTCTATCGGAAGTCCAACAAATTCAAAGGCTTAGTGATGATATCAACCGACCTTGCGATCGAGGAATCTAAGGACGTCCAAATATTGGGCGACTCCCGCTTTATTCTCGCGCGTTCAGACGAGGTTGAGGATCGGCCCTGGATGTCGGAGAGCCCTGTGTGTCCTTTGCTCAAACAGCATCACATTGCCCACGTGGGAATATTTTGGGCCCGCTATCCGTTTGAGATTGTTCGATCGGACCAGTCAGGCTCTTACATGATGGCTTGTTTTGGCGGAGAAGGAAGCGTGTTGGTCGATGGGGTTTGGAAGTCATTGGGGGTCGGGGAAGCTTGTCTTTTGCCGCCTTTTGTTCAGAATGCCTTTCGTTGCCGTGAAGACGCTCCATGGGAATTCTGTTGGGTACGCTACCTGGAGTCGCGCGAGCAAAAACCGATCGTTTCTCAGAACTCGCCAGTGCTGCAGGCTTATGACTACGCTCCGATGAAGGCTGCCATAGAAGGCTTGTATGCGGAGGCTTCGGGTTCCGGAGCGCCGGGAACTCTGGGCCATTGGGTGGAGTTGATTCACCAATACGCCTTACGATTTGCTCAGCCACAGGATTACGACGATCGCCTGTGGAAGCTTTGGAATCAGGTGGAGCCTCAATTGGATAGGAGATGGAATCTGACAGAGATGGCCGGGATCGCCCATGTGAGCGAGGAGCATTTACGTCGCCTGTGTCGACGTCGCTATGGAAGGAGTCCCATGCAGCACCTAACATTCCTCCGCATCCAGCGAGCCAAATACCTTTTGAGCTCAACGGACGATAAAATAGATTCAATCGCTCAAGCGGTCGGCTATGAGAATCCCTTTACTTTTTCTACGCTTTTCAAACGCTGGGTGGGCTGGAGCCCATCGCGGTACAGATAAGGGCGAGATTTGGAAAAGGCAGTCGCAAGGTTCTTTTTACGTTGAACAAGCCCGCACGGAGCTTGGGCTCCACCTATCTTGATACATGCCCAGGTGGAACCAGGCCTCCGGGCGGGTTCATCGCTCCTCACCTCTGGGTTGCCCCATTACGAAATTTCTGATTCAAATTACATCATCTTCCCTTCATTACAGTATTATGCGCTTGGCCCGTTATTTCCTAATCTCAGTTTGCGCTCTGGTCGCATTGCCTGCTCTTTTCTCTCAAAAGCTCCCTAAGGGGCTAAAAGGCCCCATCAAGGAGGCAATCGAAAAGGGTGACATTGTCGTTGATGTCGTTGACCGGTTTCGTTTGCCCAAGACCACGGACGCGATTGTGGAAGGGGCGACCACTCATGCCCATGCTCGTATCCAGTACCTTAATCCCGTGGGCGATGGATCGGGCCGATTGGCTATCAACGATCTGCGAGGCCCTTTGTACATCACCGATAAGAATGGCGAATCCCCGCAGCTCTATATGGATCACCGCGACTATCCACTTTCCTTCGATACATCCATGATGCCGAACGAAACTGGATTTGCCGGCTTCGCATTTCACCCGGACTTTTCGAAGAAGGGGAAACCTGGATACGGAAAATTCTATACGGCATTCAGCGCGGTATCTGGATCTGGTAAAGCCGACTATCACGAGGAGGACAATGGCAGCCACGAAAGTGTACTGGTCGAGTGGACGACCAAGGATCCCTCGGAATTCCCCTTCAAGGGAACGCATAGGGAGCTATTTCGTGTCGGCCAGTTCGCGGCGAATCACAGCGTGGGCGCCCTGGTTTTCAATCCGTCGGCTAGACCCGGCGACTCAGATTATGGGCTCCTTTACTTCTCCCTAGGCGACGGCGGTTCTTGCTTCGACCCAATGGATTACGGTCAATCATTAGCGAGCCCTCATAGCGCCATATTGCGAATCGATCCGTTAGACACGTCGGGTGGAAAAGCGTATGGGATTCCCAAGGACAATCCTTTCGTTTCTCGATCGGGCGCCGCTTCAGAAATATGGGCCTACGGATTGCGTCATCCCCAGCATTTCTCTTTCGATCGGTCCGGAAAGATGTACATTACCGAGATCGGGCAAAAAGAGGTCGAGGAAGTCAATATTGGGGTTAAGGGCGCTAATTATGGTTGGCGTATTCGCGAGGGCTCTTACGCGTCCGGTTACGATATCGATGGCGTTGAAGTGGGCCCCGTCTACGATTGGCCCCACAAAGGACCAGAAGTATTCGTTGAGCCAGTGGCCCAATACGACCACGACGAAGGCCGGGCCGTTGGTAGCGGCTTCGCGTATGAAGGCTCTAAGATAGATGCATTAAAAGGTAAGTATCTGTTCGCCGACATCGTACGAGGCCGTATTTTCGTTATCGATACCGATGGTTTAGAACCGGGCAAGCTGGCTGAGATATCCGAACTCCGCCTCTCGTTCGATGGCAAGGAAAGGGATTTAATCGACGTCGCGGGCTATCCGAACACCTACCATCCTGGAATGCGAGCCGACCTTCGGTTCGGAATCGATGAAGAAGGGGAAATCTATCTGTTGACCAAAGGCGACGGTTGGGTGAGGAAGCTAGCGCCTGTAGAGAAATAAATCTGGACAGAGGCCAAATGATCGCGTTTTTCGCTAATCTATAATGCGACGTAAGTTTAGGATTGATCGTAGGGCATTCTTGCGGGGTCTGGGGGGTGCCATGGTGGCATTGCCGCGCCTGGATATAATGGCAGCCAGCCAACCGCAAGTCCCCATACGGATGGTTTGCGTGGGCACGAGTTTTGGCTTCGTGCCCCATTTGTTTTTTCCAAGCCAAACAGGATCCGATTACGCGGTTCCCAAGCTTCTTGAGCCACTCGCCCGGCATCGAAAGAATTTCACGATATTCTCTCAACTCGACCATGGGGCCGAAGCGGTTGGTGGCCACAGCGGGGTTCATGCTTATCTATCCGGCATCCGATCGAAGAACGCCAAGGGCTTCCAAGAGAGGAACATCACCTTAGATCAAAAGGCCGCGGAATTCGTCGGAGCGGCGACTCGGTACCCATCCATGCAGTTTAGCTCTGGAAGCTCAGCGGGGAATCAGCTAACCTGGACGAATTCAGGTGTAGCGATCCCGCCGATACAGGATTTGCGTGTATTGTACTCCCTGCTTTTCCAGAACCAGGAATCCGGCGAAGTGGATATTCTCAGACGAGCTTATCAGGAAGAGAAGAGCATCCTGGATCTCGTGAGGATCGATGCTGACCGGTTAATGAAGCGGGTAGGGAAAAAGGACCAAGAAAAGCTGGATCAGTATTTTATGTCCGTAAGAGAGTTGGAAAAGCGGCTAATCCAGTCAGAGGCCTGGCTCGATCGCTCGAAACCGAAAGTTGGATACAAATTGCCGAGAGGAGTTGACGAAATGGACTTTGTCGATCGCGTTCCGATCTACTATGATCTCATTACGCTCGCTTTGCAGACGGACTCTACGCGTGTGATTACCTTTGAAATATCTGACATAGGAGGGAATTCAGGCGGATTTCCGATTACCAAAGGCTACCACCAATTGACCCACCACGGTAAGGTGGAGAGCTATATTGATGAGCTTTCGGTTATTGAGAGGTACCATACGAATCAGTTCGCTCGGTTTATCGACCAACTGGCGGCAGTGGAAGAGCCAGGAGGGAAGACGCTATTGGATAGTACGATGGCTCTGCTGGGCAGCGGTATGGGCAACGCGAGTTCGCACAGTAACAAAGATCTGCCGCTACTGCTCGCGGGGGGTGGTTTCAGGCATGGTCAACACGTTCGCTACGAAAAGGATAAGAGTCGCGGGATCCATACGCCTGCCAGTAATCTCTTTGTCTCCATGTTGCAACGATTCGGAGCCGAGGTGGATCGATTCAATTTATCTACCGGGAGCTTGACCGG
>JAYZHU010000012.1:0-5384 GCA_036166175.1 Verrucomicrobiota bacterium | reverse complement strand
GGTAAGGTTACAGGCGAAAGATTTCTAGAACAAGGTCAATTTTGTCGGCAAGGATAACTACAAACCGGTTTATACTGAGCTTTGGGCGCTGGATAAACGGTTTTTGCTCCAAGTTTGTCATGGAGCGAAACCACCAATAATTAGCAGTGAATTTACCAAAAGACCCTTCCTAAAGCATTAAATCGCAGGTTTTTGCGATTCTCGAGGTGTTTAGGTTTGCTTCGTTTCTGTAACCGAGTATCGAAATTGTCCTATGGCTAAAGCTTCATCTAATAAAAAGCCCAATGCGGCATTCATGAAACCCGTTACCCCTGACGCGGCTCTAGCTGCGGTTGTGGGCGCGGATCCCCTACCTCGCACTGAAGTGACGAAGAAACTTTGGGATTATATCAAATCCAACGATTTGCAGAATCCTTCAAACAAGCGAGAGATCATTGCGGACGACAATTTGAGAGCTGTCTTCGATGGTAAAGACAAAGTTACGATGTTTGAAATGACGAAGCTGGTTTCAAATCACGTAAGCTAGCTAGAATCATCCCCTTTTTTAATTTGAGAGCCTCAAGCCCTTGCTGGTTTGGGGCTTTCGTTTTTTCTAAGCCAAGGGATTCTCAACGGCTGCTCTTCTGTGAGTGGGCTGCCAATCCATTGAGCCCTGCTGGTGTCCCGGGGAGATCGACGTCGATTTGAACGGGCAAATGGTCTGAGGCGAAGCTTTTTATGACCTCAGCCCGAGAAACGTTAAACGGCTTGGGAACAAGGACGAAATCTAGTCCTCTTGAGGGGAAATGGGCTGGGAACGTCCGCTTGTTTTGCGGGTGGTAGGTATAGTGGGCGTGGTGGGCTGCCTTGATAAGGAATTGGCGGACAGCGTCGCTGAAACGGCGAGAGCAAGTATTGAAGTCGCCGCAAATGATGGGGGGCGTGTCTTGAGCATGCGATTCCGAAAATCGCTTAATTCGTTCGAGGATGGGTTCGATCTGGGCGATTCGGGCTCTTCTCGAGCCGAAGTCCAGGTGGAGGTTGATTATGTCGATGCTCCTGGAGCCAATTAGGAACCGGGCATCCATGAATCCCTTTTCCCCGAGGTTGCGATTGCCAAAAGGAGTGACAATGCATTCGGATATTGGATACTTTGAGAGAAAAGCGTTCCCGTAGCACAAGGGTTTGCGACCGAACCGGGTGTTGTGTATCCCATGTTCTGCGTTAGGGTAACCGCTTTCCTCTTGGATGTGCTTCAGCAAGTCTATGTGGCGATTCCAGTGGGAAGATTGTTCGATTTCCTTAAAGGCGACAATGTCTGGAGAGCGTCTTTTGATGAGCCGAGAAATCTTCTCGAGATTCTTTTTGATGCCGTTCGAACTGTGAAATCCCTGGTAGACGGACAGGCCTCTTCCATGCGCGATATTGAACATCATGATACTGAACTTCTGTGCGGTTTCGCGGGCTGCTACTATGTTTTCGAATAATTGAGGCTTAGAATTCTGGGGAAAGGTTAAAATCGGCAACTTCTCCCTTGGGTGGACCTTTTGCGCTGTCAGTAAATTCGGTTTGATCGAATTCAGTAGTCAGATCGCGGCTAATTCCCAGTTCCAATCACTATCACTCGCGAATGATAGCCAAGCGAACGAAGATTTGCTGCCATCTCTCGGTCCATTTACGGCTTGTGTTAAGTTCGTGTCCAAAGACTGTTTTGCGTTTAACCGGATAGTGCAAATGTCCGAACAGAACGACATCCACTGAGGAGTCCGGAGTTTGAGGCGGTCGATGTTGCAATCGGAAGCGAACCCCAAACTTTTCTAAAACGAGGGAGAGTGGAGATTGCTCATATGGACCGCAATTGCCTTGTACCGACAGGAACTCGGGGCCTAGGGATGCGCAAGCGTTTCAATGATTCCAACTCACAGATGTCTCCGAGGCGCCAAATTTCGTCTGCGGACTCGATAGCCGAAATCAAGTTTTCGGGCACCTTGTCATGCATATCTGAAATAACCGATATGTTTAAAGCCGTGTCCATCCTCAATTCCGATATTCGAATTCAATTCCGTAGCGATCGAGCGAAGCTCCATCCAGTTCCCTCAATTCCGAGTAGGCATCCAGAAGGTCGATTTTCGCTTGGAGCTCGTCCACTCGGGACTCATCCATTCTTTGCTGAGCCTCTAGCACTTGTCGGCCGGTGCTCAAGCCAGCATCGAACTTGGCCTTTTCCATTTCGAATTCCTCGATACTAAGTTTGGTAGCGAGTTCTCTGATACCGATTCCCTCGATGGCGGTAGTCACGTCTCTCACGGCGATTCTCGTGTCGCGAATCAATCGCTGCTTTTCTCTAACTGCTCTGGCATCTTCGGTATCCAGTTGGATTTGGGCCTTTATGTAATTGGCCCGCCTTTCATTGAGTCCCCAGGGAACGTCGAGGGATAAGGACCACTGCCAGTTATAGCTATCAGCTTCGGTGACGTCATCGTAGGCGCCTTCCAGCGAGCCTTCGAGACCTGTCAGCGAATAGTCGCCGTTGAGATTAAGGGATGGCAGGCGATTGCGCTTAGCCCTTCTCAACTCGATTTCCCGTTGATGCCTTTGGTTGAGTAGCGTCAAGTAGCGGGGGGCGTTTTCGATGACGCGATTAAAGGTCGATTCCACATCCGGCTCGATGGGATCCTCTACGTCTGGCGCCTCCACATTCAATGGACGCTCCCGGAGAGTCTCGTCCCCGATGACGGTGATCAAACGGTCTTTAGCATCTTCTAGGGCTTTTTCGGCCCGCAGGAGGCGGTCGGTCGCATTGGCTACGCCAACTTCCGCCTGAAGAACGTCGAGGCTCGTGGCGATGCCTGTATCCATTTTCGTCCTATTCTCTGATAGCAGGGCGTTGGCTAAGTCCAATGCTGCTTGGCGAACGTTCAATTGCTCTTGGGCGAAGGCTAGCAAATGGTAGGAGGACTCCACCGTGTTGACGACTTGGAGAACGGTGGCTTGAAAATCGAGATTGGCTTGATCGAGCGAAAGCCGGGCTAAACGGCGGCGGGCTTTGGCGACATCGGGACCATAGCCACTGAGAAGAGGCTGTCGCAAACTAAGCGTTGTGCTGGCGACATAGCGGGGATTGATAGTGCTGTTCGTTGAATTGGAGAAATTGCGATTCAGACGAGTGCTCAACGATATGTTGCCACCAGTATTCAAATCTTGAGATACGACCGCTCGGCTAGTTTGATTGTTTGATTGGGGCTGAGCCGCTCCATCCAGGAGGTCTCCGGACCGGACTTGGGTATTGAAACTATCTGAGGTAATGATACCGAAGTTCGGTTGGAATTCAGAGTCTGCGATCTTCACGTCTTGTTCAGCCCGTTTTGTCGTATTTTGGCTGATACGCACGTCGAAGTTGCTCTCTAGAGCAATTTGAATGGCTTTCTCAACCGTCAGGATTTCCTGGGCCTGGGTCTCCAAACTAGTCAGACATAGGACCGGAATGAAGAAGAATCGAGCGTAAGATCGGCTTAATCGAAGCGTTGGAGGAGGCGATTTTGTCATGAGGTAACTTTCCTTTCTTCAAGAGTCCGTGTTTTGGACCGCAATTTCCAAGCGAAGATCACGCAAAAAACTATGAGAACGAGAATAACTAAGTAGCCGTCGGCTACGCGTGTTGTGCCGGTGAAGGCATTCGCGGAGGACGAGGTCTCAAATCCGCCTCCAACTGCCTTGATCGTAAACACCCATCCGGCATGAAGAGCCGCGTTTGCCCAGAGGTTGGAAGTCAGTAGGAATACTTGATGCAAGACAACGCCCACAAGAAAGATCGAGGCGAGGTAGGTGAAGTCGAACTCGGTGACCAATGCTGCCATCATTGCCCAAGCCGTGTAGAAGCCCTCATAAAGACCGATTTCTTGCGGCGATGTATCAGTGAAGACCCCCGCTGAAGCTTTGAAGTGGAGAATCGCGAAAAAGACCGAGGACAGTATGATGGCGGGTAATGGCTTCAAGGCCGTGTAGAACATTCTGAATACAAGTCCTCGAAACACTATTTCTTCCAAGAGGCCGACCAGAATGCCTGCCAACATGGCATTTCCCAGATTAGAGACAAACCCGCTGGCCGATGCGTCGGACTTAAGCTGGATAGCGCCGAACGCTGCTGAGCTTGCGTAGATGATGGCGATCATGCCGATCCCGTAGGCAAACCAAGTGGCTGCTGTCTTCAGGAAGGGTCGAATAAAGCCCGCCGCCGGGTACGATGTAATGCGGCACCTCCAAAAGAGGAATGGCAAGATAAGAAGGACGCAGCACCAGCGACTTCTGTCGAAGAACTTCGCATAGGGCTTGCTTGCTAAATAACTGCTACCATCGGGATCCACGAAATGGGTGATCTTCCAGGCCGCTAGGCTGAGGAAAACCGCGGCGAAGAGAGAGCCGAAGTAGAGTAGACCCAAAAGCCAAAGGCCCCTGGGCGAATAGGAGTCGGTTGAAAGCCCGTATAGTAGATGACGTTGATCGCGTATCACTGAAAACCCTGATGCCAAAGTGGGGCCTGATTGGCCAGCTTCATTCGCCGCCTGTTGGTGCGAACCGAATTACTGTTTTTCGTATTCTCCCTTACCCAAGCGTTTGTAGACTTGGAAGCCGGCTGATTTCGCCTCGGTCGAGTTGGGTTTTCGAGCGATTCGAGCGGGCGGTGCGGTCAATGCTTGCAAAGGTTCGATAGCTTGCCCGCATTTTGGGCATTCATCCGGCAATTCGGAATTTCCACCCAAATTCAACTCGAGCTCGCCTCTGCATAGCTTGCATTTGCCAGAAACGGGCTTGAATCGCTTCAAAGGCATGAGATGCGTTTCGTCAATTCGGAGCAGTCGCCAAACCTGCCCGTATGAGTTCGTCGTTTGTTAGTTTGCTGATGTATTGAGAGACGGCGTAACGCTCGTAATTTCCGGAGAGCGCTGCCATGCGCGATTCGAATTCCTCGTTATCCGCATCGATCTCTGGAATCTCTTTTCCCACTACCTGAACGATGTATCCTTTGTCTTCACGTATAGTTGCATTGGATACGTCGCCAATTTCCAGATTCATAATCGAGAATATGAGGCCGGAGTCCAATCCTTCGACCGTGTCGCGTCGCTTGAATTTAGAAAATTCGGAAATCGTCATTCCTTTCGATTCCGCTTCCGTTTTAAATGCCTCGGCCTCGAGGTCATTGAGAGCAGAGGCTAGCGTGTTGGCGTGCTCTGTCCTCAATCGCCGCCCTTCTTCTTCCCTGTAGTCCTCCCTTACTCGGGCTTCCACGGTCTTGAATGAGGGGACGAATTCGGGATTTTCGCTTTCTAGCAACAAAATGTAGGTAGAGTCTCCCTCGATAATGGGCTGAGAGTATATGTAGCTCTCAGTTAGCTGAAAGGAGGTGG
>JAYZHU010000011.1:0-16742 GCA_036166175.1 Verrucomicrobiota bacterium | reverse complement strand
GCCCCTGTCGCCGAGCGACACGGTGTCACCGTGATTATGGAACAACTTAACAGCAAGCGGAACCACCCCGACTATATGTGCGACAACACTCCTTGGGGTGTTGAATTGTGCAACCGAGTAGCATCCGAGAGATTCAAGCTCCTCTACGATATCTACCACATGCAGATCATGGAAGGAGATGTTATCGATACCATTAAGGAGTTCCATCCCTACTACGGTCATTATCATACGGGCGGCGTTCCTGGGCGTCATGAGATCGACGACACACAGGAACTCTTCTATCCAGCTATCATGCGGGCGATCGTTGAAACCGGATACAAAGGCTACGTAGCTCAGGAGTTCATCCCTGCCAGCGACGATCCACTCAATTCACTAGAACTCGCCGTAAAGATTTGCGACGTCTAATTTATTAGGGCTATTTTTCTTTTAACAGCCGCAATGGCCCAATCGGCTGCTTGAGAACAAGCAGCCCTACATCTTTTCGTAGGACCGAGGCGTCCTTCACTACTAGAAAGCAGTAGTGTATTTTCTGGTGAACCCAAATACTGGATTCAACGACCACCAAGCCCCTGGAGCAGCTTTTTAGTGGCTCGGATCCCTTCCGCCTCTCCTAGGTTTTTACCTTCGTACTCGACTCCGATGTATCCACGATAACCGGCATCTTTAACGATTTTCAACATACGCTTGAAGTCGGTATGGATCTCGTTGCCCTTTTCATCAAAATCGTGGGACTTGGCGCTCACTCCCTTGGCATAAGGCATCAATTCGCGAGTCCCCTTATAGCGGTCGTAGGATTCGCCCGTTGACCGATCGATGATGAAATTGCCAAAATCCGGAAGCGTCCCTACGCGCGGATGGTTGGCTAGCTTCATTACACCCGCCAGCCAAGCGCCATTGCTCGACAGTCCACCATGATTTTCGACTATTACGTTAATTCCAATAGAATCGCCAAAGTCACCCAATCTGCTGAGACCGTCGGCGGCCAATTTCATTTGTTCGCTGTAGGAACCAGCGGAGCCCGCGTTGACGCGAATCGAGTGGCAATCCAGTTCTTTGGCTGCATCCGCCCAGACTTTGTGGTTATCCACAGTCTTGATACGGGCTGCCTTTTCTGGATCGCCCAGCCTTCCCAAGCGATCGCACATAATAAGCGCATTGTCCACGCCTTCGCCCTTCGATCGTTTTTTCAGCTCACTCACAATTTGAGGAGTAAAATGCTCCATGTAGAACTGGTTGACGTATTCGATGGCCGCGATTCCGAAATCGCGCTTGGCAATTCTGGCGAAATCCATCGCATCCTTCTCACCGCCTCGAAAGGCCCTGTGGAGCGACCACTGAGCCAAGGAAATGTCGAACCACTTTTCGTGATGGGCAGCGTGAAGCGAGGGACGGACAGCCAAAGATGCAGCCGCCAGAAACGATGTAGATTTTATGAACTCGCGACGGGTTTTCATAGAACGTTAATCAAAGGGTGAATAGTAGTGTATAATCGAGAGAATGAGGCAAACCAGCGTGCTGGCCAAGATTCAATTTTCCGGGAATCGAATCCTCATCTAGCGCCCCAAATTGCGTTTTCGAATCATCTGGAAAAAATCATTGCCTTTGTCGTCCACGAGGATGAAAGCCGGGAAATCGACCACATCGATTTTCCAAATGGCCTCCATTCCCAATTCTTCGTATTCAACGAGTTCCACTTTCTTTATATTCTCCTTGGCAAGAATCGCTGCCGGCCCGCCGATAGAACCTAAATAGAACCCACCGTACTCCTTGCAGGCATGGACGACCTGCTGACTACGGTTGCCCTTTGCTAACATGATCATAGATCCACCATGCTTTTGGAAGGGTTCAACGTAACTGTCCATACGCCCTGCGGTAGTCGGCCCGAATGATCCAGATGGCAAGCCTTTGGGCGTCTTTGCCGGACCCGCGTAGTAGATGGGGTGGTCCTTTAAATACTGAGGCAACTCCCCACCAGCATCCAGCCGTTCCTTGAGCTTCGCGTGGGCAATATCGCGGGCGACGATTATCGTGCCATTGAGAGACAATCGTGTTTGAACCGGATACATCGAAAGCTCATCCAAAAGCTCCTTCATCGGTCGATTGAGGTCAAGCTGTACAACCTCGGCATCTTTCTGCCCGCCTAAAGATGCGGGAATCAGGCGTCCTGGATCCCCCTCGAGTTTCTCCAGCCAAAGCCCATCCTTCTTGATTTTGGCCTTAATATTTCGGTCAGCTGAGCAGGATACGCCAATCCCTACGGGGCAACTCGCTCCATGTCGAGGCATTCTTATAATACGCACATCCAAAGCAAAATATTTGCCTCCAAATTGGGCCCCAATGCCGCATTCCCGAGCCCTCTCCAGCATCTTTTCTTCCAGATCAACATCCCGAAAGGCCCTGCCATGCTCATTACCCGAGGTGGGGAGTTTGTCCAAATCCTTGGTCGATGCCACCTTAACGGTTTTCAAGCAAGACTCCGCGGAGGTTCCCCCAATCACGAACACGAGGTGATATGGAGGACAGGCAGATGTTCCAAGCGAGACCATCTTCTCCAAGAGAAATGCTTCCAAGGTTTCCGGATTAAGCAGCGCCTTGGTCTCCTGATACAAAAAGGTCTTATTTGCCGAGCCACCCCCCTTTGCCAAACAGAGAAATTTGAATTCCGTTCCGCCATCCGCGTAGACATCGATCTGGGCGGGAAGATTATTGCGGGTGTTCTTCTCTTCGTACGTAGTCAGCGGAGCTATTTGGGAATAGCGAAGATTGTCGCTGGTATAGGTATCGTAAACGCCTTTGGCAATGGCAGCCTCGTCATCGCCTCCCGTCCAGACCTGTTGTCCTTTTTTTGCCATGACAATCGCCGTTCCCGTATCCTGGCAAAACGGAAGCACTCCTTGAGCCGCCACCTCCGCATTTCTCAAGAGGGTAAGGGCCACGTGCCTGTCGTTTTCCGAAGCCTCCTGATCCTCAAGGATAGAAGCGACTTGCTCCAGGTGCTTTGGCCGCAGCATGAAGGAAAGATCATGCATGGCGTGGCGAATCAAATGACTTAGACCTTCCGGCTCAATCTTCAGAATCTCTCTCCCATCGAATGAATCTGTGGATACGAATTCAGATGTAAGCAATCGATACTCCGTATCATCCTCACCCAATTCGAATAGCTTCTGAAAATGAAAAGGTGGCGTAGACATGAGAGGCAAATTGGTCTCCTTAAGCCAAGCCCGCAAGCCAACTTCACAGCTTGCTGCTATCTTTCATCAACAAATCGGTCGATGATACCGCCAAATGAACCGTTAGTAAGGAATATGACGAGTTGTTTACCCGAATGCGATTGCCAGCGCTCTCTCAAAACTTGCAGGGCATCCTCATTTGATCGGGCGGCATGGGCCTCGACGCCCCTGCTTCGCATATCCGAGACAAGATCCTCCGTATCCAAAAGGGCCACCCCTTCGCTATTCGCCTGCTTAGCCGCTCCTATCAACACGGCGTCCGCAACGGACAAAGCCTCGCCAAGCCTCCCGCGCATGGACTCCAATCTCGAGGTGTTGCTTCTCGGCTCGAAAGCGGCAATCAGCTTTCTGCTCGGAAAGCGATCCCTGATCGACTCCAGCATCTCGCTAATCGCTGTCGGATGATGAGCGAAATCCTCAATAACGACGAGCTGTTCCGATTTTAGTCTTAGCTGCTGCCTGCGGGAAACGCCGCGAAAGGACTCTATTCCTTCCGCTTTGAATGATATCGGGTCGCCTTCTGGGTCCGCTATCAGCGCTGCTCCCAAACAGGCCATGGCTGCGTTGCGAGCATTGAATCTTCCCGCCATCATCCAATCTACAGTCCGCCAAGGCTTGCCTTTCCAGCTCAAATCAAATCGCGACCCTGTCAGCGTTGTCTTGTACTGTTCGATACGAAGGTCGCAATGCTTTCCCTCGCCCACCTTCAACACGCGAGTCCAAGGAGCCGGAAGCAACGACATCGCGTTTTCATCGTCCCCATTTATGAGCAGGTACCCATTCTTAGGAATAATGCGGCAAAAATGTCGGAAGCTTCGCTTGACGTCCTCCAAGTCCCGAAAGATGTCGGCATGGTCGAACTCCAGATTGTTAACCACCGCCACCCTCGGCAAATAATGGATGAATTTGCTCCGCTTGTCGAAAAAAGCGCTATCGTACTCATCACCCTCGATCACAAATGGACCATCGCTAGACCCCGCATTCCATCCGCTCTCGGGATCAATCGGAGCCCCTCCGATCAAGTAGCCAGGACGGGCACCCGATTTTTCCAGCAAGTAAGCCGCCAGAGCGGTGGTCGTCGTCTTCCCATGCGTTCCCGTTATCACCAAGTTCCTCCGCTTGGATAATACGAACCGATTCATAGCCTCAGGAAGCGACGCGAACGGAATTTCTCTCGAATCCAAAAGAAACTCGATTTCCTCATTTCCCCTGGAATAGGCGTTACCGACGATAACCAAGTCCGGGTTCAGCCCCCGTAATCGACTGGCATCATAGCCTTCCAGTACCTCGACCCCCGCTTCAGCCAATTTGTCGCTCATCGGCGGATACACCGCTTTATCGGACCCATAAACTTCATTCCCGGAATCCCTCAACAATAAGGCCGCGTTCCCCATGGCTGTACCCGCAATACCTAGGAAATAAATCCGCATCCGAGCACCATAGAGGGGACTTCGATGGCTTCAATCCAGTTCTTTCCTAACTTCACCCAATAGATCGACCGACTGGCGAAACGGAGTCGACCTGCCATCAGGCATCGCAGCTTGACCGATACTGCTATTGCCTATTCAAAAGCAACCACTTCCCGGCCATCCATTTCGATGCTTTTCTTTAGCCCGATCTTCATTTTCGCGTTTCTTCCGATAGTTTGGACTGGCTTCATCCTAATCAGCTCAAAGGGCTCTTCCAGAGCTTCGATTGCCTGGCTTCTGCTTTGTTCCTGGGTCTTCTATGCCTGGGCTTACCCTAGCCACTTGCTATGGCTACTCGGATCTATTTCCGCAAACTACCTCTGCTCGGCCGCTATCGTCAGATCGAATACGCTGAAATCGGCCAGGAGACTGCTCATTGGCGGAATCATCGCCAACCTCCTCCTCTTGGGAATCTTCAAGTATTCCGGTTTCGCTGTCGGATCTCTCGTTTCTTTGTTCGGCCTCAATCTAAGACCTCCTTCCTTCCTGCTGCCCTTGGCGATCTCCTTCTTCACCTTTCAGCAAATCTCCTATTTGGTAACCACATTCCGAAGCCAACAATTGATGGCTAAGCCCCACGAATACACTCTCTACGTTTCGTTTTTCCCCCAGCTGATCGCCGGTCCTATCGTACAGCCCGGTGAAATGATACCGCAGCTGCAGTCCCCAATGTTTGGCAAAGTCCGCATCGACGATATCGCTCTCGGCATTGTCTTATTCATTATCGGCTTAGGCAAAAAAATCTTGCTGGCAGACAACCTGGCGCCCATCGCCGATGCCGCATTCGGGGAATCGTCCCAAGGCCCCATATCCGGCCTAACAGCCTGGACCGGGCTACTTGCCTTTTCGCTGCAGATCTATTTCGATTTTTCCGCCTATTCTGAAATGGCCCTAGGTCTCGGGCGAATGTTCGGCATCCGGCTCCCAGAGAACTTCGCTTCGCCCTATCGAGCTAAAAGTGTCATCGACTTTTGGAGACGCTGGCACATTACCTTGTCGAGCTTCTTTAAAAACTTCCTTTATATTCCGCTCGGCGGCAATCGTAGAGGCTGGAGCCGGACCTACATCAATTTACTGATCGTCATGACAATCGCCGGACTTTGGCACGGCGCCAACTGGACATTCCTTCTCTGGGGAGCCGCTCACGGCATCCTCCTAGCCATCAACCATCTCTGGAAGCGATCGAAACTAAGAGCCCCTCCGAAAATCGCCTGGCTCGCCACTTTTCTCGCGGTGACTCTTTGCTGGACCTTATTCCGGTCGCAAAGTCTAGCAGAAGCCCTCGCCTACTTTAGTTCCCTATCAGGCAAAAACGGATGGATCAGTGTAGACGGTGGCAGCGCAATCGCCTTTTTCAAATCTCTGGAACCCACGGAAATTTGGAAACCTGTTCATTATGCATTCCATTTTCTCGACTGGTACCCAGGACTTATTGGCGGCATCCACCCAGGCCATCTGCTCTTTTCGGAGCTTGGACTGTCTATTGCACTAATAACCCTTGCCGGGATAATCGTGACTCTATTCCCCAGACCTCTCTCCTGGTTAACGACACCCGCAAATGGCAGGCCTGTTTTTAGCAAAAAAGCGGCTATTCTTATATCGATGATCGTAGCTCTAATCATCATTCAAAGTGGATCCTTCCAATCCTCGCCTTTCATCTATTTCCGCTTCTGACAACGCAACTCGCAATCTCCAGTGAACGCTCGACGATTTCTCATCTATCTCGCCCTATCCGTATTGTCCGGGATCGCGATAGTCGCCGTTTGGTTCGCCACTCATCTGGGCATGCCCTGGTGGCCGCATCATTTGAATCGGGAAGTGCGAATAGCCAAGCACTATATCGCTGAGTCCGTATCTGGACCGACGATTTGGATACAGGGTGGATCAAGCGCTTGGTTTGGCTTTGATTCGGAACTGATTCAACAGGAGACGGGATACAACGTCGTCAACTTGGCCTTCAATGTTAACATGCCTACAGAATTCTGTTTCGACGAAATTCGTCTATTCGCGAAAGAAGAAGACGTTGTTATACTCGGTCTGGAAAACTCCATGTATTTTAGAGATAACTACTCAAGCTATGCTGCTGACGAGATCGCCATATGGGCGCCGGAATTTTTCTGGTCGCTATCTTTTGCCCGCAAAGCCCGGTTTCTACAGAGCCTTCCTTGGCAAAAGGTACTGGCAAGCAGCCTAGTCCGCCTCGGCACCCTGACAGGAGACTATGATAAGCATTTGAAGCCGATTTCAGAAGCGGAGGTAATTGAGAATCTGACCGCCCGTTGGGAAGGCCGGTACGAAGGCGTAATTCCCGCTTACTACAACTATCTCACAATGAACCGGCACGGCGATTTCATACAAACTGACCATGAGCTCTGGCGGGGGGAGCACGATTATAATTTGATGGGACGTTCGCCGATCTCGGAAATGTCAAAGCGGGATTTGACCGAGTTCGCTAGTTGGGCCCGAGGCAACCGCATTACCGTCCTAATGGCCTGGCTTCCTATGGCGGAAAACCCAGCCCTTGATCTTTCCCTCCCTCAGACGCAGTCGACTATCAAACGGATTACCGACTTTTCCGAATCGCTAGGCTTAGAGTTCCTAGGAAAGCCCGAGGAATACGTAATGGATATCGAGTTGTTCTACGACACGAGCCACCACACCACGGCCGAAGGCGCCCGTCTTCGAACCGAACGGCTATTGCCCCATTTGCGGCAACGTCTTCCCTAAGCTAGTATCTCCTAGCCCGCTAGATACACTTAAGGCCGGGACTGTCGTCCCGGCCCGTTAAGAGAGAGTCGTTGATTTGGTCTTTCGTCCCTCCACCATAATGGTCGACACCTCGCTCTGGCTCCGAAGAGATTCTTCAGACCCAGTCGGATAAGGATTAGCGAATATCTTCCAGGGCGATGAAACTGAGAAACACTGCAATGGCGTTTCCTGCTTTGAGTTACGGCTATTCCCTAGACTCCTTTAGCAATAATTTAGGCAATTTCCACTTCAAGACCATGCGCTTCAACCCATAAAATGCCTATGGCCACCAAAGTTCGAATCAGCTCAACATCATCGGGTCAGCGTCCAATACCTGCACCACATCGGCGGGCCAAGCGATCTCCCGCGCGATTTGGCACAGAACGCCCATAACTGGGGCGACATTCGCTATGAAGTACCAGTTTTGAAATCGGTAGTTGTCCTTCATCTTCTCGATTGGACACGGTACCGGGCCGCGAATCTCGACGATCCCTTCCAATCGTTTCTCTACCTGCTTTGCAAACTGCTCGGCAAAAAACGCCACCTTATCCGGATTGGGACCTCGAAGCACTTGCCGAATCAGTCTCCGGAAAGGCGGATATTGGAAGCGCTCCCGGTCTTCTAGTTCCATGCGCAAAAACGCCTCAACGTCGCCATGCCGAGCAAATTGGATGGGATCCGCGTGGGGAGTGCACGTTTGAACGACAACTTCGCCAGCCAGGTCCCCTCTTCCCGCTCGACCAGAAACTTGAACCAGCAATTGAAACGTTCGCTCATTGGCCCGAAAGTCAGGAATGTGCAAAGAAAGATCCGCATCCACTAGGCCGACAAGAGTGACGTTTGGGTAATCCAAGCCTTTTGCGATCATCTGCGTTCCGATAAGGATATCAATTCGCCCCGAACGAAAGTCTCCAAGAATCTGGCGAAAGAGATGCTTCCTGCTCATTGTATCCGCATCGACGCGAACTACTTTCGCGTTCGGCAGAATTTTCATCACTGCATTTTCGATACGCTGCGTTCCCATGCCCTTCCAACGAATTCGGGGACTGCGGCAAGAAGGGCACACAATCGGGGCCGCGGCTTCTGCTCCGCACAAGTGGCACTTCAAAGTTTCGTCACTCCGGTGGTAAGTCACTGGGACGCTGCAACGATCGCACGCTTCGACGTGCCCGCATTCCTGACAAAGCATGGATGCGGAAAATCCTCGCCGATTGAGAAACAAGATACTTTGCTCTTTTCGTTCAAATCGCTCCTTCAGCTTGTCGACGAGCATTCTGGACAGCTGAGTGGGCTTCCGGGCGCGGGCTACTTCCTGCCGCATGTCCACTATGTGCATCATCGGGAGCGAACGCTCATCCACTCGCTTCGTAAGCCGATCGACGGAATACTTTCCTTTGATTGCATTGCGATAAGTTTCCAAGGACGGTGTCGCCGAACCCAGAATACAAAGAGACTTTGATAAAAACCCTCGGTAGATCGCGACATCCCTGCCATGGTAACGAGGAGTCTCATCTTGCTTGAAAGCAGGTTCATGCTCTTCGTCTACGATAACCAAGCCCAGATTCCGAATCGGGGCAAATACCGCCGAGCGAGCCCCTACTACAACGCGAGCTCGGCCAGAGGAAAGAGCCATCCACCCATCCAAGCGTTCCCCATCCGACAAATGACTGTGCCAAACGACGGCGTCGATATCGCCAAGCCGAGCTAACCGAGCCCGAATCCGTCCAACGGTTTGAGGTGTTAAGGCAACCTCAGGCACAAGATAAAGAACTCCCTGATCTCGGTTTAAAGCGCTTTCCATGGCTTGAAGGTAAACTTCGGTTTTCCCCGATCCGGTAACGCCATGAAGGAGATGAGTGGCAAAGCCTCCCTTAGCTAGCTCCTTCCGCAGGCTCTCGACCGCGACTCGCTGTTCATCATTCAGCTCAATCGACTTCTCCTCAACGTACTCCAAAGAGCCGATTTCATCATCGTAGGCAGTTCTCTCCTCGATACGCGTCTCTTCCTTAACAAAGCCTCTTTCTAAGAGGCCGTTGTAGGTTGCGGGTGAAAGATCGAGCCGTTTCAAAATTAGCCCTTTATTTTGCGGCCTGATTTGCTGTGAGAGAAAATCGTAAAGCGCTTTTTGTTTCGGAGCCCGTTTCTCCAATCGCCCCAATTCCTCATCGCTGGCCTCTCTTCTTAGCGAAACGAATCTTACTTTCTTTGGGCTCATGCCTCGGCGAACTGAGGCTGGTATCATCGTTTCCAATACCAATTCTCGATTGGATCCGTAGTAAGCGCGAATCCACTCGGCGAGCTCTAGCAATTCGCGAGTGAGGATAGGCTCATCATAGCAAAGTTGAGAGACCAATTTTAGCTTCGAATAGTCGACGTCCGCAGTCGCTCCAGTTTCTACGACAACACCCAGAACGAATCTACGACCAATAGGGACGCGAACAAGACACCCCTCGGCGATCGTCTCAGCCAGCTTGCCGCTCGCTCGATAATGGAGTGTCTTGTCGAAACCTGCCAATGGCCAGACAGCGACAACTTCGTCATGCAATTCCAAGCCCGACTCCATCGTTGACAGTTATTGAGATCGTATTGAGACTGCATAGGTGACCATCGAAGAGTGCAGAGACCGATTTCGATCCTTCTTGGTAAAGCATAATCTGAGAATGACTGGCCAACGTATGGCAATCTTCGAAGCCGTATTCAAGGAGTCGAGTCATTTCACTGCTGAAGAGCTTCTCGACAAGGCCCGTCTGATCGACCGAACCGTTTCGAGAGCGACGGTGTATCGCACATTGCCAATACTCGTTGAGAGCAGTCTCGTTCGCGAAGTCGATATCGGAACGAATTTAAAGTACTACATGCCCAACAAGGAGCAGGACAGCCACCAAGCTCAGGTGATCTGCAACGACTGCCAAAAAATATTCGAGATCCCGGCTCCCTTCATGGAATGGTACGGCAGCACGGTTTCGGCCAGGCTGGGCCTGACTCCCATAAGCCAGCGCCTTCAAGTCACCGCTTCCTGCCAGGAGTTTCAAGCAAAGGGGTTCTGTACCAAAGACGCGGCAGGCGAGACTGCCACTACGGAATAAATGCGATAGGCTGGCGGAAACCGCCAGCCTATATTACACTCATACAAACTTTGGCTATCTAGGACAGCCTCACACCTGATATTAACAAAGGTTTCTTCTGCTTCTACCAATCCACTTGCAGTTGAAGGAGACGCTTCTGCGAAGAGTTGTGACCTTGGCGAGCAGCGTCCTGATGGTGAGCGAGCGCATCTCCCTGTTATGGAGGATACACGTGATGTGATACCGGATCAAAGACCCGCATCCCTCCAACAGATTCCTTCAAGAGTTCTTCAGGGGATATTTTAAAGAAATCACTCCCTGGCGCCTATGGAGTATAGGGGGCCCTAGGAATTGCAAAACTTCGCGTGGATCAAATTGCCCACCAACTGAACTAAACTGCCTATCACGAGCTTAGAGAATGCCCGGCAGCAATCCGCCAAAAAAGCCATACTTGCCGAACGACTTTCCCTGCGCGACACTTAGCGGCAATGGAGATCGATGCCCAGGACGCCTACGATATCAACTTTTTAGAAAAGCTGCGAAAACGTCTCCCTAGCGACCCTCAGATTCTCGAGATCCTAGCCGGGCTCTACGCCAGATACGGCATGGACCAGCAAGCCCTAAGCATTGACCGGAAACTGGCCCGCCTGTCGCCGGGCGATCCAAGAGTACGCTATAACCTCGCTTGCAGCCTTTCGCTTTCCGGAAAAACGCGAGAGGCTATCGCCGTACTGAGAGAAGCTATTGAGCTGGGTTACAACGACGCCCAATGGCTGGAAAAAGACCGCGACCTCAAGGCGCTACGAGAGCTCCCAGAGTTCATCGATCTAGTCGAACAAATTAAGTCTTCGACCTGAAGTAGATCGCCGCCATTGTCGGCGGCCTGGCCACCCGTATCGGCTCGCAGCGCAGCATTAGAGCCCCCTTTTACCGCATCCAGATCATCGAATGGCTTCTCCAGCACTCCAGCATAAAGATACCGAAGCGGTGGAAATCGCTCGCCGGACGCTTCGCTGGGACATGATGCGGAGTAGCCTAGCCGGATTTGTCGATGCCGGCTGGCGAACCTTCGCCCTACTGGTTGTAACCCGCTACTTCGATGCTTCCTCGTTTTCCAAAGCCCTCGTGCCAGCGGCTTTTATGATCGGACTGCTCACTACCCCAATCGCTCTCTTCTACTTTCCCCGACTGAGAATGCGCACGAGCACGATTTGCAGCATCAATTATATTTGTGCGGGTTGCCTGTTCCTTGTCGCTTCGGCCGGGCCTGACAAGCTATGGGTATTCCTCGGAGCCGGCACGATTGCCGCCGCTGTTCTAGCCCAGCAAATGCCACTTCTTGTTCACATTTATTCCACGAATTATGCGCCCTCAATTCGCGGCAAACGAGTTGCCTATGCCATCACCCTAAGCGTCGCCCTAGTCCCCTTTTTTGGTTGGTTCGGCGGCCAGCTACTCGAGTGTGATATTTCCGCATTCCCCATACTTTTTCAAATCATGGCGGGGGCCTGCTTCTTTTCCGGAGTCTGCATCTACATGACGCCTTCGCGCATTTTGCAGCGAAGCCCGAAGAACAATCCGCTAACCCACCTTTCGCTGGCCTGGAGAGACAAAGTATTCGGGTGTATGCTGGGAATGTGGATGATACTCGGATTTGGAAATCTAACGACCATGCCCCTCCAGATCGAGTACATGACCAGCGATGAATACAGCATACAAGCTACCAATACGCAAATCGCAATCGCAGCGATCGTCATCCCCAGCATCACGAGGATCATCGCCACATCTATCTGGGGGCATCTTTTCGACGCCTTCAATTTCTTTCTCGTACGCGGATTGGCAAGTTGTGTTCAGCTAGCCGCTATAGTCTCCTTCTTCTTCGCCGACTCGATTCTCGGAATCTACTTGGGCGCCTTCGGTTACGGTCTCGCGTTGGCGGGGGGAAACGTCAATTGGAGCCTTTGGGTCACCAAGTTCGCCCCGGTTGGTCAAGAGACGAACTACATGTCGGTCCATACATTCACGGCGGGAATGCGAGGACTGGTGGCCCCCTTCATCGGATTCTACATGATCCAGTTTTTCTCAATCCAAGGATGGGCATTATTCGGATCCCTTCTAGTTGGGCTTTCCATTTGCTTGTTGTACCCCATCAGCCGGTTCGCTCGGCGATGAGATAGGATTCAGGATGGGCCTCAGAGATGCCTTGATTCGTATCTCCTTCCGCGCAACGTGTTGCTGCCTATGGAAAACGTTCGCGTCAGATTCGAGCCTAGCCCTACCGGCTCTGTGCATATCGGCACGGCTCGAACCGCTTTATTCAACTGGCTCTACGCCCGTAAAACAGGCGGACGTTTTATTCTTCGCATCGCGGATACAGACAAGGAACGCAATACGCAAGCTGCTCTTGATGAACTTCTTAGAGTCCTAATCTGGCTTGGCTTGGACTGGGACGAAGGCCCCGAAGCGGGCGGTGAGTTCGGTCCCTATTTCCAAAGCCAACGCGGCGATATCTACCGCGAGTATTTGCAGAAACTGGAAGATGCGGGACGCGCATACGAAAAAGATGGCGCCATTTTCTTCAAGCTCGAGGGTGAACGCTATACCGAGTACGACGAGTATCACAAAGCGGAAATCGAAAAAGTCAGGACAGAGCCAGTTGTCATCGAAGATCTAATTCGAGGCAAGGTGACCCGACGGGAAGAGCGTGATTTCGTGCTCGTTCGCTCGAACGGCGATCCGGGTTTTCACTTCGTAAACGTAGTCGATGATATTTCCATGGGCATCACTCATGTGTTGCGTGGCGAAGATCACCTTTCCAACACATCCAAACACCTCGAACTCTACAACGCACTCGGAGCTCCTCCCCCGATTTTCGCCCATATGCCGATGATCCTAAAGGATCCGAAGATCGGCAAAGGCAAGATGTCTAAACGGGACAAAGGAGCCCTGGTGGAAGAGTACCAGCAAAGGCATTTCCTATCCCAGGCGGTGGTCAACTTTATAGCTCTTCTTGGGTGGTCGCCGAAGGACGGCAAAGAGGTGCTAAGCATCGATGAACTGCTCGAAAGATTCGAAATCAAGGATATCCAGAAAGCCGGCGCTCGGTTCGACGAGAAGAAAATGTCACATCTGAATTTCGAAAACATGAAGGTTCTGCCTGTCGACGAATACGAAAAGTCCGCCCGACAAGCTTTGACATCATCGAATCTGATCGACGAGAACGTCGATGGCAAGTACCTACGAGGAGTTCTTGAATTGTGCCGAGATAAAATCGACAGTTTCGAAAACTTGCCCGGGTTTTCCGCCTACCTCTTCTCCGAGGATTACTCGATAAATGAGAAAGCCTTTAAGAAAGTCTGGAGCCGAGAAGGAGCGAGAGAGCAACTTTCGGAAATCGCCCCTCGGTTGAGCGACCTGGATGAGTGGACTGAATCAGCAATCGAGCAGGCTTTCCAGCAACTTGCAAATGAAACCGGCGAGAAGCCATTTGCCTGGTATCCAGTAGTCAGATTCGCTGTCAGCGGCACTAATTCTGGTCCCGATTTCCTTCCTATGCTCGAACTTATGGGCAAGGAGCTTGTCATTCGCAGAATCAACGATCGACTAGTCTCAATCAATTAAGGCAGCCTCGAAAAGCATCCCTCTTCATGACTACCGACGAAAACCCTTCCAATTTTATTCGCGACATTATCGACGAATCCCGATCCACCGGATCCGAGCAGAAAGTCGTAACGCGATTCCCTCCCGAGCCCAATGGCTACCTACACATCGGCCATGCGTTTGCGATACAAGTCTCCTACTCTATCGCCCGGGACTACGACGGCGTATTCAATCTTAGGTTCGACGACACGAACCCGACCAAAGAGGAGACGGAGTACGTTGAAGCGATCAAAGAAGATGTTCGTTGGTTGGGGGCCAATTTTGAAGACCGCCTTTATTTTACCTCAGATTACTTCGGGCAGCTATACGATTGGGCCGTTCATTTGGTAAAGAGCGAGCTCGCCTACGTTGACGATCTATCACCGGAGGAAATAAGAGAATACCGCGGCACCCTGACCGAGCCGGGAAAGAATTCCCCCTTTCGCGATCGTCCAACGGAGGAGAGTCTGACTCTTTTGGAGCAAATGAAGGAGGGAGCCTTTAAGGACGGTAAACGAGTTCTTAGAGCGAAAATAGATATGTCTCACCCGAATATCAACATGCGGGATCCCGTCCTTTACCGAATCATCCACGCCGAGCACCATCGTACGGGAGGTCAATGGAAAATCTACCCTTCCTACGATTTCGCTCACGGGCAAAGCGATGCGATAGAGGGCATCACGCACAGCCTTTGCTCCTTGGAATTCGAGTTCCATCGTCCGCTATACGATTGGTTCCTCGATAATCTACCCGTACCCAGTAGACCACGACAGATAGAATTTTCCCGGCTAAACGTTGAATACATCCTCACTAGCAAACGCAAGCTGCTTCAGCTTGTTTCAGAGGGGCACGTTCACGGATGGGATGACCCAAGAATGCCAACCGTATCCGGGTTTAGGAGACGCGGGTACACTCCTAAAGCTCTCAATGAATTTTGTTATCGGGCAGGCGTAGCCAAACGGGAACGCGTTAATGAATATGCCCTTCTCGAATACTGCATTCGCAAAGATCTAGAAGAAAAGGCCGTTCGACGCATGGCTGTTCTTGATCCGGTGAAGGTCGTCATCGAGAACTTCCCCGAGGAAGAGACGGAATTCTACGATGGGCCCAACCACCCGGCAAATGCGGATATGGGGAGCCGCCAAGTGACATTGACAAAAGAGATTTTCATCGAGCGAGACGACTTTATGGAGGACCCTCCTAAAAAATTCTTCCGATTGGGCCCGGGCAGAGAGGTTAGGCTTCGCTACGCCTGCTACATCACTTGTACCGGATTCACGAAGAACGAAGCTGGAGAAGTAACAGAAATTCGGGCCACTTTCGATCCTGAATCGCGAGGCGGCTCCACCCCTGATAGACGCAAAGTCAAAGGAACCATCCACTGGGTATCGGCTAACCGAAACACGCCCCTCGAGGTCCGAGCCTACGAGCAGCTATTTCTCAAGCCCGATCCTGAAGATGTGGAGGATGGCCAAACCTTCCTAGATAATCTCAATCCGAATTCCGAGAAGACGCTACGAGCCTATGGCGAGCTCGAACTGGCAAATGCGGAGAGCGGAGATCGCTTCCAGTTCGAGAGAAAGGGCTACTATACAGTAGACCCGGATTCTACGCCCGAAGCTCCCGTATTCAACCAAACCGTAACGCTGAGAGACTCTTGGGCCAAAAAACAGAAACAATGAGAAGGCAACACGGACTCCCGCGTTTCTAGATCGCTTCTTTCGCCTCTTCGATGGACTCGTAGAAGGTCCAGCCCTGCGATTCTTCGAATTTCTTGCTTTCTTCGATCACTTTGGTGCTGCCCGAAATCGCACACTTCAAGCTAAGCTCTTTGCAGATGCTCATCGATTGCAACAACAGTTTGACAACATCCATATCCAATTCCTGGACACTCTGGGCATCGAAAACTACATTGGAAACGCCGAAGTCCACGGCTTCAGAAGTTTTGGACTTAAAGTAGGTTGTCAATTCGTTCACCGAAGAAGGCTCGCATTTGGCTGGCAGCTTCACCGTCAGAAAGCGGTCGTCCATTTCGAAATACTTGCCAGAGGCATCCAAATTAATCGCCTTCGCTATTTTCCCTTCCAGCTCAGCGAAATCGATTGGTTTGGTAACGATTGTAGCAAAACCAGCTTTCTGGGCTTTGAGCTGCTCATCGATTTCCGTTTTTACAGAGAGTCCGAAAATCGACAGGTATTTTGTCTTGGCATTGGATCTAACGATACGGAAAAGCTTTATAGCCGCGTCGTTCGGCAGGGATAAGCTTACAATAACGCAATCCGGTATCTTTTGTTGGCAAAAATCTATCGCTTCCCCCTTTGAGGCAACGCCAGTCACTGTCCAACCCGTTTGCTCCAATCCATTAGTGACCTGGTCGATAATTGCTGGCTTGTCGTCCACCACCAATATGTCGATCGGGTCATCGATCTTTTTCTGAAACGAGTTGTCACTGTTAGCCGGACGCAGTTCCACAATTCGAGCCACTTTGTCTATAAGTAGCTCGTCTTTGAATGGCTTAACGATGTAGTCGCGAACGCCAATTTTGGCGATCTTCATTACGTTTTCTCGAACGGCCTCAGCGGTGAGCATGA
>JAYZHU010000010.1:0-7054 GCA_036166175.1 Verrucomicrobiota bacterium | reverse complement strand
GCAAACGCGTCTGTCTTACTGATTTCCTCCAACCTCTCGAGGGCGTGAATTTCATTGACCCGCTTTTCAAGCATATCGATTCCCCGTACACGGTACTCTCCAAAATCGCTGTAGAGCTCGAACTCGTATCCAAAATTCACTACATGCCCGATCGGGCCAAGTTGATATCGTTCTCCTCCCCTCAGCTCTTCAGGGACGAGGTGGTGAGAAAATACAAGCGGAGGCCCTTCGTCGGGCTCCATTTCCGCTCTCAGCGCGGGAACCCACAAAGCCAAAATTAAAATCGCTGCCAATACTGGAGGAACGCCCATATTTGCTTCTATATTGAACCCCTAACTTAGACTCGTGTTCCAATTCGAACCTAAAGCACAAATATAGCGAAACAATTGAATTTTGTTAATAGAGAGTTTACCCTATTTATTTTTACAAGAGTAAACCATAACCTTCTCCCATGCGAGGTGAATCGTAATAAGCGGTCGCGATTACGTATGCCTAAATGGGGGGAGGCGACCAGAATCGGATATGGATATCGCCTTCGACACGCACTCTCTACACAGTGTTAATCGACGATAATGGTTTCTGTGGAACTAACTGGATTTTCGCGGCATCAAGAGGCGATTCTCTCCATACGCTTCGATGTCTTTGTCAAAGAGCAAGGGGTAGACCCTAGTCTCGAAATCGACGGACAAGACCCAGATTGCCTTCACGCTATCGCGTACATCGATGGCAAAGCCGTGGGGACTGGACGTTTGCTTCCAGACGGCCACATCGGCCGAATGGCTGTACTGCCAGATTATCGTTCGCGCGGCATCGGATCCGCTGTACTCCGCGACCTGATCAAGGCTGCCGGGGATCGCGGAGATCGCCAAGTCATTCTCGCTTCACAAGTTCACGCCGCCCCTTTCTACGAGCGATTTGGATTTCAAACTCACGGCGACCCCTTTATTGAGGCTGGAATCGAGCACATTCATATGCAACTTCAGTTGTGAAGTCCCGCGACCATTCCCGGAAAAATCGAAACGCTATGAAAGCAGTTTTACCTCAATCGCTGAAACAGGCGCTTGCCAAAGAATCGCCTTTTCAGGTCATTGACGTACTCACTGAACAGCATTTCCAAGACGAACATCTTCCCGTGGCTGGGCATACCTGCGTCTACGAAATCAGCTTTGTTGAAACCGCGACCAAAATTGCTCCAGACAAAGATCGGGAAATCGCCCTTTTGGGATACAACGAAACCTCTACAGCCCTTCAGGCCCACTTCGATCTCGATCGAGTCCAATGGGATTCGAAGTATGGATCCGGAAGGATTTTCGAGGCTTTAGGACAGCACCTAGTAAAAGATTCCATTTCGATAAGCTTCTAATTGGTCGCCCCGTCACAAACCAGTTAATTTGAAACCGTTTAGAGAGATCAAACCAACTAATTAGGCTTTCGGGATAATAGCAGTATGTTAATTCGTCTCAAAGGCCAGCTTTTGACAGAAGGCATCTTCATGGCGATTCTCTTGGCCTACTTTTTCCCCAATATTAGATCAACAGGGGGGACATCTGAAGACAGAGATAACGACGAAGATAGCTATCGCCCTGTTCTTCGTATTCGCGGCTTTCTGCGACAGCTTTTCTGAACACGCGTCGGCCGATTTCCCTTTCTTGTCCATTCTTCTGGCAGTCTTCTATTCCTCCATGTTTCTAGGTCTTCTGTCTTTTCTGGCAGGGACACCCTCGTGGATAGCTTCGCAGTCCGCCACCCAATGGATCGCGGTATTTTTCAGTAGTTCCCAAAAGACGCTAGCCGCCGGCGTGCCTATCGCTGCGGTCGTATTTGCCAGTCGGTCTGGGAATCTAGCTCAAGGTCCGATTCTAAATCCACTTATGATCTACCACGCTCTACAACTTGTTCTCGCTGGGCTGGTTTCCGGCTTCCTTGTCACTAGAAACCAGATCGCCTCCTAAGGCTGCTTTTCTTTGGGATCCTGGAACTTGTCTGGCGATATTGAAATTCCGAATTCCGAGAAGTCATTGACAATGCCATTTAGTGGCCGGTCTTGTTTAAACACCTTCAATATTTCTTGATGCTCGTAATCAGACGTAGGCCACTCTTTGAAATAACCGGGAAGCATAAAAACGGTATAGCTCTGGTCGCGCTCGACTTTTCTGCGAATTACCAACATAAATCAGTATCCAAATCGAGCTTTCAGTCCCTGTGCAACTCCATTTCGACTAACGCGGCCCGGGAGAAAAATCGTGATTAGTGAAGGGCAGCCTTGAAAAGGGTACGGCATCAGAAGACCAGAGTTGCTGAGCAAAACCACCCGGTCGCTATAGAGTATATCCTCTATTTTGGGCAAATTCGATTGCAACCGAACGGATTTTCGCGCCCAATATGGTAGAGACTGAGGCCCTTAAACCAGCACTTGCCAGAGTAGCGATGAATTAAAGGCACTACGATACTCGCTTTAACTCAGGTCGCGAAGCTTCGAATACCACTCATACAATACCAGCAAACCAGGTAAATGGACAGCATTGATCCCGCCCAATCTACCACACGATTCTTACATCCTTCGCAAAGCCAGGTAGGCAAGAAAAAGATTGGCGACGCAAGACAAGCTATCGAAAGGCCTCTCCATTTGCAACAGCCATCACATGAGTCAGCTTACTGCTCGGGTGTATTCGACGACGAAGCGCTCGAACGATTACAGAGTAACCTGCAATCCGTTTCTAATCTGGCGACGCAAGCTCTCAAACGCTTGAAGAAGGAGGCCTGAAGACGCTTTTGGAATCGCTCCATAAGAAAACGGAAAAATTCCCTAAATAAGTGGCCAAAGACCTAAGTAAATTAAGGAAGGAATACACGGGAACCAGCCTCATCAGGAGAGATTTGGCGGCCAATCCGTTAGATCAGTTCGAGAGCTGGTTTTCTCAGGCTCAAGAGTTGAAAGTGGTTGAGCCCAACGCCATGTCCATTTCCACGGTGGATGAAAACGGACAGCCTTGGCAACGCATGGTCCTACTGAAAGCGTTCGATGAGCGAGGATTCGTCTTTTTCACCAACTTCAGCAGCCGCAAGGCGAAGCATATCGAGACAAACGCCCAAGTATCGCTACTTTTTCCTTGGGTAGCCATACATCGGCAGGTCGCTATCTGCGGCAAAGCGGAAAAGATATCCTCAACCGAATCGCTCGGATACTTCGTCCAACGCCCTTATGGAAGCCAAATCGGGGCTTGGGCATCCGAACAAAGCTCAGTCATCTCTTCGAGATCTTTCCTGCAGGCGAAACTCGACGAGATTGCGCGGAAATTCAAGAGCGGCGAAGTGCCTCTTCCCTCATTTTGGGGAGGCTACCGAGTGACCCCAAAATCGTTCGAATTCTGGCAGGGGGGAACCAATCGCATCCATGATCGTTTCTTGTACTCGATAAACTCTGACGAATCCTGGAACATCGATCGTTTGTCGCCCTGACAGCCATTTTGCTCATCGTTGCCAAGCTTCCGACCAGCAAGTTGTTCGGCCGCCAATCTTCTCTCGATTTAGCGGGACACCCGTCTTAGGACAATTATCGCCCGCTTTCCACCTACGATGAAACAACCACGTCTTGGGAGGATCTAAAAAGTCGGAGGCGATCCGAGCCATTGCGACTCGGGACACTCGTTTTACAGCTCGAAACAGCTCTTTGAGCTCCTTCTCGCCAAGCGCAGTGATAGAGCGTTGCGGCCGTATACGGGATTGCCAAAGAATTTCATCTGCCATCCAATTGCCAACCCCAGGGAAATATGATTGGTCCAGTAGCATGCTCTTCAAAGGCTGCTTTGTTCCCCTCTCAGCAAACGTCCGGAAATGCCGGAAATCGAATTTATTCGAGTTTGGCTCAGGAGGTAGGCTTTCCCAAAATTCGGGCAAAGTATCGCTTTCGAAACTTTCGATTCTTCCGAATTGTCGCGGATCATTGAAAACCAGCCAGCCCACACGCGTCTCCAGCGCCAAGTGGTCATGCTTTTCTAGGTCTGCTTCTGACGGCCTTATTAGCAAGCTGCCCGTCATCCCCAAGTGAACACCCAACCACAATCTCTGATCCAGCTCGAATAGCATTCGCTTTCCGTGCGTGCGCGAGCGGATCACCCGATTCTCCAAAAGGCGTTCGCTGAGCCGAGACGAATCGACGCTCCGAAAGCAACGCTTCTGGCCATTCATCCGCACTTGAAGAATTCGTCTACCCCAACCCCGCTTCCAACGAGAACAATAGAACGCTACCTCCGCTAATTCTGGCATTTCTCAAAAGTTTCCCTGAATAAAGCCCATCGAGATAGACCGGATTCGCCCATCGTCAAACAGTTGGCCCAACGGCAACTGGCATCACTCCAAAACAATCTCCACTTGCCACTCTTTTCGGTAAGGTTACCGAAAAGAGTGGTCACCGGGGGCTCGCGCCCCCGGATGGCTAAAACCTGTACCGATTCGATATCCATTCCCTATGTCTCTTGCGCTTTCTATTCTTCTGCATCGCTGGCGTAAGCTTCCATCATTTCGCGGCTCACCCGGTATTTTCCCGCGCAACGCGGGCAGTTCACTTCAATCAATTCTTCTCCCAAGAACAGCTCCTCCGGACTTTGCCTCCACACTGGCAATAAGGCCTCGAGAATACGCATCTGGTTGCATCCGCAATGCCAACGAACGATCCGAGTTTCTAGGGGCTTAACGATTTCTCGCTGCCCCAAGGCGAGAAGATCTTCAGAACTCAATTCCGTAAACCACTCTCTGTCGTAATCTGGATGAGCTGACGCGATTGCGAAAGTTTCAGCATCCACCTGGAAGAACCGAGCAGGCCTCTGTTCGCTACGCTCATAGTAGGCCTCGGCGGCGACCAATGGGTCTTTCCCATCGAAGGAGACCACGCTTCTGTGCAGCGGTTTGTTGCCTTTCACGATTTCCTGGTAGAATACATTCTCTTCCGCTTCTTTGACGTTTTCGGTGAAGGCTCTACCTACGACAGATCCATCACTGGTGTCGCCGCCCATAAATAGGTTCAACAAGGGATCCTGAAAGTTAATGGTCCAGGCCAGAACTTCGTTCCTCGGCCGGGAAACGCAATGAAGAGCGAATGCCGCCAATCCGCGTTTCAATAGCTCGTCAGTCCCCGAATCGATCTCAATTCGATTATCCTTCAAGTGAAGGTAATAGTCGACGTACAGCGGGCTGAAATTCGCTTTGGCGAAGAGCACGTTCCGCTCCCGAACAAAGCTGGAAACGATTGAAAGGGACGGCTCTTCAGAAGGGTCGCTATCGCTCATTGGCACGAGAATGAAAGAGTTCCCGCTCTAAAGTCCAGTCTGCATCGTATCTACGTTAGAGATACAAAGCCAATCATCGGACTATTGGTCACGAGTTCTAAGATCCGCTAATCGGACAGCAACCGTCTCTCGCCGATCATCCCACCTGGCAGTTCTAAGAAAGTCTTCCAAAGCGGAGATGGCGACATCAGCGTCTCCCATAGCTTCCGCCAATTCCGCCACGGAAAGCATCAGTTCGATTTGAGTTTCCGGAACGGGGGCCTCGATTTCATAGGCGGCTTTCAAGTGCTCGTAAGCCTTCGCTTCCGACAACTCGAAAACCCGGTAAGCTTCTCCCATCGATCTGTGAAAGCCTCGCTGCATTTCCGGGATCGTCAGCCTCTTGCCTCTCTCCTCTATAGACTCCAGCCTAGCGCCAATGCTTTCTTCCGCCTCGCGTTCATACAGTTCGACCAAAATGAACTTGAGGAAAGCCAGCTCACCAAAAAACCGGCCAGGATAAGTCTCAAACAAATACCTGTAGCCAAGCCTTGCCGACTCCAGATCCGGCTCGTCCAGATGTTTGTGATTAATTCTTGCCAGGTAATAGGCCGAAGCCATGCCGACATCATCGTTTCCGTTGATCTCGAAAAGCTGATCGAACACCTTCTTTGCCCGGAGGGCGTTGTTCTCTTCTCTCGGCTCTTGAAACAAGATTTCTAGGGCTCTGGCATATCCCCCCAGTCGGTTATTACCAGTGCTTCTCGCTCGCAAATCATTCACCTCGGGCGATCCCGAGTTATATAGCAGAAGAGCCTCCATTTCCCAGGGTTCCGCTGCCATCGTCCTATTCGGCTCCGTCGCTATCGCGAAAACGGCGCAGCATCCGCAAAGTAGTTTCGACTTGGAAAAAGGTTGCATGGCAAACGCGATCGGCTGGAATCCCAATTCCAGCTATCTAAATTCGCGTATACTTCAATAGACGGATTCCGATTTGTCCAGTCCAGCCGGAGCAAGAATTTGCGAAGGAGCGCGAACCTAGGGCTCTCCGAATGGCTCCTTCCTCGACTGACCGAATAGGCTTTGTAACCGGTTCAATGAGGTCTAACTACCAGAAGATATACAAATAAATGAGCTTCTCCCTGTCCAGCCGAGCAAAACGCGTAGGCATCGCTCTTACCTTAGTTATTATGCTACCGGCGTTGGCGGGTTGCGTGTATTTGAGGCTCTTGCACTTCAAGAATCAGCTCAAATCATTCGACGAGAATGTATCTGTCCTGAAAGGCAAAGAGCTGGCTTTCGAGTTTTCCAAACCCATTGTGAAGAATTCCGACTTCGTTTTCCTGACCGGGTCCCAACCAAGCCGAATCGATTTCGCCGACTCAGCAGACTATAACGAGTGGTGGACATGGCATTTCCAGAAACGAACGAGCATCGATTCGGATCGGCCATTTCGAATGACATTCCAAGCCCACTTCCGGGACGACCTGCTCACGCGCTTCGAAGTCGACCAGGCATTCGTCGACCTTTTCGGACAAGACTTTACGGAGGAGATCCTAAGTCGCATGGGCCACGCTAGGATAAACAAACTCAGGCGCAGCGTAACCATGGCGATCGATTCCGCCTCACTTGCCAAGCTTTCACCACCTTCTCTGAAAAAAATCGTCAATCTGATGGGAGCACCAACGGAAATCCTAGATTCAAATTCGACCTCTCTCGAATCTTGCCGCTACGAATTCCGCTTCTACAATCCAAAGTCCGGAAAAACGGCGGGTAGATTCAGTCTGTAT
>JAYZHU010000009.1:0-5731 GCA_036166175.1 Verrucomicrobiota bacterium | reverse complement strand
TAACCATAGCGGAAAGCCGAGAAGCAAAGTCCACTTTTCCGATTTGTCATCAAAAATCGGGTTTTGGCCGCTAATCCTCTAACATATTAGCGTTGACTTAAAATCTGCCCCGCTATCGCCCATATGCACGGCTTAGCCATTTTTGGGATTACAAAACGCGCCGGGACGTCGCGTTCCACCCTCGGAATCGAATCAAAACGGTGGAACCCGACCTCCGGGCAGGCTTTTAGGCACCGACTCCAGTAAAGTTGACGCCTATCCGCGACTGCTGAACTACTGCAGCGCAAGCTGAGCATCCAAAAATATGGCAGCGCAGGCTTCCAATCGTACTGACTTTAGCGAAGCACGAAGGCTGACCTGTGGTCTCTACCGGTGCATAAAGGCAGGATGCTTGTGCTAATTTTCCAGTGGGCTATCTCCGACCGCCTGCTATCCAATTCGGAAACGAATAGATCGCAGTTTTGGACTCGCCCAGTCTTAGTCACCCCCTTTGACTCGCGATCCGCAATACTGATGGAATTGCTTCAAAAAATTCTGTACGCTAATCGACTCACCAAATGGGATATCAAGCCATTTGACGCCTGGCTTTTCGTCTGCTTCGTATTTTTGGGATCGTTTCTTCTCTCCAGCCTTTTCACGTCCGCTTATAGCTTTCTCAGCGGAGCCGAACAAGACTTCGAATCCCTTCCTTTCGTTTTGGCTTCCGGCTTTGGATTGCAGCTGAGTTCGATTCTAGCCTGGTACCTATTCAAGCAATTCGCAATCTACGAAGTTCGCGATCAACCTGTTGGCTGCTTGGCAGCGGCGAAAGTGGGAGCCATCGGGTTTGCCTGCGTCTACCTGACATTGATGCCAACTATTCTTATTTGGAGGTTATTATTAGACACGATCGGCATTGAATACGAGTTTCAGCTCCCAGTTCTGCTCGTGCAGAATGGCGGATCGCCTGTCGAAATGGCCTTGATGATCTGCCTGATCGTCATTGTTGCCCCAATTTGCGAAGAACTGGTCTACCGCGGATTCCTCTTTCGCTATTTGAACCACCGCCTTCCAAGAGGGCTTTCAATTCTCGTACCGTCGTTGATCTTCGCCCTGATGCACTTCAACCTCTATAGCTTCATGCCACTGCTTGTGTTAAGCATCGCCCTATGCATCGTTTATCGGGCGTCGGGAAATCTTGTATCCAGCATCACCGTGCACGCTCTATTCAACCTAATCAACGTGCTCGTGATCTACTTGATCGAACCTATTGAGCTATGAATCCCTTAACTAGAGAGATCGATGCCCAAGCAGGTCCTCTTGGAGAAAACATTCTCATATCTCGCATCAAGGATTGGCTCGGGACATCATCGCCGGAAGCGCCTAGAGGCATCGGCGACGACTGCGCCGCGACGCCTCTTCCAAACGACAAGGAAACCCTGCTAACGACGACGGATCCGATCGTCTATTTGAAGCATTTCGATGATTCCATCACCCCTCAGCAAGCCGCGGCAAAGCTATTAAGGCGAAACATCAGCGATATCGCCTCTATGGGAGGCGAACCCAGGCACGCAGTCATCTCCCTCTCCTTTCCACCAAATCTATCCATAGATTGGTTACAGAATTTCTATCGTGGCATCTCCAATGAGGCCCTTGCATACGGCATTGAAATCAATGGAGGAGATGTTTGTGAAACGTCCGGTTTTCTAGGAGTATTTCTGACGCTGATAGGATTCGCCGGCGAGCACGCCCTGCAGAGAAATCAAACCGTAACTGGTTCTCATATTTTCGTTACCGGTTCGCTCGGTGGGTCAAGGAACGGTAAGCACTATGATTTCGTTCCTCGGCTTGCGGAAGGTCAATGGCTAGCAAAACGACCAGAGCCCATCTCATGTTTGGACCTGAGTGATGGCCTTGGAAAAGACTGTCGAGCCCTTTTGTATCCGAATCAATCAGCTCAAATTGATTGCTCCAGTATCCCAATTAGCGAAGCCGCGATGGAGCTTTCGAAAACTAGCGGACGAACGCCGATAGACCACGCGATGAACGATGGAGAAGACTATGAATTGCTTTTCACGATGGCCAACAAGTCGTTCGTGGGCGAATTTGAATCCGAATGGAAACATCAATTCGATACCCCTCTGACTTGCATTGGAAAGGTCGTCGGGCGGAGCGAAAAGGATGAGCCTATCGTTCTAACAAATGCCTCACCCAGAATCGATCTTACTGGCTATGCCCATTTTGGAAACCCTTAAATCCGGTCTTACCACTCAATCGAGCAAAGAGACGATTAGCGCCGCGAAATCGCTGGTCTCCGAATTGCCTGAGAACTCGATTCTCACTCTTGAAGGAGAATTGGGAGTTGGGAAAACGACATTCGTTAAAGGACTGGCTCTCGGCTTCGGCATCCACGACCGAATAACAAGCCCTACTTTCAATATATTCAACTGCTACCAAAAAAATGCAAACTCCACCACTCTACTCCACTTGGATGCTTATCGCCTAGAAGGCGATTCGAGCATCATCGACGAGTTGATGCTTGAAGACTTCATGAAGCCGCCATTCTGTCTAACCATCGAGTGGCCCAAACTGCTAGGACCGATCCCTTGGAAACCCACCTTGGTATTGGCGTTTTCTATGGAGTCGCCAGGCAGGCATTTTATTCGGGCCATCTAACCTGAACTGAGGTAGCGGCCCATCTACCAGCATCCGCGGGACCATTTCAATGCCAGTTGTACTAACTGTTGGCCCGCTACCACTTAAAAATCAGCTCTTTACCTTGGCAGCTTCAATGTCCGCTTCGGCTTCGCCCGAAGAACGTTCAGGCTCTTCTGGCGTCGGCTCAGATTCACTCGCTTTAGTCTCTTCCTCGCCCGACGACGTCTCTTCCTGAGTCTCAAGCTCGCTATTGGTATCCGCTAATTCAGGACTCTCGATTTTTGGTTCTTCTGCCACCGATGGCTCTTCTGCTTCTACCTCAGCCGGCTCATCGGCTTTCTCATCGGTAGACGCATCGGCTTCAGATTCAGAAGCAGCATCTTCCCTCTCGTTCTTCGCTTCAACCCAGGCTTCGGCTTCCTCTACAGAATTCGCAGCCACTGGCTCCCCAGACGCCTTCCCCAATTCCTCAGCGGACTCCGTTTCCAGAGCTTCGTTTTTTGAGGGTTCAGGCGTTTCCTCCACCTTCGATGCTGCCATCGGCTTCTTGGCTTTTGACTGATCCTTGGAATCATACCCCTCGCTCGACTTTTCATCAAATATAGGCTGTGCAATCAGGGAATCATCGGAAAAATGGGTAATGTATCCATCGGCAATCAGCCAATGGATGTCCTGGAATAGCTTTCTTTCATTGTATTCAACATCTGGATGCTTGTTTTTAGACCAGGATTCATATTGCGAAGCCAAGTCCTTTAACTTAACGTTGGTATTAACCTCTACGTAATGGATTAGCCGATCCAGCGAATCCGACATGATCTGCCCTGGCTTGCGGAAGTTTCGCTTCGCTGCGCAAATATAAGTGACCCCTTTCGAGCCCCGCTTATAAATACTGAATTTTTCTCGGCGCAGCCTTCCGCGAATCAGATTGGCTGTTTTCAGCGGAAACCGACGCTGACGCGCTAGCTCCCCGCCAACAGCCCGGCTAGCTTCCGAATTAGGAAATTTATCCAAGGTCACACCCGTAACGCGAGCGTAGTTGACGGTCTTTACCATCTTGTCTCTCTGCGTTGTTCTCAGGTAGACCACAGCTTCTTTGAGCGTGTCGAAAGTTTCCGCAGTCTCCCCTTCCTCGGGTTTCGTCGAATAACGAATCGTCTTCTTCATCGATTCTCGCCACTCATTGACAGCCTCTTCATCCCGATCCTGGACGATCGCGCTTTGGAAACGATAGAAGGTAGCGCTACTAATTTGAGTCTGGAAATGCTGACTTACGAATTCCTAGTATAGATGATAGTTAGGCGGCCCTAGGATTTTTTTCGTCAAACCGCAGCGGTTAACGAATGGAAAGTTTCCAGAAGGCGGTTCCGTTTCTATCTCCTCTTGAACGAAAAACGCATCTACATGATTAGAGATAACATGCTGAATGGCCTCTTCTTCGGTTTCGAAAGGCATTCCGTCCGGTATCGCGACCGCCACCTGTCCAGCCCGCTCCCCTTCCGCAGATTTCCGCGTCACACTGGCTACGTAGCGCTCCGATTTCTCCAGGAAAATACGGGCGACTTCGAACAATTCGTAGGTGATATGATTCGTTCTCAGGGCTTTCATTATAGTAGCGAAGCCATCGTCATCGGGATAAAACCCAACATCGAATACCGCACTTTCGTAAGGTCGGTCAAACTGCGGGCGCCCTTGTCGGCCTTCGAATCTTCCTTGGCGACCCCTGTTGGATTTATCGCTCCGCTCGCCCGATCTGGAAGAATCACTAGCGGATACCTCTCGCCAATCTCCGGAGGGACGTTGACCCCTTTCAGGTCGCCGATCTCGGGTCGGCTTGCGGGCTCCGCCCTTTCGCCGATCCGGACGTCGGTCCTGTCCGGGAGACCGACCTGAACCAGTCCTTCGGTCGCCTTTAGTTTTCTCCGCAGCGTCGGTCCATTCTGTACCGAAACTGAAGCTCTTTAGATCTGATAGGTCAAGCGGGTTGGATTCTTCCTGCTGTTCCTTAGGTTCCTGGGAACTCGGCTCGCTCATTGGATTTCTTTAAAAAGGAGGCTCTCGCCCCCCGCATAGTTTGCAGTTTGTATAAGTCTTTAATGATGTGATCTAAGTGAACACTTTATTACTAGATGCAAGAAATCCCATAATCAACCAATTTGAGCCCATAAATCAAATTGTTTGTTTTGACGCTTTACATGGTCCTTCAAGTTTCCTTTTTTCCATTTTCCCCTTAGCTCAGGTGGTGGAATTGGTAGACACGTACGCTTGAGGGGCGTATGGCTTATGCCGTGCGGGTTCAAGTCCCGCCCTGAGCACCATTTCTCAAACCTTCCTCTCTTACTCTTACTTTCATTACAACTTCCTAACTTCAGCCCGGGAGGGTGCCCCGGTTATCATTGCCCGAGACCGGTCTTGTCATCGCTCGGCTCCTTGGTGAAAATTCCTTGGTGCAACCTGCCCAAAGAATTCTAGAGAAGCGGGCTTTACCTTCAGCCTAAGAGAAGATCGCCATGCTCGTCCATTCGGTAAACCATTTTCTCGACGCCGGATATCATCATATCAGCATGGACCATTTCACCAAGCCGGATGGTCGCTCAGCGGAAGAAAACGCTGTATCGCAATTTCAAGGATACTCAAAAATGCAGCTTCGGGATGTCGGCCAACAGCCAAACGCGCCGCACCTGTGGGCAGAATTTCAAGGAGCTGGATACTTACTATGAGTATCTTAAGGCGGATCGTTGCCTGGTTGAGAAAGGCTACTTAATGGCTACGGAGGATCAACTGCGACGGCAAGTCATAATGCACCTCATGTGCGACATGGAGCTCGACTATGATTCCTTAAACAAAGAACTGGATATCGATTTCAAAGATCGATTCCAGGCCGAGCTTAGCAATATGAGAAAGCTGGAATCCGATGGACTCGTTGAGCTGAGAAGTAATGGGCTTTCGGTTACAGTTTTGGGGAGACTCTTAGTTCGCAATATTGCTCGCGCGTTCGACGCCTACGCTTAAAGCGAAGAGAAGCGGCTTTCCAAAGCGATTTAGGGATTGACCTGCCAAGAAGCGTTGTAAAGCCGCAATGACAAAGGTGGGAATA
>JAYZHU010000008.1:0-18761 GCA_036166175.1 Verrucomicrobiota bacterium | reverse complement strand
GATTGGCCTTTCCTAATCTTGGTTCTATTTCGTATTCGCTAATCAGATACTCTTTGGAATCTGTATCGACACTAAGGGTTACCGATCCGCGTTCCGAAACCCTGGCAACGGCATCGAATGCGTGCGAAGAACCCGACCGGTGTAGAGGGCCCTCGAATTCGATCACAGTCCGACTTCGAAATCCATGAAATCCGTCGCCGCCTCGCCGAAACCCCTTTCGTCTTCCATTTCCGCTTCGAAATGCTCACCCAATTCCCCTCCCGGCGCCAGTACGTCGACATTATTCATTCTGTACTTGGTGATCCTGATTTTCGCCCAAGGGATCAATAGACCCAGAGAAAAGATGCTGACGAACACATAGCCAACAGCGATACCCACGTATTTTGCGAATTTCATTTTCGATTCGAAACCGAATCTGCCCAAATTCCAGACCGACAGGTTGTATTTGAATATGAGAAGCCAGAGACCTTTTTGGAATACTACGCCGATCAGTACAAGAACCGCGTACCCAATTACAGCTCCGATGATCATAAGAATAGTTAAAACCTCCCCCGCAAAGATATCCGGATTGTAAGTATCAGCCGTGGCGTCAAAAAGCGCCGCCGCTCCTATGACCGAGAATATGAGAATGAAATAAAGCCTCATTCCGATGGCCAAAAACAGAAGGTAGTATTTATAGTGCTCCGCAGCCTTCGGTTTGAAATTGAAGAAAGTCCTACCAAACTGTAGGATGTCGAAGAAGTACTCCTTTTTCTTCATTTCCTAATAAGGCAAAATGAATCCGAAGGTAAAAGGAATGAGGGCCGCCCAAACGAGAAACGTTACATACGAATCACCCAAGTTTCCGCAGCATTTTAACCGCACATTCCTGTAGGCGGTATTCTTGGCTCGAAACCGAAACGCCTTATAAATCATCCAAGGAGCCGCTAAGCCGTAAACCAGAATCACCGGATAGATGAATAGCGGATTGAAAATTCCTGCCAATAGGTAGATGGCGAAAAAGATCAGAACAATCAGATAGTCGATTAGCAGATTTTTCGGCTTGGCCAAATAGTCAAAAGAGTGCCTGTCAAGATGCGTATTCGAATAAAAATACCGCCTGGTGCGAACCGTCGCCCAAGGCCAGTAAAACCCTACGGTGATAATCGAGAGGAGCAAGTTGACTATCCAAATTCGGAAGTACTCGTTCGTGTTACCGGTTAAGGCGAACCCAACCGGCTGAAGCGGCGAAGTATGAGCGGTTTCCGATGGAGCGGGCTGCTGAGCATGAGGTGAGTGAGGCTGCGGATCGCTTGGCGATTCAGATTCATTGGATTACATGGGTGTTGGTATCGAGGAGGTTAAGAGCCTCTTTGCTTGGAGCAAACTTTGCCCGAGAGCAAGCTCGCCATTTGCCCGAACCGGCTATGGCAAGTATACCGAATACTGCAACCTTAGCCTTACCGCATGAAACGGAAATTTATTGAGCCCCGCTACTTTACTGTAATTGTGATCTTCTTGGAAATCACGGGTGGAGAATGAGGAAGATGTATCTTGTCCCCGAGTACGAGCTGCAGGCTATGCTTGCCCGGCGAAAGCTCGATCTCGGCTTCCGTTTGCCCCTTGCCAAAATGAACCACATTCTCTGTAGCGGGAAGCGGGACATCCAAGCTAGGAAGCTCGTCTAGGTCGATGATCAAGTGATGGTGTCCGGTATCCGGAATATCGACACCAGCTGGAGCGACTCCCATTCCCGCCAATCCAAAAAGAACCCGAAAGGGAGACTGAACTGTATCCCCGTCCTTGGGAGATATGATATACGCTTTCGCCCCTTTTGGCGAAGGCGTTTTAGGCAACGCGCCTGCTCCTGATGCCGAAGTGGATGCTATGATGGAAATGATAAGTAAAGCGACGATAGATTTCATAGGTTTTAGTTTTGGGCTGAGACTATTTAAGGTTCGGTTTAGGTAAAGGAGATTGAGAAAAAGCTTTCACTCCGGCATTTTGAAAATGGTATCATCGACTTCGACATTGGGCTCAAAACTGGTGATCACTACCCGCATACTCGTTCCCATCATATCAGCGCTGGTCTCCATGGGCAGTCGAATATCGCCCACTTTCTCGTAAACATCAACGCGAGCAGAAACAGGCACGCTTCCTTGCGGCCCCATATCCTCCGTGTAGTCGCTTCGCCGCAATAGCCCAACAGGCTCTTCAAAGTAGAGCATTTCTTCCAAGCCATTGTCCGCATTGATACACTGGATCATAGTGAGGCCGTCTTCGCTCTTTCCCACGACCCTGGCCGATGAGTACTTGTCCACTAAATAAAGGCCCTCTCTAAAATTCGTTTCCTCTTTCAATTGAGCCAGTTCTCGACCCATAAGAGACCGACGCCCTTGAATCGGATCAATGGCCCAACCGTTCTCGCCATCGAATCCTTGGCGTATTTTTCCATATCCTTGGATATCCACATCAACATAGACTTTATCCGGCGCCTTAAACGTAACCGTACGCTCCATGTTCATACCGAGTCCCGGCATCTCCATAGACATATTCAACCTCGCCGTATCTATTTCCTCAAAAGCATCCACTCCTCCGAGAAATTCGGCGTAAGATTCGAAAATCTTTTGGGCCGCCGGCTCGACCTCTCCATGTAGAACCGTCGTTCCGCCACCCATGAATGCAACAATAGCCCAGAGACTGAGAAACCTAAACATTTGCCAACTTCTATCAATCGTTAGTCGGATTGCCGCAAGATCCATTTTCGGGCGGCGTCGATCACCGAGTCCTCGCCCTGTCGTAGCTTTGAGGGAGATAGGACAACGACTTCGTCAGGAGTGACACCCGATTGCTCGATCCGGTTCCCGCGCGAGGTAACGTAATCGGCAATCGCCATTTGCAAATAATAGTTGTTGGGCAGCTTTTTGAATACAGAGGGTAATGCGGCCCCTGCCGTCCTAGACCCAAATAGCCGGGCTCGCCCTGCTTCTTGCATATCCGCGGCGAAAATCTCGCTGGTAGAAATCGAGTTGCCATCTACCAAGATCGCTACCGGGCCGAGAAAAGCCCCTGCTTGAGGATAGACGTTAAAGTTCAAGTGTCCTTGCCGGAGGCGCATTGTACCCATTTCATACTCGCTCTCCACTAGCATTCCAGCCAATCCTGTAGCCATTAGTCCTATACCCCCAGGGTTCCCTCTGATGTCGATAATCAAGCCACGGGAACCCCGATCCATTGAGCGAATAATGGAACGCATTTCTTCCATTAGACTCGGGAACCACAAGTCGAATCGCAAGTAATGGATATTAGATTCGAGCGAACGGCTTTCCAAAGCCATCGGCGATTCTCCCAAATTGCCCAACTGAGAGGACATTCGCCCTCGATAGGCCTCCAACTCCAAAGTGAGCTTTTTTGCCGAGGTTAGTCGGGCTGCTTTTAGCCGACAAGAAACCTTATCTCCTGGAGCTCCGAAAAACCGGTTTTCCACCGCTTCCAGTAAATAGTAATGTATGCTGTTATTGAATACGCCTGATTCCGAAATTCGCTTTCTTAAATCCGCTACTCGCTCGCCCCCCACGGAAACCAACTCATGGCCCGCCTGAATCCCCGCCAATTCTGCCGCTCCTCCAAAGTGAACCCTATGGACAATCACCCGGTTTCCAACAACCGAAAGGTCCATACCCGTTTCACCACCTCGCCAAGCTTTCGGAATCAATTCATTAAAAGCCGGCGAGGCTATCGAAAAATGCGAATCCCCCAGCTCGCGGAGCATCTCAGTCATCAATTGATCAAAGGCCGTTGCGCTCTCTATCGCCGACAGCCGCTTCCGGTAACGCTCCCCTATAGCTTCCCAATCTTTCCCTCCAAAGTCAGTATCGTAATAGTTGGCATTGATCTCCCGCCAAACTGCTTGAAACACCGCTCGTTGAACTGATGAGGCCGAAGCCCAGCACCAGCTAGGTACGGCAATCGCCAACGCGAAAATCAGCCAAGTCTTGAAACTCCTGCCCATCTTAACCGAAGACCATTAGAACACTTTAGGATACGGTCCGCGAGCTTATCCGAACGAATCTTTAAGCTCACCCTGGTAATCGAAAGCATTAGCCACCAATGCTTACACCCAATCGATCTGGCCCCTTACCTCATTCAGGTACCATTGGACCATCTGATCAAGCCCGTCTCGCAATGACGTCTCAGGTTCCCATCCTAAACGATCCCTGATCTTATCCACATTCGCATGAGTCGATTTCTGATCACCCGGCCTCGCCGGTACGTTCTTAACGCGAACCTGTTTACCCAAAATCTCTTCGACAATGGCGATCGCTTCCCCCGTGGAGAAACACCGGTCCGAGCCCACATTGAAAATCTCACCAACGGCCCGATCCCAACCATCCAGCGCCAATAGGACTGCCTGGCAAATATCCCCAACATACGTGAAGGAACGCTGGTGATCCAAGCTTCCTTCAAACAATGGGAACTCCAAATCTTGATCGATAGCTGTTATGAGTCTTGGAAAGAGTTTCTCTGGGCGCTCCCTTTCACCATAAACGGAAAATAGCCGCAGCGAACAAGCAGGAAAACCAGTCAGGCGATAAAATCCCATCACTTCAAGCTCCGCTGCTAATTTCGTTTCGCCATACCAGGATGCAGGCTTTGGCTCAGCGACTTCCGTATCCATTGCACGTATACCATAGACGGAAGACGAAGATACATTTACGAATTTCGATACGCCCGCTACTCCAGCCGCTTCGATTAGCCGATGTGTCGCGACTACGTTGTTGCGATTGTAGTCCGACCAAGGCGTGGCCTTGGAAATGCCCGGCTGGCCCGCCAAGTGAACGACCCCATCGACTCCACCCACAAGCTCTTCCAGCGAAGCTTCCGCTAAGTCTGCATTGGCAATTTCGATCCCCGCTTCATTGAGTCGCTTTTCATTGAACCGTTTGAGTTCGGGATTGTAATAACTGGTGAATACGTCCGCCCCTGATACCTCAAATCCTCGGGATTGAGCCTCCAAGGCGAGATTCGAACCAATGTATCCAGCAGCCCCGGTTATGAGAATTCGCATCGACCCTGAGAAAGCGGTATCCTGCTAGCGTGTCGACCGAAAACTGCCCCTGCGCTAATCGCCAGCTTTCCGAGCAAGCTCATACCATCTAGCCCTTGGCCCATCCCCCGCTATTAACTTTCGCGGCACCGTCTCACTCGCTTTCCATCAGCATCTCCTTCCTTCAAGCTTACGCCTTATTTACCCTTCAATGCTTGAAAAATCTCCCATGATTGCTGGGTTGGACTCGATAAAGGAACCCATGATCTGGTATTGCATTCATACCAAGCCGAAAAAAGAGAAGCTCGTAGAACACTACTTGCAGAACGAGCTGGGCCTAGAAACCTACTATCCGCGACTCAAGCGCAAGAAAACGATTCGTAGAGTCAGGCGCGAAGTTCTTGAGCCGCTTTTCAACAGATACCTTTTTTGCAAGCTCGATCTAGCGGAAAGCTACCGAGCCGTCACCTACGGTCGCGACGTTATCGGAGTCGTTAGCACGGGCGATCGTCCAACCGAAGTTTCCGATCAAACGATCGAGCATATACGCGAATGGGCGGGATCCGAAGGCGACATCATCACTCTCGCGCAAGATCCAATCAAGGCAGGGGATCGGATACGCATCACAGAGGGACCGATGCAAGGTCTGGAAGCGGTATTTATGCGAGAAACTTCACAAGAAGAGCGGGTCTCGATTCTTCTGGAGCTTATGGAGTCTCAAGCCAAAGTGGAAATCGATCGAAATCAGATTGAGCCTATGAACAACTGATTTTTGGTGCATCCGCATTGTCATCCCTCTATGAAGAAAGCTCTTATAACCGGCATAACCGGCCAGGACGGCTCCTACCTAGCCGAGCTGCTGCTCTCCAAGGGCTACGAGGTCCACGGAGTCATACGCCGGGCCTCGACGTTCAATACAGGCCGCATCGACCACCTGTATCAGGATCCCCACATCAACGGTGTGAAGCTTTTCCTGCACTACGGCGATTTGGCCGACTCGGTGCAAATGGTCAAACTGCTCTACAATCTCCATCCCGACGAGATCTACAACCTCGGGGCCCAAAGTCATGTGCGCGTCTCCTTCGAGATTCCCGAATACACTGGCGACATTGTCGGCGTAGGCTCTGTGCGGATACTGGAGGCGATCCGGGAGGCCAATCTTGTGGGCAAAGTGCGCTACTATCAGGCATCCTCCTCAGAGATGTTCGGCAAGGTTCAGGAAGTGCCGCAGACCGAAACAACCCCTTTCTGGCCACGCTCGCCCTACGGCTGCGCCAAGATGTACGCCCACTGGCTGACCGTCAACTACCGCGAATCCTACGACCTCTTCGCCTGCAGCGGCATCCTCTTCAACCACGAGTCGCCCAGGCGTGGCGAAACCTTCGTCACCCGCAAGATCACTAGGGCGGCCACCCGCATCAAGCTCGGCTTGCAGGACAAGCTCTACTTGGGCAACCTCGACGCCGAGCGCGACTGGGGCTACGCCAAGGAGTACGTGGAGATGATGTGGCTGATGCTCCAGCAGGATCAGCCAGACGATTACGTGATCGCCACCAACGAGACGCATTCGGTCAAGGAGTTCGTTGTCGAGACTTTCGATCGTCTTGGCCTGGATTGGGAGAAGTACGTCGACTACGACGAGCGCTACGAGCGTCCCGCCGAGGTGGATCTGCTGATCGGCGACCCAACCAAAGCCAAGAGGCAGCTAGGATGGGAGCCAAAGGTGAAATTCAAAGAGCTGGTGGCCATCATGGTAGACGCCGACCTGAAACTCGCCGAGGAGGAAACCAAGATCAAAGACGCCCTCGGCCAGTAGCTGCTTGCCATGGAACCGTCCTCCAAGATCTACGTCGCGGGCCACCGGGGGATGGCAGGATCCGCGACGGTTCGCGAGCTTGAGAGGCTCGGATGCTACAATGTCCTAACTCGCAGCCACGACGAGCTCGATCTGGCCAATCAGGCGGCAGTCGACGATTTCTTCCAATCAGAGCGTCCTGAAATTGTGGTCATGGCCGCCGCCCGGGTCGGTGGAATCCACGCCAACGACGCCTATCCCGCTGAGTTTGCCTATCAGAATCTGGCGATCGCCGCCAACACTGCCCATGCCGCCTACCGATCCGGCGTCCGTCGCTACCTTTTCCTGGGCAGCTCCTGCATCTATCCAAAGCTGGCCGACCAGCCGCTTAAGGAAAGCTCGCTGCTGGCTGGCGAGCTGGAGCCCACCAACGAGGCTTACGCCATCGCCAAGATCGCCGGACTGAAGCTCTGCCAGTACTACCGCAAGCAGTACGGAGCCGCCTTCCACTCACTAATGCCCACCAATCTCTATGGGCCTAGGGACAACTACCACCCGCAAAACAGCCACCTGCTGCCCGCCCTCATACGTCGCTTCCACGAGGCCAAGGAAGCTGAGGCGGAGAGCGTCGCCATCTGGGGCACCGGGACGCCCCGGCGGGAGCTGATGCACGTGGACGACCTGGGCAGGGCGATCGTCCACTGCCTGCAAATCGAGAACCCTCCTAATTTGGCCAACGCCGGCACCGGCGTGGACCACACAATCATGGAGATTGCCGAAATGGTCAGAGCCGCGGTGGGCTTCCAAGGCGGAATCGAAACCGACCCGAGCAAGCCCGACGGCACCCCTCGAAAGCTGATGGACGTATCCCTCCTCTCAGAAACAGGCTGGCAGGCAAGCATACCGCTGGAGGAAGGTATCCGCATGACTTACCAGACTTTCCTCGAGGAAAACGCCTCGGGATCCCTGAGAGAGCGGTAAGGCGATCTAGCCGCCCAGGTACCGTCAAATTCAGACATTGCCTTCACGCTGTATTAAGTTCCGATTACGGGATGACTCCGCTAAGCGATATTCTCGACTCATCAGATCCGGAGATTTATACTTTACGTACCCATGGACCAGGCCCTTCGGGCCGTTTGCCACTGACACCCGAGCAATTGAGGGGAATGGCTAGTGGCGATCTTTTCGGATGGACGCAGAATGCGGGTATGGGCTGGGACCCGAAGCGCCTGGTAGGCAAGCAATTCCTCATTCTAAGCACTCAGGGCGGCCTTCGAGCTCCCGATGGCTCGCCTATTGCCCTTGGGTATCATACGGGTCACTGGGAAATCGCACTGCTTGTTGAGGAAGCCGCCAAAACCTTATCAAGCGAAGGAGCCATACCCTTTGCAGCCTTTTGTAGCGATCCTTGCGACGGTAGAACCAACGGAACCTTGGGCATGCTGGACAGCCTCCCATACCGAAACGATGCCGCCACCGTATTTCGTCGCCAAATACGCTCCCTTCCAACCCGGCGCGGCGTCATGGGAATAGCCACCTGCGACAAAGGCTTGCCCGCCATGATGATGGCTCTAGCCGGAACGCGCGACCTACCGACTATTCTTGTTCCCGGCGGCGTGACGCTTTTAGCGGAAGAGGGCGAAGACGCCGGGAGGGTCCAGACCTTAGCTGCCCGATTCGCTCGCGATGAAATCGATTTTGGATACGCCACTGAAATGGGATGTAAAGCCTGCGGCAGTCCCGGAGGAGGCTGCCAGTTCATGGGCACCGCTGCTACCAGCCAAGTGGTTGGAGAAGCGCTCGGCCTTTCGCTCACCCATGCTGCCTTGTCTCCGAGTGGAGCTCCAATTTGGAAGGATCTCGCTCGCCGATCGGCCTTGGCGCTTATCGCTCAGGAAGCGTGCGGACAATGCGCCAAAGATATTCTAACCGATGACTCCATCTACAATGCGATGGTCGTTCATGCCGCCGTCGGTGGTTCGACGAACCTTGTGCTGCATATTCCAGCCATCGCCCACGCAGCAGGTTTACGACAACCAACGGTGGAAGACTGGGCCCGCATCAACCGATCCGTTCCCCGCCTCGTCGACTCGCTACCAAACGGCCCCCAGCACTTTGCTACCGTGCAAGTTTTTCTAGCTGGAGGCGTGCCCGAAGTGATGCTCCACCTTCGGGATCTCGGATTGCTCAAGCTTGATGCGAATACCGTCACCGGAAAATCGCTCGGGGAAAATCTCGATTGGTGGGAAGCGTCCGAGAGGCGTCAAATTCTCAAGCAGAAGCTGACGGACTTGGACGGCATCGACCCTTCAGAAGTGATCATGCCTCGTGAAAAAGCGATATCCCGCGGTCTCACCAGCACGGTCACTTTCCTCAAGGGAAACTTGGCTCCCGAGGGCTCATTAGTAAAGAGCACCGCTATTTTGCCAAGGCGCATCGATTCTGACGGCGTTTACCGGCACCAAGGGCCTGCTCGAGTTATAACGAGTGAACCCGCAGCCATCCAGGCTATCAAAAGCGGGGCGATTCAGCCTGGTGATACCATGGTTCTAATTGGAATCGGACCGGGTTGCGGCATGCCGGAAACCTATCAGATTACTTCCGCTCTCAAGCACGTCAAAGATGGTGATCAGATAGCTTTAATAACAGATGGTCGATTTTCGGGTGTATCTACTGGAGCTTGCATTGGGCACGTTAGCCCCGAAGCGTGGGCTGGAGGACCTATCGGCCGTATTCGTGATGGAGATACAATAAAAATCGAGATAGACACCATCAACCTAGAGGGTTCTATCGACATCGTATCGATTTCTTCGGAAGAACTTCAGGCCCGTGGCAGGCATCCCGATTTGAAGCCAAATCCAAAAGTCCCTAAAGACACACTTCTATGGGCAGCTTTGCAAAACGCTAGCGGTGGCTCATGGGCGGGCAGCGTCTACGATGTTGATCGGATAACAGACCTACTGGAAAAAGGCTTAAAAGCCGAGAAAAGCGAGTAGCGGAGAGTCAAACAGAGGTTCCCCGCTCGGCCGGCCTCCCATTGTGTATATGGGATCCGGGATCCAAGCGATTTATGGTCCAGCTTTGACCTAACTGTCGCCCAAATCGGAATCAGCCGACCTAAATTCCATCAAATCAAATAAGCACCATTCGATTTAAGAGCTCTGAGGATGTTCCGATATTGGGAACATGCGTTTCCTGGCTCCCTGTTTAAGCATGCAGCTATGCTGCCTCTATGCTACCGGTAGTGGAGATTACGAGAACCTGATCCACCAAGAACCCTCCCTGGAAAAGAAAGTAGCGATCGCCGAGAAAGCATTCGCTTCTATAGACGGGTTCGTGGCTCGAGAAATGTTCATGGGCTATTGGTCGATCGACGTTCTCGGAGAAGTTGCGCCCGAGTTAGAGTGTCGCATCCAGTCCGATGGAATTCAGTCCCTACTTCCGGATTACAATCTAATCAAATGCATCTGGGCCCTTGAAATGGGCGACTTCCGCTATTTTCTTGCCGATTTGAAGGGCGAATTGGAAAAGCTCATCAGCCAATTCTACTCGGCAAGCGGATCCAAGCCCTCAAAACTCCCGCCATTCGAGGATCACTCTATTGGGAGCGTTTGGGACGAAAAGCTCATCGCAAACCTTGTCGAGGTCTGGATAGCCATGGGATAAGGAGAAGGCATCAGCAAAGAGGCAATTGAGACCCTAGTGGCAAACAATACCTGGGAAGCCGAGGACGTTGAGTACTGGCAAGAGCTCATCTATCGGTTCGACGGAAATCCCGCAGCGATTGTTAAGGCTTTGGCTTAGCGTAGATTTACCGGGGATCTGGTGGGAAGATATCTAGAGCTCTATGAGCTCGAAGGTGCCCTCACCGAGCTCAATGTCGATCGGGTATCAGATGTAGGGCCACGGCTCTACTGAGGGCAGAAGCAGCTTCTGGCCTCCCGTAGCTTGGCATACCCATCTTTTCTCTTAGAGCTATGCCGCGGGCTCTAGCCGTAAGGGATTGGTTGCCGCAACGCGGCAAGTCCTGCGGACCCATTCTATGCATGTCCCATCTTCGCTCGAAGCACTCACTTCGTCGAACGCCCCCATCGGGGTTCAAATCCCCTGCGGAAGCGTTGAATGCAAAAGGACCGCAGCCCACAAATGGAATGCGATCCTTTTGTAATTGGCGTCCCGTAGGGGATTCGAACCCCTGTTGCAGGGATGAAAACCCTGTGTCCTAGGCCTGACTAGACGAACGGGACGGATAAGTGAGCCGCAGAAAGTAGAAATTCGAATCACTCATGCAAGGCTTTTTTGCCCTTTAAACCCGGTTTTGCCCAGTTTTAATCCGTGGACACCCAACTGCCGGATTTCACAACCTTGCCATTTGCCGAATCATTCGCTTTACACAGTACGAGCCAACGCCTTAGCCGACGTTCGTAATCTTGCATTTTATGGGACTTTTCGATCTCTTACGAAGCTCAGCTTCTCTGACAATTGCCGATTGTCTTAATCGGACAATCACCAGCGTATCGAATTTCCCAGCCACTCTGAATGGGAAAACATCCGATGGGGCAACCACCCCCCTATGCCGTGTTTCCAAGTCCAAGGGCGAGTACTATATAGATTCATTGAATCCAAAAAGTCTCCCGCTGCTCGACGGAGAGCCCATCGACCAACGAAATAAGATAGCCAGGGATCGTTTTTATGCACTTAGCCTAAGAGGCCATTTGCTCGTCATTTCGATCTCATCAAAGCAACCCGACCTCGGGAAGGACTTCAATGCCCACGACTGGAGCTTAGAGGCTGTCAACGGGGATCGCCTGCGCCTACAATTGCGTCCCGAAGAATTGAATCAAACAGCTCTCCTGAATCGATTCTCCCCGACCAGCCACTATGTCGTTCTGCCAGGAAGCGTAGAAGTGCGTTTCCCGTTAAAGGAGCTGATCAATCTGCTACCCAAAGAGGGGCCCATCGACGCGGCTCCAGAGTCGTATCCTCCCATTGGCTACGGGCAGGACGCGGCCACGAAAGCGACAGAAAATGGAGAACCGACCTGTCCTATTTGCTGGAAGACGTTCTCCAAAGGGGACGTTCTCAATATCGCTTCCCATGATGACCTTACCGGAGACCCCGAACTGGGACCTCATGCCAAACAACGCTTTGTCGCCAATCGATTTAACGAACTGGGTCAAGCCTTGGACGAACGCGGAGTGGTTAGCTTGGAACTAGCCTGCCCGCATTGCCGAGGGAGGCTCCCCACGTCTTTCCTAAGTCAGCGCCATCTAATATTCTCTCTCGTGGGAGCGCCCAGCAGCGGAAAATCCTACTACTTGTCCACGCTACTTCAAGTGTTGCCGGTCGAGCTGATGAGGCATTACGACTGCATCCTTCAAGACGGAGACCCAAGCGGAAATGTTCGGCTAAACGAAATGAAAAATCGCCTCTTCTCAGCTACGACGCCGGAAGACGCCTTTATCTCCAAAACGGATTTCGAAGGGCTAATGTACGAGCAACTGCCTCGTAATGGAAAAACGGTCGCCCTCCCTCGACCCTTCGTTTACCACTTACGCCAGACCCGCAATCCCGAGCGCCGCATTGCCCTCGTTTTTTACGACAATGCAGGCGAACATTTCAAACCCACCATCAGTTTGGACGATTCTCCAGGCGCGCTTCATGTAGCCGCCTCATCAGCTCTCTTTTTTCTCTACGATCCTACTGCGAATCGGGCCTTTCGCAAAAGGCTTCGACGCAAGCGAGATCCTCAATTACGCTCGCAGGCGACGGATGAACAAGACACCATTCTGGCGGAAATGGGCATTCGCGTCAAAAAGCTCAAAGCCAAGGACAATCATGAGCTTGTGGATACGCCCCTCGCCGTTATCGTGGGGAAATGCGATGTCTGGAAGTCCATACTGCCCGAGGATTCCCTAGCAATGCCGGATGACCGGCCGTTAACCGAAGACGAAATGGCAAGAAACAGCGAGATGACTCGGAATTTGCTCTTGGAATATTGCCCGACGATCGTGGCCAACGCGGATTCCATATCTACAAAAGTCCGCTACTTCCCAGTCTCGTCCCTGGGTCATTCCCCAAAGGAAATCGAGGAAGGTCCTCTCGCAGGGAAGTTGGCTCCCAATCCCCAACGCTTGAAACCAATACTGGCTGCCGCCCCTACTATATGGGCTCTTCGCTTAACCGCCACCAGTGTCATTTCTTCCCCAACGCCCAACACTCACTCTCTCGCTTGATTCGTGCCGCTGCAGTACCTACATACGAGCGCCCGCCGCGGTTTAGAGCCCGGCAAGTCCGGATTTTGCTGCGTAGCTCGAGATCGCGATCTTCCTCCGGATTTGGCCAAGGAACTGGAGCGCCTTAGTCGCTACGAACACTTCCCAGATCGAGAAAATCCCTGGATCGCCAGACATCTCCACATATCGCTTCGCAGCGGCAACTACCACGTCCTTTCTCGCTTGATAGACGCAGGAACGGACTATTCCAAACGCAACAACCACATTGCCCACCACTTGTCATTCACTGAAGAGGAGGTGGTCCGACTTCCAGATCCCGCAACCATACTCCTTTTCTGGAAAGGCTGGAGGGATTACTGGAAAGAGCCGCCACGGATCCTGAACCAACAGAATGCATTTACGATCCAAAATCTAGATACAGAATCGACACCACTTTCGGATGCTTTCCCAACTGCAGTCGAAAGGGGTCGCCCAATAGAGAAACCTTACACAATAAAAGTGGGGTGGGAGCGAGAACTTGTGCTGCATTATCGCAATGAACTTCTAAAACTGCCCGCTGAATCCCGTTGGAATGTCGCATTCACGAGTTTCATCTTAACCTCGGACCGCCCTGCCGATTTCCTTTGGCGAGGCAATTGGGAGAATCGCTCGCTCCCCTTCGAATTCGAGTCGATTCAGAGTCCTCTAATCGAGAGAAAAACGACAACTTTCAAGAAGCCGAAAACCGACTCAGTCGAAGAAGGCTCGCGATCCGGACCCGATGCCAAGCCGATCGTGCGTTTCGCTCCGAAAGTTGAAATTCCAGAGGAGCTTCGATCCGAAGATCGGAAGCGCCCCAAGCGGAAATGGACGCCAAAACGGCTCAAGCGAACATTGAACCTCTCGTTGGTCGTACTCGCCCTCCTTTGCGGCGGGATCGCAAGCTATCTGCTTCAGGATCTCAATCATTCCGAGACAAATCCCGATGCTAATCCCATCGCCATCGGCGAGGCTCCCTTTCCTGCCTCTCAAAATAATCCCATTCAGAATGATGCCCGCTCCCGATGGCAGGGATTCCTCGATTCCGGCTCCCTGTACCGGAATCTCGGGGAGGTCCTGGAAATCAGTGAGTCTTTGGCCCAGGCAGGCGACAAAGAACCTTTGCTCATCGTCCAGTCTCTGGTTGCCATCAAACGTAGTATCGAGGAAAGCGAACCGCTGATCGCCCTGCCAAACGGAATCGTGGATTCCAACGAGTTCCAATACGAATTGAACTCCACGCTGGTATCAATGATGCCAGCTTTTCAGGGCGCCCTGATCCCGGAATCCCTGACCAATATAGTTCTTGCCCCAGCATACGAGCAGTCGCCGCTTGAACCATTAATTCAGCGGCTATTGCCGGACCGCTTTATTCCTGAAGACATCATTCAGGGCCTTAAATCGTCTCGTCGACACGTGCGGGATCAGCTCGCTCAACAAGGCTTGGGGGCAGTCTCCGCAGCCGAGGAATTCCAAAATCAGGCCAGTCAACTAGCCCAAGATGAGCTCGCGACCAATATTCAAGCATTGGAATCCGCATTCGGCATTAACTCCAGCAACGGGTTTCTAACGATGAATTCCTCTGGTGTTTTGGCGACGCCGCATGAAACGGATATCAAGAATCATCTGCAAAGCCTGTATGAAACCTATATGCTTCCTAGGGCGTCTTCAATGGGATCCAGCCCCGAATTCCGGCAAGCTCTCGCCAATGCTAGTCAATATCATGAAAGCGCCATAGTCACCGCTCGAGCGATCCACGATGTTTTTGAAAAAGCGGATCCATTGTCCGAGGGCGATCGCACCCAGCTGCAAAGGATTCAGAACCTATGGCGAGCCACCTTCCTGCGAGGCGATTTGATGAAGGAAACGATCATAAACTTCAATCTCGAGCGCTTGGCGAACAGCAAACGATCCCTGGCCCGACTTCAATCCGAGTTTCCGCCAGAAACGTTACGAGAACTTGACAAGGCCCAGCGACTGACCACGGCGATTGATACAAGCGAAAGCGCCCTCCTGGAAATAGATACCCAAACTCATTGGGTATTGATGAATCTTGACGCAAAAGAGCGTTAGCGAAATCCCTTACGATCATTGACCGAGGAATGGATTGTATTCTCATTCTAAAACCGACAGCTTAACACATCGAACTTTTGTAGAAAAGCATGCGACCCGAAGCTTCTAGACTTGTTTACCGCATCCGAACCGCCTTGAAAGGCGAATCAAACGGTTTGGAGACCGCAAGTCTTGCCTGGCAATACGCTACAGAAATCGACTTCTACTCGATAAGGCTGGGAAAGTGCCTCGAAGCGGAGACCGACCTGGAGGCCTACTTGCTAGCCTATATCAAGCCCAACACATTAGATGCTCTCGACGAACTGGACTTCCCCGAGGCAAGCCAGTGGGAAGAGCGTTGCCGTATCCTTGGATGGCGATCCCCTCCCGAGATTGACGCCAAGAAAATTAAGGCGTTGCGGGACCGTTTTGCAGACATCGGCGACATTAAGACGTGGCTCCAAAGCGAGTATAGAAACCAAGCCCGATCCAAGCAAACGCTTCAGGCATTCAGAATAGCCCATGTCTTAGCCAATCAATTCGGCGATCAAGATCCCAGCTTAAAAGGGGAATCAGAACGCCTAAAAGCCCAATTGCTGAACCAAGCAGTGTCTGAGCTGGCTACTTCCGTTCAAGAGCTCGTTCCCGAGGAGCAGCCCGAAACGCTAGCTTCTCGCTATCAGGAATTTGGTCTCGAACTTCCGAATACGGAGGGACCGTTTGAAACCGCTCTCAAGCGAATCTCCGATCAGAAAGTGGCTGAAGCGACCAAATCCGTTAACGCCCTCCTCGAACAGGCAGATTCAGCTGAATCGGAAGAAGAAAAACTGGCTTTAGAGAGAGCCTATCTGCAATGCGACTACGACCTGTCAATCGATGATACGCGCTCGAAGATCGATGCGCCATTGCGTGAAGCATACAACAAAGTCGTTTCAAGCATTTCCCATCAACGCTCTGAGCTCGAATCCAATATCCTCCTAGGCAAGGCTGTTGATGATCTCAGAAAAGTCCTCCAAGGCGTGTCGATCAGTTTCGGCCGAAAGAAGGCGACCGTTCATGACGCTAAAGAACGTCTTAAATCACTTCAATCGCAAGCAAAAAAAATGGGCCGGCGAATTCCTTCCGATCTGCAGGAGGAAATCCGGAAGGCATTGTCAGAAGCCACCCGCAAACGCGCTCCTAAGTATGCAATCATTGGCGGCGGAGGTATCGCCGTAGCATTGATAGTCGCTTGGATCGTGAATACGCAAGTACAAGATCGGCGACAGGCAGAAACACTGCAAACCGCCACGGCCGCCATAAACCAAGCGGCGGCTCGCCAGAACATTTCCCAGGCTCAAGCCGCCTTGGGCGAGTGGAGCGAGCTAATCGCCGGCGCGCCCGAAGGCCATTCGCTCAAACTTGCAGCAAATAGTCTGGAGAACTGGATTGAGGAGCAGCAATCTCTTCAAGTAGTGTATTCGCAAATTGCCGACAGGCTGGATGAAATAAAATCTATCAGCGGAGTGGATCCAAATGCGGGAGAAATTAATACGCTGCTGGAAAAGGCTCAATCGACTCGCGGTTCGCTGGACATTCCCCAACCAAAAGCGGTGGCGGACCGAATCGCCCAATTCGAGATTTGGCGCCAGAGTAGGATCGAGCAGATCCAGACCGACCGGAAAAACACTCTACTAGCCTACGTGGATGAAGCCCAAAATAGCATGACGCAAGCTAGCGCTGCCGATGACGCTCAGCAATTCGGCTCTATTTCCAGAGTGATCGTGGACTCCGTATCCAATGCTCGGCAGTTTTTGTCGAAGTATCCCGAATTGGATCCTAATGACCTCCAGTCTGGAAATCTGAAGCGTATCGAAGACTCGCTGAGGTCGATTCAAAATATGCGGGACACAATGGAGGCTGCTCAAAAATCGATTACGGGAGCCAAGGACCTATCATCCTACCTGCAATCGCTCGAGGCGATTTACAATTTCGATACGCTTCCACCCGAGGGGAAAAGGAATATTGGACGTATACTCAGGTTGAAAAACGAATACGGATCACTGCTCCAAGCATTGATACTCCCCGGAGACGAAGACGGCTGGTTTGAACTCAATCGCTCGTCCGACTTCTCCCGTTCGGAAATCGAGCTCGATGAAACCGAAAAGGCGTTCATCCAAAGGCAAATAGACGATACGCTCTTCCCTTCGATTTACGAATCCAAGGTCAAATATTTCGAAGGAGCACCGGTTGCCAGAAGCGAGTACTCCGTCTTTCTCAAAGTACCGGTTCGCAAAGGGAATACTGCAGGGCTGAAGACAGGATTGAACTTCAGCTTCGAAGTTTGGGGCTTCAATGAAAACGGCACGGCAGATGAAGCTCTCCAAGAAATGAACTTCCTGAGCCATCCTGATGGGACTTTTTGGGGATTCTTCTATGAGCCATCGGAACTGTCGAAAGAGTCCATCTATTTCCAAGAATCACTTCGGTTGTCCCTCATGCGAATTCTAGCGGGAGGCGAACGGTTTTCTCCTCTCAAACTAATTGATGAACTGACTCGACTAAGAACCCTTTCACCTGCGTTCCGAGCTTATTGGCAACAACAGTTAATAGCTTTCATCGAGCTGAACCCTTGGAAGTGGGGCCTCACTTTGACACCCTCGCTCGCCATGCAAAAAGCATCGCTCGAATCCATATCAGCCGATGAGATCGATAAACGCCAATGGCTGTCATCTGTTGAACAAATTTCCCCTTCAGTCCAGCTAACGGAACACTTTCGAATTGCCTCCAAAACCAATCTCGTCGACGAGGCTAGGGCTTTCGCCACTTTCTACAGTTTGGCTATGCAAGGAACGATGAACCAAATCGGGCAAGCCGACGAATCGGGTGAAATTGAATACAATGAGACTCCGAAATACGACGATGATACGCTATGGATTGTTAACGGGCTTACTGGCAGAATTGAGGTTCTGGCAGACAATACGCCCGTCGCCCCCTATTCGCCTGTTCTGACCTACCGCTACCAAGACCAGTCGGCAGCCAAGCTCGTCCAGCAAACCAGAGCCCAGACAGGCTGGGACCTCAGTCTCGATCGGTACGAAGACTATCTCCCTCCTTTGCTAAAGTAGCAATATCCCGGCTAATGGGAATGAGTAAAGCCGTTCCTGCTCCAATCCTTTAGCAACTGCTCTTTCCTAGTCAGTCTCGTGTAGTTGACTCCAGTAGCTCGGTGCTCCAGCCCGCGTCAGATTGCAATTTCATACCGAACGCGCTCCCACGTCATTTCCACAATTCTTAGTTAAGTTGACGTTGATGTTCTTTGGCGGGACTACGGCGGCACGGCGAGCGACCACAGATCCAATGGCCAAGAAAACGGGCCCAAAAAGGCAGACCGCGCGAAACCCGCAAAAAAGCTTTCCGAGGCCTCAAAGGTTTCTAGAGTCACCGAATGATATCCGGCGAAGCGTTAAAAACGGCTCTCCCCGAAAACCCTGTAAGGGAGTTGCAGGAATCGATTGGAGCCCCTAAGATCGCCTCAGGCAAGGTGCGGGAGATTTTCGATTTAGACGATTGTATTCTCCTTGTCGCTACCGATCGAATTTCCGCTTTCGACGTTGTTCTTCCAGGCGGAATCCCAGGCAAAGGGGCGATTCTT
>JAYZHU010000007.1:0-7128 GCA_036166175.1 Verrucomicrobiota bacterium | reverse complement strand
ATGGTCTTCGGAAATCTCGTACCGGGGCTGCAAATAGACGGCTCCGTTCGAATCCTCCGCCTGGCTTGGGCGGCAGGCTATCGACGATGGTTTAAATGCGTTAAGCAAACTCATTTGTGCTCCTCCTTTGTTTGGATTGATCTATTTAACTTCAATTTTGCGAGGTCTGAGCACTTCCGCCTTCGGGAAGGTGATGCTCAAGACGCCATCTTCGAACTCGGCTCCAGCCTTGGCAGCGTCGACTCCATCTGGAATCGAGAATGTCTGGCTGTACGAAATCGAACTTTCGCCTTTCTTGGACTTCGATTTTCGCTTTGCGGATAGCCGAACCATATCGTCGTCGACTTCGATAGACACCTCCTTTCGCTCAACACCAGGCACTTCGACACGAGCGACATATGCGTCATAGTGCTCAAACCAACTCGGTCGGGCAGAACGGCTCCTCGAATCGGAAATCCAATAGCCCCCTACATCGAAAAGGTTCGGCAAGCTACCGAATACCTTCTCCAGCTGCTTCTCGAAATTCGAAAACGAACTTCCCGAAAAGGGCGTAATTCCATATCTCGAATTAAACGGACTTAAGTATCTCATTGTTTCCTCTTTTAAGTTGAATTTTCAAATTGCTGTTACCAGCAGTGTGCAAAAATGATACCATTTCTATAGATTTTTAAATTGTTGTATAACAACATAATAATCTATTTATAGCTACAATAATGAGTCATTATGTCTCTACTTTGGGCACAATTTTGCGACGGATAGTGCCAATTTCGATCAGCCGGCCGAACTCGGCTACTTGCATATGGGAGCGGGCGAAACTCACAGACTATGACAGGCTTGGGCAGCGACATTGAACAATAGAGTTTGCTCTAGATCTACATTCCGCTTTCCCTGCGTAATTTCCGAGAAGATGGACTCGATTTTCGACCAGGTACTTGAGCGGCGCCACACCGACAGTCAGAAGTGGCAGAAATACGAAGGCCAAGACATCCTTCCCATGTGGGTGGCAGATATGGATTTCAGAGCTCCCGAGCCCGTTCTTGAAACCCTGCACGAGCGGATAGATCACGGAATTTTCGGCTACGCCCGCCCTGAACCCAGCACAATTGAAGCCGTTCTCGAGATGCTGGAGAGAAACTATGGATGGAAAGTAGATCCTGATTGGCTGGTTTGGTTGCCCGGACTCGTAGTGGGTCTGAACATCGCAAGCCGGGCATTCGCCAGCGAGGGTGAGGCGATTCTGACGAACACGCCCATCTATCCGCCATTCTTATTGGGACCCCGATTTCAAAGTCGATCCGTAGCGAAAGCTCCGATGGTCCTGGACGGCGATCGCTGGGTGATCGACTGGGAAGCGATGGAAGCTGCTGTCGACGACAGGGTTAAGCTTTTCTTCTTCTGCAATCCGCATAATCCCTGCGGGCGGGTGTTCGATAACCAAGAGCTTGAAGCCGTCGCAGAATTCTGTCGCCGCCACGATCTCATTCTTTGTTCCGATGAAATCCACTGCGAGCTCCTGTTGGACGAACGCAAGCACACTCCGATAGCGTCCCTTTACAACTCGCTGAACGATCGATCCTTCACATTCATCGCTCCTAGCAAAACCTACAATCTTGCTGGACTCGGCTGCTCGATAGCGATCATCCCTAACCCTGTATTAAGGAATCGCTTTGCTTCCGCGAGCCGCGGAATAATGGCCGAGGTCAATAATCTCGGCTACGTCGCCTGCGAAGCGGCCTACCGACACGGAGGCCCTTGGAAGGAAGAACTTTTACGCTATCTCGGCAAGAATCGTGACCTTATTCAAGAATTCGCCCGCGAGCATCTTCCCGAGGCTCGCCTGTATGAACATGAGGCCACCTATCTATCCTGGATAGACGTGTCTGCTCTTGGCTTGAAGGATCCCATCGCCCATTTTGAGTCTCATGGTATCGGTCTATCCGATGGATCCTTTTTCGACAGCCCGAGCCACGTCCGACTCAATTTCGGTTGCCCACGCTCTACGCTCGAAGAAGGGCTGCAACGACTTCGAAATGGGTTCGACGCCGTTCGTCAGTGAACGGCAGCGTTGCTCAGCAATCGAGCGCTGTTCACTCCGCGGATGGGCAGTCGGGCATCAGTCAACTTACGTTGTAGTCGAGCGTAGGAACGGGTTTATCCCGCGATTTCGATAACATGGGCATTAGATTATCGCGGGATAAACCCGCTCCTACCAGCCACCATTGGCACCCTTTGCTCATTGAGTTCAGTTGACGCCAATGCCCAACTGCGGGAGCGAGCTCTAGTTGACTGTCGCCCACTAGGACTCCAGACTACCGTTATACTCGGAAACACGATCCGCCATTTCAGCGAGGATCAATAGGGCTTCCTGGAATCTCAATCGCATGGATTCGTCCACGAGACGGCCTTTTTCCCTGTATTCAAAAAATCCTTTCGATAGTCGGAATGCTCCGGGCCCTTCGAAGGCGGCCAATCGTTCTGTACCAAGGGCACCAGCGAGCCCAGCATCCGAATTGTCGTCTGAACAGCGGATCCTGAATGGACCAGCTTCCCCGCAGAGGATTAAATCTTTGGCTCCACCATTGAAACGGGCCTCATCTTCGATCAGTGGGCTTTCTATCAAGAATTCCCGTTCCCCGGCGAAAGTAGCTTCCATGGTCAACGATGTCCAAATACGCTTCTTCCGGCTTCTGCCACGGAAATGATCGTATATCGCAATCGGGTAGCCTCTGTATTCGCCCGACAACGAGTAGCGCTCACCGATGCCCGACCCCCACTTGCTGGCAAAGGCATGCCGTTTAAAACGGAACCGCTTTTCCAATACTCCATACTGAGATAGCATTTTCCCCTTACCTCGTCCTGGGAATCCCAGAACGATGAGAACGGCTACGGCGCAGATAGCTCCTATGATGAGAATGTTGATAGTCATAGCCTTGAATCCGGCTCGCCCTGAAGCCGCTTCACCACATTTGGCGCCACGTTTCAATTATTTGGTAAACGTATCCCCGGCCGCTAGACGCCACTTGTCAATTAATTAGAGTTGCTACAGGCTCCCCACGATGTGCGGGCGCTATACACTAATCAACCAACCAACCTCCATCGGCCTGAAGTCGCCGAAGAAGATCGAATTGCCTGACAACGTCGATGCTGAAGATTTGGTCTTCAGACCTCGCTACAATATTGCCCCGACACAAAGCAATCTCGTGGTTAGAAAACGGCCCGAAGACGAGCGAATCTTGATGTCGAGCATGCGATGGGGACTTCTGCCAAGCTGGTCCCGCACCGGAGAAACGACTTCACTTTTGATTAATGCCCGCTCCGAAACCGTAGCAGAAAAACCTTCATTCAAAGCTGCCTACCAACGACGACGCTGCCTGGTTCCCGCTGACGGCTACTATGAGTGGAAACGGCATCGATCGGTAAATCAGCCATACTACCTGCAGTTGGAAGACGAATCGGTTTTCTTCATGGCCGGAATTTGGGAAACGTGGCACGACTCCGCAGGCGTGCCCACTGAAAGTTTCGCGATTCTGACTACCCAGGCCAACGCCCTCGCCGCCAAGGTTCATGATCGTATGCCCGTGATTCTTGAAGGGGACGACACCCTAGTCTGGCTGGAAGGAAATTCCGACATAATCGAAACCGAAAAACGATTTGATCTTCTAGGACCCATCGATTCTGGGCGAATGGAATACCGGGCCGTAAATCCTATCGTTAATAACAATCAAAACGATGTTCCCGAGTGCATTTCAGAGCCGCCTGTCGAAGCGAGCACCCAGCTTGACATGGGCTTCTGAATACGGTTCGAAAACGGTAGATCGGAGATTCCATAAAAGCTCTCCCGGAGGTCGAGCTCCACCAATTTCCAACTGATTGCGGTGCCGCGCCCGATCAATGGCATTCTCAACCCGCCTGTCGAAAGAACTCCAGAGCCCTCCGCTCATGCCAATACCCAGTTCGATGGCGGTCGCCAGGAAAGCCACAGTGGCCTCCTGAATTTGGCGTTTCCAGATAAAGGAAATCGTGGGCATTCGCTTCTTCCTCCGGATAGCATTCCTCGGAAAGAAAGGGATCGTTCCGGGCATTGATCAAAAGCGACGGGCGTTCAACACCGTTTAAATAGAAGCGGCTGCTACATTGTCGCCAATAGTCTTCAGCATCGCGAAAACCATTTAAAGGAGCCGTATAAATGTCGTCGAATTCCTTGAACGTCCTCAGTTCAGAACATTCTCGTTTATATTCGTATTCCGGATACTTCTTCTCCTTTTCCTTCAATTTGCTACAAAGCAACTTGATAAATCGCTTCATATAGAAAGCGTTTTCCGATCTCGCCAATCGATCCGCCGATGTTCGCAAATCGCATGGCGTAGAAAAGGCCACCGCCGCCTTCACCGCGGAAGGCATTTTCGATCCTCGCTCGCCCAAATATTTCAGGACTACATTGCCACCCAAACTGAACCCCGCCAAACCGATCCATTCATATCGTTGATTCAGACTATTCAGAACCGTCGCCAATCCTTCCGTATCGCCACTGTGATATGACCTCATTAGCCGATTTGGCTCCCCGCTACAGCCCCTCATATTGAATGCCGCCACGGTATAGCCCGCTTGGACGAATGATTTTCCCAACGATTTTATGTAGGAAGCTTGGCTATCGCCTTCGAGCCCGTGTAGGACCACGCAACAGCGTTCGGCCTTTTCGCCTTTCTGCCTCTCGAGCCAATCGATATCGATAAAGTCCGTGTCTGGCAGTTCGAATCGCTCTCTTCGATAATCAACTTGTATTCTTCGTCTGGTTACATTCGGCAGAATGGTCTGTAAATGAGCATTGGGCAGATAGAATGGGGATCTGTAAGTCGATTCTCTGGCAACTGGCACACCTCCTAAAGAACTGCCTTTAGCCTGCCCTGCAAGTCGCGTTTATCCCCCAAGGCCGAAACTGAGCTGTCTGGCAATTTTTTCCCAAAACGCGAATACCCGGCTTGAAGAGCGCCGTCGATACCCTACAAATAGCCCCATGCAGGAGCAGGATACAGAGAACGCAACCCGGGATGACGCTTTCGCTAAGCGTGTCGAGCGGTTGCGTCAGCTGCATCCGAGCGATGTCGCGGAAGAGATCGAAGGCCTAGAACTTGACGAAATACGAGAGATTCTTCGAAATCTCGACCACGAGGTAATCGCCGACATCATTCCTGAGCTTCCTCAAGAAATCCAGACCGACCTCATGGAAAACATGCGGGTCGAACGCGTCAGCGAAATCATACCGGAAATGTATTCGGATGAGGCAGCGGATGCTCTTGGAGATGTGTCTCCCGAAAGGCTGCAAACCATCATGGAGCAGCTTCCGGACGAGGAAGTAGAAGAGATCTCCGACTTGATGGACTATCCCGAAGATTCCGCTGGCGGAATTATGCAGAAGGAGGTCCACGCCATCAAAGAAACGCTCACGCTGGTAGAAGCCCGCGAATCGATTCGCCGGGCTGAAGATCAAGAGGATATTAGTGCAATCTATATTTACGTCGTAGATGATGAAGGTCGCCTGGAAGGCGTACTGCGACTACGCGATTTGCTTTTCAGGGACCTTCGACTGCTAGTCCGAGATGTGATGATCACCAAGGTCAGATCAATAAGAGCCGCTGCTGACCAAGAAGAAATAGCCAACCTGTTCCAAAAGTACAATTACAGCTCACTGCCAGTGCTGGACGATTTCGGCAAACTCGTGGGTCGCGTCACTTCGGACGACGTTCTTGACGTCATCCAGGAAGAGGCAACGGAAGATATGCACCGTATGGTAGGTATTTCTGGAGACGAAACGGTCTTTACTCCTTGGCCAAGGTCCGTTCGCAATCGCCTGCCTTGGCTATGCATCAATCTCGCGACGGGTTTCTGCATTGCCTGGGTCATTTCCATGTTCGAACCGGCCATCGAGGAATACGCCATTCTGGCGTTCTTCCTTCCCATCGTGGGCCTTATTGGGGGCAACGCCGGGAATCAGACCTTAACTATCGTGGTTCGCTCGCTAGCTCTGGGAGAGATCGAAGACAGGGAGTGGCGAAAGATGCTGGTCAAAGAGTTCTTCACCGGTTGTACGACGGGTTTCGCGGTCGGCGGCTTGGCTGGATTGGTATCCTGGATTTGGATAGGCAAGCCCATCCTAGGTGCAGTCGTCGCCTTGGCTATGCTTCTCAATATGATAGCCGCAGCGGCAGCTGGCGTTCTCGTTCCTATCAGCCTGCGCGCTTTAAAGATCGATCCCGCTCTTGCCTCATCTATAATGGTCACTACCACGACCGATATTGTGGGCTTTTTCCTCTTCCTAAGCTTAGCTACCCTCGCCATAGGAGCCTTCAACCTGTGATTCCTCCCGTAATCAAAAATCCGATAACCAATAGCTAATTCCTAAATTCACTGGTTTTACTGGACGACGACTTTCGGACCGACCCACCTCACCCAGCCTACCGCCAGCTTAGCTAGCGGTTCTTGACGTGGGCCCAGCGACTCCATTCTGTCTTCGCTCAATCAACATGCCGCCACCCATTCCCAAAGATCGTCTCAATCAGCTTCTGGAAGAGTCGCTATTCAAAGTCCTGAATACAATGGCTCGAGCCAAATGCGAATTGCAAAGCATCGAGGCCTACAGGGGAAAACCTGCCCAAAGCCCCGAGATCAAGGGGACCAGCGACTCCGACGCTGGCCTATTCGCTGCTTCGGTCGGATTCGCGGGCGAACTTAATGGAGTATGCTACCTCTTCATGAGCGTCGAGTTCGCTTACTATATTTCTAACAAGATTATCGATACGCCTATCGATAAGCTAACCGTCGAAGCCGTTATAGACGTCTGCGGCGAGCTGGCCAACATGTTTGCCGGTGCGTTCAAAAACGCTCTTGCCGACATGGGCCTTCCCTCGACACTCACTATCCCCACCGTAATTCAAGGCAAGCGAATGCCCATTAGCACAGCAGGTACCTCGCTGCAATCCCGGTACCTCTTCGAGGTGGATGGCCACCCAGTATACGCGGATCTGCTGCTAGCGGAAAACTAGACGACTAAGTCTCAGCCTGTTTAGGGGAAAATTGGTAAACGCAACGTCTCGAGCCTTCTAGTATGTGCTCGACCCGCTTAACGGAAAC
>JAYZHU010000006.1:0-6841 GCA_036166175.1 Verrucomicrobiota bacterium | reverse complement strand
AAACTGCCAAGGAATAGCGGATACGCCTCCTTTTGGCGGGTGAAGGCTCATCGAAACGATGGCATTGACCACCGGAGCTCCGGCGAAAACGATGGACATCACCGCAGCTGGAGTTCCCTTCGCCCCGAAAGCCAGCAGAATGCAAAAAGCCCCCACTGCTCCCAGCAAACCAGCGATAAACGAAAGGCCCATCCCTTTGGCTGGAAAATTCAGCGTCGCCCCTTGAACTTTCAGTAGTATCAAAGGAACCAATACCGCTATAACGAAATAGGCGACCCCTACAAAAAGGAATGCCTTGTACCGACCCAGCGAAGGATCCTTCATGGAAATTTGGCCGCTGTGCAGGAAGATGCCATATAGGCCAAAACAAAGAGCCGTCATTAAGGAGAAGATTAACCAGTTCATAAAAGCTTAGAATTTAGAAATTGACAGAATTTGTTATCGGAGCACGAGAGTGGGTGTTTCAAGACTTCTGGGATTCCAAGGCCGCTTGCAGCTTGCGGTTCAGTTCCTCGGAAATTTCGACTGATTCGATATCGCCCGATCGCCGATTGAATTGCACGCTGGCCGTCACGATTCGCCCTGACGCTACCAATGTCTCACCTGACTCGTCCTCCTTAAAAATGTAGTACAGGCAACGGAGGGATCGTCGGCGAATTTCCTGTATGGAAAGCCGAATGACAATCTGGTCTTCGAAACGAATTGGCTGGAAGAAATCGCACGAGGATTGGACACGGGGCCAACCGACTGATTGGCCATCAACGATCTCGTGCACGCCATGTCCCAAAGAACGGAAGAAAGCATGCTCTGTCGTCTCCATGTAACGGAAGAAATTGGAAAAGTGGACGAGGCCTGCCATATCCGTTTCCGCGAATTCCACGCGGCGTCGGTACTCGAAGCAATGGGGTTGCGGTTCCAGTCTACTCATCGCATTCAGGTCCAGATTGTCGCATGGATTCCACAACTTCTAAAAAGGCGTTATTCATCGCCTGCATTGAATAGGACCGTTCCACGCCAAGTCGACCCCGTTCTCCCATCATTTTCAAACGCTCTGGATCCTGAAGGAGATTTTGCCAAGCTTCGGCTAGCGATTCCGGCCCATCGATGTCCACGCACACGCCTCCGCCTGTTTCCTCAATAATTTCCGGAAAGGCGGAAGCATTCGGCTGCACGATCGGGACGGATGCAGCCATGGCCTCGATCCCATAGAGCCCGAAGGCCTCCTCGTACTGAACGGGAACGGAAAACAGTGAGAGGCTGCTTAAGAAGGCCAGTTTCTCGTCCCGAGAAATATTCGGCAGCCATTCGACCGAATCCAATAAGCCCGCTTGGTCCAATTTCGATTTTAGCGATTCCACCAAGGCGACATCCCCTTTGGTCATCGCTCCGGCGAGCTTGAGGCGGGCGCTATCATTTCCTAACTGGGCCCTCAAATGTACGAAGGCGTCAATCATCAGGGGCAACCCTTTGACCTTGCACATTCGGGCCAGGTAGCCAATCGCCGGATGTTCATCGCTGGCTCCCTGGCTCGCTTGAAAACCTTCAAGATTAATCCCGTTTATTTGCAATCGAATCCGATCCGTATCCATTCCAAGGCGACGCTCCATCATTCGCGCGTAGAATTTGCTGGGCGCCAAAAGTACGTCCGCATCCCGGCAGCGTTCGGCCATCAGCTGCCAGCAGCGATCGCGGAAGTCATCGGGAAGCGAATCGAGGAAGGAGTCTTCTCCTTGAAAGTAGCAAATCACGGGAATGTCCCATTGCTTTTTGATTTCCTTGGCTAAGCCTGCTTGCAATGCCGTCGACAGGCAGAGGGCATCGGGAACGCCATGGTCATTAATCCATGAGTACAGCTTATTGAGCTCCTTTTCGAAGACCTCTCCATCAAGGCGTAGCATTTCGAAAGTCATCTGCCCGTGATCCCGGGCCGAGGTCATATGGCTACGCTTGGCCGCGGAGCGCAGCAGGTTCGGCTTGTTTAGCAGTTTATCGAACCATTCGGGCGAATGCCTGAAGACCGCGAATTTCTGCTGCAGGAAAATATTGATGCCCCCGAAAAAGACTGGCGAATCGGACTCCTGCCCTTCCGAATCCTCGTCCAACATAAGAGGAAGATACATCGGCAAGAGTTCCGCTTCATGACCGTCCTTTATCAACGCATTCGCCAGGGCATTGTCGCGCATACAGGCGCCACAATAATAGCTCCCTGTCCCTGGCGTTAAGAAAGTGATCTTCATTAGCTAATGGGAATTGGGAAACACTTCACTGATCTACAGCGGGCGAATCGCCAACTCTTAAACACCATGTTTGAATCCCGCCTGAAAACCAGTAAAAAACTGGACCCGTTCTGCGAGGAAACTGCCCTGCTAAGCCTTAACTTTCATAGCTGCCCGACCATGGGATAGCGGTTCCGGCAACTCAGTAATTTCGCTGATGGCTTTCATCAAGGGGTCATAATCCTTATCGACGAGATCACCTATCAAGCAATCCGTCAGGGTGCCCTGGAGATCGCCATGTTTCTTGATCAGCTTTCCGAAGCTGAAGTCGTTGTCGTAAAATGCGTACACCAAGCTGCGCATTGTCTCAATAGCTTGGCACAATCGTTCGCCGTAATCCCGGAACTGCCTTGCAGACACATCGCCCGACTCCAGGGCCACATCGATTGCGTCAGCGGCCATCTCTCCGCTTTTCAGAGCTAAAAACACTCCTGACGAAAAGACTGGATCCAAGAAGGCGAAAGCATCCCCAACCAGGACAATGCCATCGTCCGCGCAGTGCTCGGAGCGGTACGAATATTCACCCGTCACCCAATACTCTCCAAACTGCTCCCCGCAAGATAAGTGTTCCTTTATCCAAACATTTTTTTCAATCTCGCGCTCGAATATCTCCTTAGGATCTCGGGTATCTTTATAAAGATAATCACGTTCGGCAACTACGCCCGAACTGACAATATCGTCTCGCATGGGAATATTCCAAAACCAGCCGCGGTCTTCCAAGTAGGCTACAGTGGTAGCGCCTTCATCCAATCCAGGATCCCGCTTTGCTCCCTTATACAAAGTCCAGATGGCGATTTTATTCAATTTTGGATCCCGGCGACGCCACTTCTTCTTTGACTGGAAAATCCCATCTCTACCCGATGCATCGATTGTGATTTGGGCATTCAATTCGTAGCGTTCGCCGGCCGCGTTTTCGGCGACTACCCCAACAACTCGCCCATCTTCGTGAAGAAAGTCCACAACCTGTGTTTCCTCCCTTACTTCGGCCCCCTTCGCACGGGCATTGTCGAGCATCAGCTCATCAAACTCCGAACGCTTCACTTGCCAAGTCGTCGCAGCCGGATGGTCTAGGTGCTGGAAAAAGTAGAAAGGGGCAGAGATCTTTCCATCGCCCGTGACGAACTGCACGCTATGTTTCTGCGTGTAGGCTCGCTCGTTTAGCTGATCGACGATTCCAAGACGCTGGAAGGTAAAATAGCAATAGGGCATCAGCGACTCTCCCACATGGTACCTCGGGAACTTGCTTTTTTCCAAAATGACAACCTCCCTACCCTTCTCGGCCAGCAACGCTCCCACGGTTGATCCTGCAGGGCCGCCGCCGATCACTATCGCGTCATACGATTTGGTTTTTATGCTTACCATTCGATTACTCTGTTGAGGATTTTCTTCTAAAGCCTACCTTCGTCAGTGAAACGGCTGAGATCAAGTAACGTGCCCAAACTCATTATCACCTTTCCCGTTCATTATCTATCCAATCCCTCTCCAGAGGAAGGATTTCGATGATTGAAGCGAGCTCGTGCCCATCTTCGCTACTGAGAGTGTTGTAGCACCCATAAAGCGCAGCTCCTTCCGGGCATTCAAGGCGTTTTTGACAAATCTCCGGAGCGAATATGGAAAAGTAACCGTGAGGGCTGCTAGCGTAGGGGCGATCCGTTTGATTGAGAATTCCTCCTATCGACTGCCTTCCCTCGACAATAGCTGCCTGTTCCCTGGCCGGAAAAGCATCCAGCCATATCTGAATCGCTCCGTACTCCACTGGCTTATCATTGAGCGTCGATAAAAAAATTACTTCGCGGCAGTATTCGGTATAATCGCTCTCTTCCGCGAGAACCTCGAGCCCAATCTCGGAATCATGAAAATTAGCTAATGTGGATGTCATGTCAGAATCATGGGCGAGCAACCGCCTGTAAGGCTCTGGTATCGATTCCGGTTCCAACCAGCGAAATGCGGTAGCCTCGATTCCACATTCCCTCAGGAGCGACTCTAATGACTGGGTCAGTTGATGCACCGGGGCAGCTTCTCCGATAGCTTCAAACGATCCGCGAAGTCACGTGTTCGGGCAGGAAGAACTTGAAAAGCAAATTGTCCACGCACAGAAGACCACGTCGCTCGAGCACAATCGCGCTATCGTCGACCTTTAGGAGACCCTCATCTTCCATTTCCCGCAATTCTTCTCCGTAGCGATCGATCAAATCGACCCCAAACTTGTCTCTGAAATAGCCGACTTCCACCTTTCCCAACTTCATCTGCAGAAGGAACTCTCGAATCATTCGTTCGTCGGCGCTCGTTTTCAGAGCCCGATGGATGGGCAGCTCTCCACGTTCGATTGCCTCGGTGTAATGGCCGATCTCATTGACGTTCTGATAATGAACCCCCGCGATATGGGAAATCGAAGCTACTCCCAACCCAAGCAAATCGGCTCCTGTCCAAAGCTCATCACGATAAACGAACTTCGTCTTCTCCGGGTTGAGGACGGCGGTATATCCACTGCTGATCGTGTAGCCATCGCTCTCCAGGGCTTCGAAGGCCTCTTTTACCCAGCGACGCTTCACCTGCCAATCAGCTACAGGGGCGATAAGAGCTCCCGACGCCTTCATCTCTTTGTAGATGGTCGTGTTGTATGGGATCTCCATCTGGTAGATAGTCACGCTATCCGGCCGGAGTCTTAAGGTCTCCTCAATGTTACGTTGCCAGTTCGCTTCCGTTTCGTCGAGCATACCGGCGATCAAATCAATATTGATTTGGTCGAAACCTTCGCTGCGGGCAGCATCGTAAGCCTTATAAACCTCCGGCGCCTTGTGGGCTCGACCATTGATCTCGAGGATACGGTTATCGAAATTCTCGATCCCTAGACTAAGTCGGGTTACGCCAATATCCTTGATGGCCTTAACCTTGCGCGGATTGAGAGTTCCTGGCTCGCCCTCAAACGCGACTTCCTCTGCCTCGTCCCAGGGCAAGACGGACTTCATCTTGTCAGTCAGTTCCGTCAACTGCGAACCTGACAAATAGGAAGGCGTTCCTCCGCCAAAATAGACGAAATGGGGCTTTCGGCCAGAAATTCTGGGCTGTTTGGCAAAGTGCTCCAGCTCCTGGATAGTTGAATCGAGATAGTGCTTTATCTCCGACGCGTTCTTGTCCGTGTAAACCCGGAAATAGCAAAAGTGACAGCGCTTTCGGCAAAAGGGAATATGATGATAAACTCCCAGTTTCGAATTTTCGTCGTTGGGCTTCTGAAATGCCTCCTCAACGTCCTTCTTGTTATCCGGAGACCAGAAAAAGAAGGGCGGATAATTCGATATGAAATAATTGCCCGCCTCGGTTGGCTTCTTTTCCTTCCTCTCCACGGCTTCTACGCTACTGCTCATACGTAATCCCTACAATGCGTCGCTTTCCCCTGATTCCAATGAGAAAAGCGTACCGCCTTGTGTCCCTAGGATGATTCGTCCGTTTGCGAAAATCGGCGAGGCCAGCAAGGATTCACCCAATTCCATCTTCCAAAGTTCCTGGCCATCAGATTGGCTGACGGCATATAGCCAACCATCGGTCGACCCAAACACTACCGCATCGCTAAAGGCCAATGGTGAACTGTCCACGCGGCCCGATGTGCGGAAAGCCCAGGCGGCGCTGCCCGACTCCCGGTCAATAGCATGGAGCCGCTTGTCCCGGGAACCAATGAAGACAAACTCCTCGTTGACCGCCGGTGAGCTAAAAAAGGGGAATTGCCTATCGGAATATACCCAAAGCTCGCCTCGATCTCCCGGATCGAAAGCAAGCACTTCATTAGCATAATTTCCACTGTACCCTATTCCGTCGTACACCGCCACCGAAGAAGGAATGTAGGCAGTAGTCTCATACTGCTCTATTGCTTCCCCGTTTTCCACATTCACGATATGCAAAAAGGCGTCGCAACCGCCAAAAATGATACGCTGATTATCAAGCATCGCTGGAGCACCATTGATGTAGTTGTCAGTCATATACGACCAAACTTCTTGTCCATCCTCGGCCTGCAGGCATCTCAGCAATCCATCGTTTCCGGCAACAAGCACCCATTGCCCACCTCCGTTCGGGTTATCTATCAAATTCGCTCCTGCCGTTATCTTGTCGTCCAACTGGACTTTCCAACGCTCCTCGCCCGTTGCCCGATCCAGTGCATAGAATTGGCCGTCGCTGGCTCCGATGAAAACCAAGTCTTCAGTAATGGCGGGTTCGGCCTCAATTACGTCCTCGCCAGTGTGTCGCCAAATCTCTTGGCCACTCTCAAAATCGATGGCGAAAAAAACGCCGTCGTCAGTGCCCACATAAACAGTTCCGTCATAAACGCCCGCGTCGCCGGAAATTGGCGATCCCGCATCAAAGGTCCAAGCTATCCGCGGATTGTCGATAATCTCGTCAGTAATGGACCCGCTCAGGCCCGAATCTCCCCTGGGCAAGGCCCAGTTCTTGGTGATGGGCCCCGATTCCGAATCTGCAGATTCAGCTGTCTCCGGACCAGTAGGTTGGCAGGCTGATAGTGATAGGGCCACTATAGCTATCCAAACAGAACCCGATTTGATCCCTACGACCTC
>JAYZHU010000005.1:0-5895 GCA_036166175.1 Verrucomicrobiota bacterium | reverse complement strand
TGTAAGCCATCCACCGATACACCAGCAGCAGATCCTCGTCATCTGCCTGTCCATTTTTCAGACGAAGGTCTCGCTCGGAGAGGATGTCGGGAGTGAATGGGAAAACCTCCTTATTTTCGATTACGGAGCTCATTTTGGATCTGGGAAGCTAAGGGTCGTTTCGTTCGATTTAAACCCCGGATGCGTCCTCGGGTAAAGAGCCCAGAAAGGCATCTCGCGATTCGGGAAAGGATATGGCTTCGCTGGGTGACCAATTCCAGGTTTTGCCCAGGACGACAAACTTTATGGCCTTTTCAGTATGGGTGAGTCGCATCTTGGACTCAATTGTAGTGATAACTTGAGCGGCCATACCTTTCGGCGGCGACAGCTGAAACAGGCAAAACAGGGTATCGGTTGTTTCCCAAGCTTCAAGAGGCTCTGCCCTCCAACCAGCCGATGGGGTATCTATCTTTAGCGTGATGACATCTTTTGCCATAGGCTCTGAATTGAGACAACCGGCGAGGCAGGTGAATAGCGGAGCGAGAGCCAGGGCCCGTTTCAAAAGTGAGTTGTGGTAAATCGTAGGTGCGGCTTTGTGCCGCGATTTCTTTTTGAAGCCGTACCTCAGGTTAAAACCGCTCCTACAAACTTGCAAAGTATTAAGTGGGCAAACCCTCTGCGCGCCCCACATCAGATTTTCAAACATCGATCTCCTTGATTGGACTTAGAGCCACTTCGATGTCGTCCATCAACTCGTCGTCGAGGCTATTGAGAAAGTCCAGGGCTCCAAGATTATTCTCGAGTTGCTCCAGTCGGGAAGCCCCGAGGATGACGCTGCTTACGTTCGGATTCTTCAAGCACCAGGCGATCGCTAACTGGGGAAGAGTGGCTCCAATCTTCTGAGCCAGACTCTCCAAGGTTTCTAGAACGGGTAAGAAGCCGTGTTCTTTGAGGCGTTCCCAACGTTCGCGCAGAAAGTCCAGTCTCTCGATGGATAGCCGGCTATCGCTAGGAATCTCTTCCCGGTATTTGCCGGTGAGTATGCCCGAGGCCAGGGGTGAAAAGATGGTCGTTCCCAGTCCTATCGATTCGTACAAGGGAGCGTACTCGGTTTCTACCCGTTGGCGTTTCACCATATTGTAGTGAGGCTGCTCCATGGAGGGCGGAGTGAGGTGGAATTGGCGGGCGATGCTGTGGGCCTCCATGATCGATGCCGCGCTCCATTCCGAGGTACCCCAATAGAGAATCTTCCCTTGCTGAACTAAGGTATCCATAGCCCGAACCGTTTCTTCGATGGGCGTTTCTGGATCGGGGCGATGGCAATAATAGAGATCGAGATAGTCGACCCGTAATCGTCTCAGCGCCGCGTGGCAGGCTTCGACGACATGCTTTTTGCTCAAGCCGGTTTGATTGGGACGATCGCCGCCCCAAAAGACTTTGCTGGAAACCAGATAAGTGTCCCGAGCCCAAGCGAACTTGGAAAGAATGCTGCCCATGACCTGCTCGGACTGGCCGTTGGCATAGACTTCGGCGTTGTCGAAGAAATTCACGCCCGCGTCATAGGCAGTCCGCAAACAGGACTCGGCCACCGCGTTATTGACCTGCTCGCCAAAGGTGATCCAGGAGCCGAATGACAAGGCACTCACCTTAAGCCCGGATTTCCCTAGTCGCCGATAGATCATTTGTTGAATTAATAATTATGAAGTTTCGCCAAGGGGTCTTCTTCGGATTTCGAAAGCAGTTCTTACTTTTTTCCTCCTACTTCATCCTTTAATCAAGGGTACCGCTTGGCGTCGATTTTTTCTATTCGGGGGATGTGGCGTCCGCCTTCGAATTCGGTTGCCAGCCAGGTGTCCACGATGGCCAAGGCGTCTTCTTTGGTTACGGCCCGCTCTCCTAGAGATAGCACATTTCCGTCGTTGTGGGAACGGTTCCAGATGGCTAGTTGCTCGTTCCAGCAAACGCCGCAGCGAATTCCGGGTACGCGGTTGGCAGTGATGGCCTCGCCATTTCCCGAGCCGCCGAGTACGATACCGCGATCGTATTCGCCTGCTGCCACGGCTTCGGCAACCGGTCGAATGAAGTCGGGATAGTCGCAGGATTCCGTTGAGGCCGTGCCATAGTCCTTTACCTCGTGGCCCTTGCCAGCGAGATGTTCGATAATGGCCTGTTTGTAAGTATAGCCGGCGTGATCGGAGCCAATGGCGACAGAGAGTTTGCTCATGGGCGTGATTTAGGTGTTGGCGGAAAGGGATTCAACGCAAATATCCAGCTAGCTGGAAGCGCTGGGCGAGAGCCTTATCGCCGATCGGTTGGGCCAAGGCCTTTGAGAGACTAGTTGGAATCCCCTTGGTCTGCTAGAACTCTAGATGGCGTCGTCCTCATTGAAGAGCGATCGGCCGGCATGGCGTAGGTTTTGGTCCCGATGCGAATGGAGAGGGCCTCGGCATCGCTGTAGGTAACGCGAATACTTCCCGCGGCGCTGAGCTCTTTTTCCTGACCGCGAGGGAGTACGGCGAAGAATAGTGGCAGGTCACCGTCGACTTGCTTCACCTCGACCCGGACGTCGTCATTGGCAATTAGCGTGAATGGAGTGGCGTCACTAGCCACTTGAGCCGGTGTCGGTGTTTCCGCCAGACTGGAATCGGTCGTCGGTTCATCCGATCCCATGAAAGCTAGAAATCCCCAAATGATGGCAATGACGAGCAAGAGGGCTAACCCGCCAGCTATGCCGATCTTGATGGCTACGTCCTTTTCCAGATTGAGACGCTCCCAGATCGGGATGCTCTCTTTTGGCTCGGCGGCTTTATCGAGCTCTTCGTCGTCTATGGCTCCGGCACCGCTCGCGTCATCGGCGTGAAGCGGCTTTTGCTGGAGTTCGAGACGGCCTAGAAGTTCGCGATTGTCGCGGCGAGCCGGTTTCGACTCGCCCAATAGGTGCGCATTGTAATCAGTGAGAATCTTATCAGCGTTTATCTTCAGGTAGTTGGCGTAGGAGCGCAGGAATCCGCGAATATAGATATCGGGCAGATTGATGTCGAAGGAGTTACCTTCGAAATTGTTGAGATACTCGCCCCGAATCTTGGTCGCCTCCGAGGCCTCTCGAACCGTGATACCTCGTCGCTTCCTGGCTTCCTCTAGCTGATCGCCTATACTCTGCATGAAATTTAGGGTTACTGACTGTCTAGCTAAAAAACAAGCGATTAAGATTCCGGATTTCAACGAAACTCTTTGACGCCGACGTTTTTGGCAACTGTTTGAAATTCGGTCAAGGGAGATGGGGTTGATGGATTAATCGCCAGCCCGCTCTCGCGGGCTCGAGATCGCAGAGATCGGAGAGGGATTGAAACGGGTCTATGAGAAGTAATAGTAATTTGGGTACGGCTCTTAGGGTCGGCGAATTGAAGTAGCACAGGCATCCTGCCTGTAATCCTATGTTCCTATGTACAGGCAGGATGCCTGTGCTACCTTTTACAAAGCCGAATCCTGGAAGGGAGGACCGGCTCGGTCCTCCACAACTGAATATCGGAGGACTGGGCCAGTACTCCCTACCTTTAGAACACCGGGTTGGGCTTGGCGCGCTACCTAACCGGCGTCAAAAATCCCAAACTCGCCAGAAAATCATCCATCTTCTGGACGCAATCTTCGTAGTATTCTTTTCCATTGCCGGCGGGCCGGCCCCGGTTAAAAAAGCCATGCTGTCCGGTTGGGTAAATGTGGAGATCGCAGCGACCGCCGGCGTCTTCGATGGCTTTTTGAAATGCGACTCCTGTACCTACGGGGATGAGATTGTCGTTGTCGCCCAGCAGGAACAGGGTCGGGGGAGGAGAGGAGATGTTGTGCAATGGAGAGAAATCCTCCCAGAACTCGCGCACGCGCTCGTGACCGTAGCCATTCACGCCGTTGTCGATGACGGGGTTGAAGAGCAGCAAGGCATTTGCCCGAGTGGAAATCTTGGTGTCCTCACCGACGGTATTGAAGCCATCGCAGAAGGTAGTGGCCGCGGCCAAGTGCCCGCCAGCGGAACCGCCACCAACAGCTAGACGATGAGGGTCGATCCCCAGATCCTCGGCGTTTTGCCGAACGTAGCGAATGGCGCTCTTGGCATCCATGAGACAGACGTTGGGCGGTACCTCATGGGAGCTCCGCGTCCGGTACTGGGCGCAGATGGCGACCATGCCGCGCTCGGCTAGATGCCTTGCTTGGGGCTCAAAGTGACCAATGTTGCCTCCATTCCAGCCACCCCCGAAAAAGAAGATCGCGGTAGGCAAAGTGGTTCCCTCGGCTTGGCCAGAGGGACCATAGCGCTTCAAGGCCAGGCTTTCGTTGGTCCCGCCAACCTTCTTATAGGCGATTATTTGGGTATCGATGGCGGCGGTCAGAACGATGGGGCTAATGAGAAAGTGAATGACAACTATTATAATAGACAGACTCGTTCGCATGCCCCAGCTAGGCGCAAAAAAAGCCCGCAGTCGACTCCGGGCTTCACTTAAAAAAGGTGTTTGACTGGCTAACTACGTGCGACGCTTGAGGAACCCGAGAAGTCCAAGTCCAAGTAGGGCGAGGCTGCTGCCGGTGTCGGGGACGCTAGACGTTCTAGTTCTCCATAGATCTAAACTGGAAAAGCTCTTGGAAGGAAACGTAAAACTGTAAGTGCCTTCAATTGCCCAAGCACCAATTGAGCCTTCGCTTCCACCGAAAGCGCCGGCACCAAAATGAATTACCGCTTAATCCCAATTAGCTAAGCCGCCTGACGACCAGTCTTAGCCAGTTCCACCTTCTAGGTTAGTGCGGTCCGTTGGAACTATATCCGGGAGACCTGGTAGAAAGTAAGTATTCAATCTGCACAGATTACTAGTTGGATCGTTGCCCTTACCTGGTCCAGTTCCGTTCTCGTTTATATAGCAGGTATCTACAATAGTTGTTCCGGATGGGGTAAGCTGCATTATCGTTTGTGCGGATACAGTGTAGAATAAGGTCATTACAAGGGCTAAAAGTAATTTTTTCACATGGGTTGGACTGTTTTCATCGTAAAGGCACTTTCCGTGCCTTGTCTGTCAAAGTGGGAATTGCACTCCGAGACAACCATATTGATTCATTTGCAAGGTATTTTTACAGTTAGTATCCACTACTAACAGTGGGTTGCATAAACAACTCACTATCAGTTACTTAAAAACTAATACAAAAGTTTAAGGTTACCTTAACAGGTTTGCGCTAATTACTCTCTTAATAGCGTGGGCGTCTGGATAAAATCGGGTGTTTACCCTGATATTTGAGGACTAGAAATTCTTAACTGCAATGATCGCCAAGAACGCGAAGGGATTCCGATTATGGATTTTGGTAGTGACCGATCTCCGAGCGGCCACCATATTCCCTGGGGTACGAACCGTGGGCGCTCGGAGATCGGCCGCTACCCTCAATGCTTATGCTTTTCGTAATGTTGCCTTAGCAGATCCTTACCGTAGTCATTGCCATTGGGGGTGCGGATGACGACGTGCACGTGTTGGCGGTTAGGGCGGCGGTCGGGATAGTATTGGCGCATGCCGACGGGCTCTTGGTGATCGAATTCGATGAGAATTACGGGGCTGTGGATGCGGTAGTAGAAGACGGCATCGTCGCTGGTATCGCCAATCCAGGCGAAATGGGTGCGGTTTAGGTGGGCTTCGACTTCTTCCATACGAACTCGGGCGTGGCCCTCTTTTAAGTTGTTCACGTAGAGTCCGACGAGATCGATGAGCTGACTCCGCTGCTCGGCGTTTAGCTCCGATCCAGGTATACCAGCAAAGTCGAGGGATACATTGTCCTTAAAGGCTTCGGTCAGATTGTTGTTTCGGGTCTTGTCCGATTGAATGATGGCCTTCGATTGCTGTTGGGCGTTCATCGATTGAACGAATTCGAGCCCTTTTCCCTGCTCAA
>JAYZHU010000004.1:0-6738 GCA_036166175.1 Verrucomicrobiota bacterium | reverse complement strand
TGTGTATCCGCCGAGGTAGTGCTGTTCTGGTGGCGGGATGTATCCGGCCGCGCCATTGGCAAGCTCCACATTAAACGTAGCTTTGAACGGGCTCTGGGCCTTCAGTTTAAGACCGGTGATACCATAGACCTCGTTAGGCATCGCCGCGATGCCGAGGTCGCCAATACGAATCGCCTGAAGAATCAGATCCTCTTCTGGATTATCGAGAAACCACGTCACCTGCTCGGCATAAACTTCGGGGCGATTCTCAGGGCGACGATCACCGCGTTTCGCATTCATCTCTTTCGCCCAAGCTACGCGCTCCTGCCCAACTGAGCGGCGTTTCAGGGTGATCGTTGTTTCGGCCATTCCGAGTTCTGGTGTTTCAGATAAGTAGTTTATATTTCTATACGCGTTGTAAGCGATATCAACCAGCTCTTCGGTGTACTGTTCGATTCCGTAGTTTTCTTTCTTTGGCTTGGAATAATCCATCCAGTGAAGGTCCCCCGAGGTGCCTTGCGACATAGCGGCCACGTAGGGAACATTTTCCGAATCCGCAGAACCGATCTTCACTTCCATCAATTCGCAAAACAATCCGTAGTAGTCAGCAGAAAATCCTCCCCGCGCGCCGAAGTAGTGCATGGAGTAATTGGCAAGCAGACCAATAGGACGCTTCCCCTCCTCGGATTGAATGCTGAGTAGGGTTAGGCCAGAATCGACAGGTCCCGCTTCGCCAATGTAGTCAGGATTCTGATACCCTGGATGCATCATGGCTCGAACCGTCTTCTCGCCGAAAGGATCGTCGGCGTACTTGTCCGGATGCTTCAACCAGCGCCGGCAATGGGTATGGTCTGGCGCGTCGACAACCGTCCAGCCAATGCGGGCCGGTTCTAAATTGGAGTAGGCCCGGGCGATTCCCTCGGCGATCCTAGGCGGCAGAAAGGCTTCATAGTCAGGATCGCTATTCGCGCCCAGGCACATGTCCATAACGCTGGGGGCATTGTGAGTATGGGTTGAGGAGATGAGGATGCGATCAACGGATATGCCCGTTTCCTGATGAGCCATTTCCTTCGCTTCGTTACAGACGTCTCTGGGGATCATGCAGGAATCCGCCATTGCGGATAGCCGGAAGCTTTTGGGGAGGAATATCAATAGAATGGGCCCCGACGCGCAGTTGAGTATCGGTCTTCGCGCAGCCCGCGCTCAAGGCCAATAGGCCAATTACAAGCAGTGGGATGGCCACGCGCTGCAAAGCCGCCGCCAAGATCTTCTCACGACCTTCATTTGCGCGGGGGTATAGCGACCTTTTGAGCATAGCAACCGACCAAACCTAACCATGAAGGTTAGATTTGCACGGTCTATTTTTCAGTTAACCACCGCGTAGCGGCCAACTTGTCCCAGTCATTGGCGAAGAGCTTGAGCGACTCGATCGCCTCTCCATTAGGGATATTGAAGTAACGCCGCTCCGCTTTTTTCTCGGATGCGTACGCTCCAGCTCGAATAAACGCGGCCATAGACAAAAACACCCCCAACCGCAAAAACCGCCGCCGGGCGCCGTTTGCAGTGGAAAAATCTTTCATCCTCAGTCATTCGAGAGACCCCCTCGATGATTACGACGTTCTGGCGGACAAAACCTCACTAAAGGAAAATCAAAAAAGTGAAAATGGGGCGATTTATACCCATTACAGCTTTGACTAAATGGTTGTAGACCGAACGGACTTTTCCCAATCTTAAAACAGAATCGCTCCCCAAAGTATTGAACCTTAATCGAAACATCCTGATCGCAATCCGATTTCGAAGTACAAGCCCCTTTAGACTGAGCATCTCTATACCCTCCCCGAGCGTTCTTCTGCTGCTCGCTGGGGCGAGCTTGTCGCTATCCAGTGTGGCTCGGGAGGACGCGAAGCTCTCGTTCAACTTGGACGTGCGCCCGATCCTGTCGGACAACTGCTTTCACTGCCACGGGCAGGACGCCGACCAACGAGAAGCCAATCTGCGTTTGGACACCTTCGATGGAGCAACGCAAGATCTGGGCGGCTACGTGGCCTTGGTCCCGGGCGATCCGGAGGAAAGCGAGCTCTACCTGAGGATCACTAGCACCTTTGAGGACGAGCAAATGCCTCCTCCCCAATCGAATAGGGCTTTGACTGACGAGCAGCGGGAAACCTTGCGGCTCTGGATAGAACAAGGCGCCGCGTACGATAAGCATTGGGCTTTCGTTCCACCGGAAAAGCCTGAGATCGATGCTTCGAAGTCCAATCCTATCGACCACTTTATTGGCGAGCGTCTCCAGGAAGAGGGACTCGAATTCTCGCCTGAAGCGGCTTCGGGGACCTGGCTCCGGCGAGCGAGTTTCGATCTGACCGGTCTTCCCCCAACGATTGAGGAATTAAATACTTTCAAGGAGGCTGTGTCCCAAAACGGTGAAGAAGCTTACGAAGAAGCTGTAGACCGGCTGCTCGAATCGCCGCACTTCGGCGAGCGGCTGGCCGCCGATTGGATGGATGCCTCCCGCTATGCGGATACTCACGGCTTTAACAACGACTCGTCGCGCAGCATGTGGCGGTGGCGGGATTGGATCATAGATGCCTTCAACGCCAACATTCCCTACGACCAGTTCATCAGGGAACAGCTCGCCGGGGACTTGCTGCCCGATCCCTCCCTCGATCAATTGATCGCCACTGGATTTAGTCGCAACCATGGTATCAATTCCGAGGGCGGCATTATCGAGGAGGAATACTTGGTCGAATACGTGGCCGATCGCGTCCGCACCGTCAGCATGGTCTGGCTCGGGCTCACTGCTGAGTGCGCTCGGTGCCACGATCACAAATACGATCCGATGACCCAGGAGGACTACTATCGGCTATTCGCTTTTTTCAATAACGTCACGGAATTCGGAGAGGATGGACGGGTCGCCAATGCCGTACCCATGATCTCATCACCCACTCGCAAACAGCAGAGCCAACTGGAATCCCTGGAAACCACTTTGAAAGGCATCGATGCCAGCCAACAGCGTTATCTCAGGGGTCGCGGAGTAACGAACGATACAATTCAAGATGCGGCAAAACGCCTCGCAAGCCTGAGCGACACTATTCCCGAGCACGTCTGGCACATCGGATTCACCGACAAGGCAGACGCGGAAATACTGGAATTCGCAAGTAGTGACGATTTCCTCACATCTAAGGGAATCATTGATAATGCCTTTCTTTCTTCCGCGGATCAATCAACCGGAGAGATCAAAGCGGATACCATCAAGCTCGAAAAGAAGACCCACGCATTCACGCTGGCATTCTGGGCGCGTCCCGATGAAAACGATTCCAACGACGTTCCCCTGCTTTCCAACAGTTCCTTCGAAGCCGAGCCCAGCAGTTCGAATTATGGATACGGATGGGATATTCGCCTGGTCGATGGCGAGATCGAGATCGCCTTCTCCAAACGCTACCCTGCCTACGCGGCTGTCTTGCGGACCAAGTCTGTTTCCCTGCAACCCAACGAGTGGCGGCATGTTTCCGTTAGCTTCACTGGCAGGAAAGAGGAAGACAACGCCTACACGCCCGCATCCCGCTTCAGAGTCCACATCGACGGAGAAGAAGTTCGAACTCTTGTCCGCCACGATGGCATGCAAGACTTTCCCAGCAAAATGGATCGACCAACATATATTGGCTTCGACAAATTTCCCGACGGCGGTCGTTTCATCGGATCACTCGACGAGATCCAGCAATTCGACAAAGCCCTGAGCCAGGCCGAAATTCGCAACCTCTTCGAATACCAAGCCCTCATCTACCTTGCCGACAAGGCAGGGAGCCTTACCTCTCGTGAGCAAAAGTGGATTCTTTCCGCCGCCTTAACCCAAAATTCGGATACGGAATGGACACGTCTTCAGTCGATTCGAGATCAAACCCAGGCAGCGCTACTCAAGCTAGATCGGGAAGTTCCTACTACGATGATCATGCAGGAGCGGGAGGAAAGCCGGGATGCCTACATATTGACTCGTGGCCAATACGATGCCCGCGGGGGAAAAGTAGGCCCTGGAGTCCCCGAAGACTGGATTGCTCCATGGCCGGATAACGCGCCACTCAACCGTCTCGGACTCGCCCAATGGCTTACCCAACCGAATCAGCCCCTCACTGCTCGCGTGGTGGTCAATCGCTTCTGGCAGCAATTCTTCGGTGTCGGGCTGGTGAAAACCTCCGAAGACTTCGGCATTCAATCCGAGTACCCAAGTCATCCCGAATTGCTCGATTGGCTGGCAGTCGAGTTCCAGGAGTCCGGTTGGGACGTTAAAGCTCTCTTGAAGCAGATCGCATTATCCAAGGCCTATCGTCAGGATTCAACTATCTCACCTGATATGCAGCTAAATGATCCGGAGAACCGTCTACTCGCTCGGGGTCCCCGCCTGCGACTACCTGCAGAGTCCATTCGCGACCAGGCCTTAGCAATCTCCGGACTCCTCGATGACCAGATCGGCGGCCCCAGTGTTCGTCCCTACCAACCAGAGGGTTTCTACGACAACACAGTCGTCGGTGCCAACTACCCGAGCACAAAGTGGATCGAAAGCGAGGGCTCAGATATTTACCGCCGCAGTCTCTACACCTTTTGGAAGCGAACGGTACCCCATCCTCTGATGACCACCTTCGATACACCTGACCGCGAAGTGTGTTCCGTTCGGCGTTCCCGCACCAATACGCCAATCCAAGCGCTGGCCGTCATGAACGCCCCTATCTTCGTTGAATCCGCTCGAGTCCTCGCGGAAACTATCCTAGGAAGCGACAGCGGTTCAGACAGTGCCAGGCTATCCCAAGCCTTCCAGCAGGCGACCGGTCGCAGTCCCGACGACAAAGAACTGGATACCCTGCTGGTCGCCTTGCTGGAAATGGAAGCCTCTTTTGAAGCAGCCCCTGAAGAGGCGGAGGCCTATCTCACCGTGGGGAGACACTCGCATTCCTCCGAGCACGAAGCGACGAAATTGGCGGCCTACACCGCGGTCATGAGTCTAATCCTCAACCTCGATGAATCGCTAACCAAAGGATGAAAAGGAACCTAATTGCTGAAAACCCTTTTTATTAGGAGCGGCTTAACGCCGCGATCGAATAGCTTCAATATTGCGGCCTAAAGCCGCTCCTACATTTATTCAGACCATGCACGACTGCCATAACTACTCTCAGCCAAGCTCCCGTCGCGATTTCCTGACGAAAATGGCCTACGGCGTCGGTTCGGCCGCTCTCGGGTCGATATTCGCGAATAATGGATACGGTGCCGCTAAGTTGTCCTACACCTCCAAGCATGAAGCTAAGGCCAAGCGGGTCATCTTCCTTTTCCAATCCGGCGGCCCTTCTCATCTCGATTTGTTCGATCCCAAGCCTCAAATCGCAACTCGATTCGGCCAGGACGTGCCTGAGTCCGTGTTCGGCGGCCAGCGAGTCACTGGCATGGTATCCAACCAAGATCGCTTTGTCGTCGTCCCCAGCAAGTACGCCTTCGAACCGGCCGGGCAATGCGGGATGGAACTGAGCGAACTGCTGACCTGGACCAAGAAGATCGCCGACGAGATCTGCCTCATCCGCACGGTCCACAGCGAAGCCATCAATCACGACCCAGCTATCACCTTCTTACAAACCGGAAGTCAGCAGCCCGGTCGACCTAGTATGGGAGCATGGGTGGACTATGGCCTCGGGACCGAGAACAACAATCTCCCGTCCTTCGTGGTCATGAATTCGGTGGCCAGTGAAGGCTCTGCCGGCCAAGGGCTCCTCTCGCGTCTCTGGGGTGCCGGCTTCCTTTCCAGCAAGCACCAAGGCGTCCAATTCCGGGGGGGCGACGATCCCGTGCTCTATCTGCGTAACCCGCCTGGATTTGGACTAAAGCGTCGACGCGCCTTCCTCGATAGCCTGGAGACACTCAACTCGCGAAATCAAGAACGCGTAGGCGATCCGGAAATCGAGTCGCGCAGTGCCCAGTACGAGATGGCCTATCGCATGCAGACCAGCGTTCCCGATCTCGCCGATCTCAGCGACGAGCCCGAATCGACGTACCAGCTTTATGGTGACGATGCTAAGACTCCCGGAACCTACGCAGCCAACTGCCTCATGGCCCGACGCCTCAGCGAACGAGGTGTTCGCTTCGTGCAACTCTACCATCGCGGTTGGGACCATCACGGCAGTTTGCACAAGCGTCTTCCCGTTTCCACGCGGGACACGGATCAAGCGAGCGCGGCCTTAGTCATGGACCTGAAGCGCCGAGGCTTGCTCGACGACACCCTCGTCATTTGGGGCGGCGAGTTTGGCCGCACGGTCTACGGTCAAGGAGATCCAAAACCCGACGCCTATGGTCGGGACCACCACGGAAAGACCTTTTCCCTATGGATGGCGGGCGCCGGCATCAAGAAGGGGCATATTCACGGCGCTTCCGACGACTTTGGGTTCAATATCGCTGAAGGCGGTGTGCACATTCACGATATCCAAGCCACCATCCTCCAGCAACTCGGCATCGACCATGAAGCTCTCATCTACAAGTATCAAGGTCGCCAATACCGGTTAACCGATGTGCATGGAAAAGTGATAAACGAAATTCTTGGCTGAGATCAAATCGACAAAGGAGGCGATGCGGCGGTTTTGCCACCATCTAGTGAGAATTAAGAGATGGCAGGGGAGTAGTTTTCAGTCGTGAATGATCACGCCAAAGCTTCGTGTCTATGAGAGAAAACCAGAGCGTCTACGACGTAGAAGAACCCTTCTCCTACTTGAAGAAAAAATTGGCTGG
>JAYZHU010000003.1:0-5791 GCA_036166175.1 Verrucomicrobiota bacterium | reverse complement strand
TACCTAGCTTCAGCAAGGCACCTTTCGTGCATCCACGCATCATCAAGGATTTTGTGGGATGGGTAAGCGACCGCGGAGTCATCATTCAATCCGTGGACCTTCTCAACGCGCAGAACAGCAACCGCTACTTCGGAGACATAGAGACTAGACAGGAGGGAAACACCGTATGGGTTTCATCCCATGGAGACGGAGAGCATATCTCCTATTCTTTACAAGCTGATCTAGGGGATGGGAAATTTTTTCTAAACGTAATCGATGGCTCCTCTTGAACGTACGCTGGCAAAGATGCGTTACTGGTCCAGTTTGGGGAGGAGACTATTAGCGGCGAGAGGCGGATAGTTCTTAAGTATTTAGGGGAAGGCAGCTAGATCTGGTCTACTATCCGCCCAGCATCTCTGGGTGCTTCTTGTTAATCTCAGTGAGTATCTGTATCGACTGATCGATCTCTTCCTCGGTCAGTTCCTTGTTGAGCATAAGTAAAATCTCACCCGCGCCTTCAATGCGTTTAGCAAAGGCCACGGTGGCCCAGACGTTTGCAACAACTCTATCCTGTTCTATCCCCTCGCCGTTCAGGTACATCTGCGATAGGTATAAAGCAGAACTACCATCTCCCTGCCTAGCGGCTAGGTTGAACCATAAAGCAGCTTGCTCACTGTCCTTCTCAATTCCTGCGCCGTCTCGGATAGAGGTTTCAATAAAGCGGTCCGATCTTTCAGCTAGGTCTAACCGCTCCCTGAGTCCAATCTAATTCGATTGCCGGGGAGCCACCGGATTTGAATCTCCTCGATTTCTCAATGGATCCCCGAACTCGATCTCCGCTGCCCCCAAGCTAAAAAAGTAGTAACGCCGGCCGATTCTATCGTAGAGATCATTATATTGGATATTGCCGTCGTAGAGATAAAGGGTGCCTGTTACCGTTGCATAGCTGCTGGATTGAGGAAACGAATAGCCCCTACTATTCGGCGGATTTTCCAGCAAATAAAAAACCCGGCCCGTAATTACAAGCGCTGGAGCATTGAAAGCATCCTTATGGAAAACCCCTTCGACTTTGGCTTTCTGCCCAATCAATGCCCCCAAATCCGCTTCGGTCGCGTAAGGGCCAATTTCCGTTTGGGCCAAAAGATTCGGGATGAGCAAAAAAATTAACGAAACGGTCCCGATCCGTAATCGTGACAGTTCATGAAATCGGCGACCTGCCCAACCCAACTTCGCTCTATTCAGAAACCTCATTGATAACAAACTAGTTACTACCTAGGAAAAGAAAACCGCTCACTCACTCAAGCAAGCATTCCGCGATTTGGATGGCATTCAAAGCCGCGCCTTTCCAAAGCTGGTCCCCTACCACCCAGAAGCTCAATCCATTTTCGAAAGCCAAACCCTTGCGAATGCGTCCCACACCACAGTTTTCCCTATTCGCGAAATCAAGCGGCATAGGGTAGGATAAATTGCCAGGATCGTCTACCAAATCGATCCCATGTGCCGAATCTACAGCTGAGCGGGCAGCATCGACATCCACAGGGTCTGCGAACTCGGCGTCAACGGATACGGAGTGCGAGCGCATCACGGGAACACGGACACAGGTGCAGGATGCTATAAGATCGGGAATACCCATAATCTTGCGGCTTTCGTTTACCATTTTCATTTCCTCCTTCGTGTAGCCGTTATCAAGGAAGGCATCCACGTGAGGCAGAGCATTCATCGCGATTTGGTAAGGATACGCTTCCACCTTTGGGTCTTCACCGCGGGAGAGCTGACCCATTTGGCGTTCCAGTTCTTCCATGGCGGCCAACCCGCTGCCACTAACCGCCTGGTAGGTAGATGAAATCATGCGCTTCAAGCCGAACTTCTGATGAAGCGGGTACGTAGCCATCAATGCGATAGCGGTCGTGCAATTCGGATTAGCGATAATCCCGCGATGGCTTTTGGCCGCTTCCGAGTTAATCTCCGGGACGACAAGGGGCACGTCGGGATCCATTCGAAAGGCCGAGCTGTTGTCGATCGCCACTGCTCCAGCTTTTGCCGCCAAAGGGCAAAGCTCTTTGGAAAGCGTTCCATTTGCAGAGAAAATGGCAAAATCCAGCCCATCGAAAGCGCTAGCTTTTGCTTCCTCAACCGTGTGGACCGCTCCCAACGCTTCAACTTTCTTGCCAGCAGAGCGACTGGAAGCCAAAAGCCTCAATTCGGAAACGGGAAAGTTCCGCTTTTCCAAAAGGGTCAGCAACTCAGCGCCAACCGCCCCGGTAGCCCCAACTATGCCAACTTTATATGCCACTGAAATGCATCCTAAACTATTGTGTTATCCCTATACTTGTGTAGCTTGCTTCAAGATGGATGTCGAATCTAGACTTCGAAATCGCGCATTCGCCTCCAGTTCAATTGAAATAAGAAATGCTCTCCGAATTTAAAGAGCGCTACACGCATAAGGCCCGGTCCTTGAATATCAAGCCCTCAGTGCGAAGACTCTTCGTTTCTATCGAGCGACAGATCTGCTGGCTTGATTGCGACTACGATCCCCTGACTCGAACTTTCCGAGTATCGACCGGCGTAAAACCGCCCTCTAATAAGGAAGGTTCCAATGGGACCCCGATGGGACTACATTGCATCCAGGAAAAAATTGGAGAGGGAAGTCGCGTCGGAACCGTATTCAAAGGGAGAGTTCCCATTGCCAAGCAATACGCTGAGCTAGATCCAAACGAGCAGGAACCGAATCTGATCACCTCTCGCATCCTCTGGCTCTCCGGCTTGGAGCCCGGCTACAATCAAGGACACAGCCATGATAGCCACGACCGCTATATCTACTTCCACGGCACGAATCATGAGGATAAGATTGGCCAACCATCCAGCGGCGGCTGCATCCAACTTCTCAACACGGAAATGATTGAACTCTTCGATCTCACAACCGAGGGCGATCACGTATACATCTCATAGATTTCGTAAGGGGCGCTTTTGATTCGAAGTTCGAGAACTGAAAACGAATGACTAAACGGTTGCCGCGACTTAACATGGTATTCAGTCAAGTATGATATCGCCCAACGACGGAGCCGAAAGCCGATACTCCTCAAAGACGCTGGGATCTCTTGTTTCCCGAATATTCGAGCCATCTGGCTGGCTGCAGACCGCCTTGGATCTTGAACACAGGCCCCAACAGGCGCAAATGGCTAGAGCCGTTTGCAAATCAATGTCGAATGACTCGCCTTTGATCTTCGAAGCAGGTACCGGGGTTGGAAAAAGTCTCGCCTACCTAATACCGGGAATCATTCATTCTTCAGAGAGTAAACGCCCTTGTATTGTTTCATCTAATACAATTTCCCTTCAGGAGCAAATCGAAGAAAATGACCTTGCCATCTGTCGCCGCCTATTTGAGGCCATCCCCGAACTGGAACCGTATTCGGAATTCAATTCCGTAGTTCTCGTTGGCAAAGGGAATTACCTCTGCCCCACTCGTCTAGCTAATGCCATAACCAACAAAACCGAATTATTTCCGAACGAAGAACTTGATGAACTCCACCGAATTCAAAAATGGTCGATCTCAACCGACACCGGTTTGAGACAAGAGCTTGATCCGGCTCCCAATTTCGATGTTTGGGAAATGGTTAACGCCGAAGGTTCCGCCTGCAACCGAAAGAACTGCGATCCGCGAACCTGCTACTACCAAAAATCGCGTGTCGAAATGCGAAAAGCTCAGGTTGTCGTCGTGAACCATAGCCTGCTGTTCGCCCTGATAAATGCTGGCGGCCTATCCCCCAATGCAAAAGGAATTTTGCTTCCCGACGACTTTCTGGTTGTGGACGAAGCCCATACCGCCGCTGATGTGGCAACCGAACACTTTGGGTCTCGAATCAGCTCCTATGGTTTGGACCGGCAACTGAAAGGCTTATTCAATCCGAAGCGGAAATCCGGCATCGTCCGAAAATGGTGCCATCCCAAGCAGTTGCAGCAAATCGTCGAGGCTCAAGAAGCGTCCCAGGAATTCTTTAGCTACCTGGCCGCTACTCGCCTCGAAAAGAGGCCAATCGCCCGGATATCGGAGCCTGATTGGACTGATGCCTCGTCACTCCCTCCACTAAAGGCTGTCATCCAAATAATGGATACCGTTCTATCTAGGGTTGAGGATGGTCCGATGCATGACGAAATAAAGGATCAACGGGCTCGAATACACGGCTACTACTCCGGGATAAGGCAGTTTGTCGATCTCGCTGAAGAAGACCACGTACATTGGATTGAGAGAACGGGTCGACGAAAGCAGGCAGTCACGCTTAGAACGGCGCCCGTCAACGTAGCCCCCTACCTCAAAGAAGCCCTTTTTTCCGATAGTAGATCCGTTATCCTAACGAGCGCTACCTTGTCTATCGCAAAGGACCTGCATCCATTTCAAAAGCGGATTGGGGCGGAAGGCGAGCGAGCCGAACTCGTCGAATCCCCTTTCGATTATGAAAGCAATACCCGGATATATGTCGCCAGCGATATCCCCTCGCCCACAGCCGAGAATTCGAACCAATCCATCGAAGCGGTTATAGACTATCTTTGGTTCTGCATTAACAAAAACATTGGCGGCACACTAGCCTTGTTTACCAGCTATTCTGATCTTCGCAAAGCAGGAGACGCTCTCGAAAATCGAATCACTCGCTCCGGTCGCGAGTTCTTTTCCCAAGGGGATGGCATGAGCCGTTCTGAAATGGCGAACCGCTTTCGGGAATCCGGTAACGGTGTACTTTTCGGAACAGACAGCTTTTGGACGGGAGTGGACGTTCCTGGCAGCTCTCTCTCGCAGGTGGTTATCGCCAAGCTTCCATTCGATGTGCCGACCCATCCGATCACGGAAGCGAAATCCGAGTATATTAAGGAAAATGGAGGGAGCCCATTCGCGGAACTGACTTTGCCCGACGCTCTTATAAAGTTCCGCCAAGGCATTGGCCGCCTAATCAGAAAAAAGGATGATAAGGGGATCATATCGATCCTCGATTCGCGTATACTCACCAAATCCTATGGTAGGCGTTTTCTTCAAAGCTTGCCTAAGGGCAAATTCATTCGAATGAGCAAATCGGATCGCGAAACCCGATTTTGCAATATGAATGTAACACTGCCCCCTTTCCATCGTCGCTTTCCATCACCCTAATAAACTAAGGCCGAGCGTATTGCCGCTGGTATACGAGTAATGGCACCGGACAATTTCCAAAGACTACTCAAGAGAGCCGAACGCAAAGAAATGTTTGGAAAGGCTTAATAAGGAAAACGGTCCTTGAGAAGCCCTCGAACAAATTGAAAAATTCCCCTCGGATTCTAGAACGGAGTAATCCGAAACGGGACTTGACTTAGATTCCGCTCCAACTTTCCTCCCTTCTATTCAGTCGCCAGGGTAGCTCAGTGGTAGAGCAGGAGACTCATAAGCTCTTGGTCGGCAGTTCAAATCTGCCCCTTGGCACCATTCTTAGCTATCATCGACGCCGCCCCGAGCATTTCTGATTCCGGGGGAATCTCTTCTCGGTTTTCCTATAATGAAAAATCCTGCAACGAACACGGGACACCGAAACCAACAACCTATAAGGCTAATTCGCCTTGAGCATAACGTTTCTGGGCTTCTTTGAGATGCGTTTTCATTTCCATCTTTTCAAGAATTGAAAACAGCGCAGACGGGTCCACATTGCCATCGGGAATCGAATCCGGACCGCAATCCGGATCGAAAGCGATGATCTTCCTGTTGATCTTCAGTTGCTCGATCATGTTCGGAAGAATCTCTCGAAACCTAATGGGCTTCAATTCCGCCGCATTTCTTGTTACGCCATCCAGATTC
>JAYZHU010000002.1:0-14804 GCA_036166175.1 Verrucomicrobiota bacterium | reverse complement strand
ATTTTCATTATGGCAGATGATCTCGGTTACGGCGATCTAGGCTGCTATGGGCAGGAGCTCATCAAGACGCCGCATATCGATAGGCTGGCGGAGAACGGAATGCGGTTTACCGATTTCTATTCAGGTTCTACCGTGTGTGCCCCGTCGCGATGCGTGTTGATGACTGGATTGGACACAGGGCATTGCTACATTCGTGGCAATGGTAAAAACAATCTTCGACCGGAGGACATCACCGTAGCGGAGCTTTTAAAAGCGGAGGGCTACGCCACAGGGCAGGTCGGAAAGTGGGGATTGGGACATGAAGGCACGTCGGGCATGCCGACAAACCAGGGCTTCGACTACTTTTTTGGCTACTTGGATCAGCATCATGCTCACTTGTTTTACCCGACATTTCTGATTCGAAATGAAGATCGCATTCCTTTGAAGAATGTGGTGCCCAATGAAGGACATTGGGGCCAAGGAATCGCTTCCGAACAAGTTGAGTACACGCCAGCTCTGATGATCGACGAGACGCTGGGATTCATCGACCGAAAGAAAGACGAGCCCTTCTTCCTCTATCTTTCCTACACGTTGCCGCATGCCAACAATGAGGCGTGGAATGAGACGGGTGACGGGACGGCAGTGCCGGATTTCGGTATTTACGAGAATAAACCTTGGACGAAACAGAATAAGGGGCAGGCAGCGATGGTAACCTACTTGGATATGATGGTGGGGAAGGTCGTAGAGCGGCTTGAAGATCATGGCTTGATTGAGGATACGGTCATTTTCTTCACTTCAGACAATGGGCCCCATAGTGAAGCAGGGAATGACCCGCGCTTCTTCGATGCGAATGGACCCTTGTCAGGAATAAAGCGGGCTTTGTATGATGGCGGTATTCGCGTGCCGCTCATCGTTCAATGGAAGGGGAAGATCGGGCCCGGAACCACGAGTTCTTTGGTGAGCGGTCAAGTGGATTTCATGGCTACTGCGGTGGATATTGCCGGCGATGAAGTGGAGATTCCAACGAATGGCATCAGTTTTCTGCCTACGCTGTTAGGAAATGATTCCGAGCAAACCAAACACGAATATTTGTATTGGGAATTTTATGAGCAAGGTTCTAAGCAAGCTCTCCGCATGGGAAAATGGAAAGCGGTTCGGCGCCCTATGTTGACGGGCCCGATTGAGATCTATGACGTAACCCAAGATCCGGCTGAAGAAAACGACCTGGCCAAGCGGCGCTCGGAGATGGTGGAGACATTCGAACGGATATTCCAGAATGCCCGAACGCCATCGGCTTGGCAGGTTCGCGGCAGCCTGAACTCGCCAGAGCAAGAGCGACGCGAGTTTAGACAGCGGTAGAGCTGCGTCTCAATCCAACCACTCGTCGTCCGGGTCGAATTTGGGTATGGGGACGTTGATGATCTTCATGTTTCCCACGGCGCGATGCCGGCAACCTGGCTTGATCATTACGGTGGTCAAGGGCTTGACGGGTATGCTTTCGCCATCGAGTTCGATGTGGCCTTCTCCTTCGAGAATCAAGTAGATCTCCGTCGTTGTTTTGTGATAGTGGGTCTCGGAGTCTTTCTTGATTTCAACTAGGTGGAGGGAGGCGATAGTGTTGTCATCGTCCATGAAAGCTCGACGAGCGAATCCGCATGGGCAGGGTGTCGGTTCGATATCGGCGAGGTGGGAGATCTTGTAGCGTTTGCTCATTTCGAGTTCAATTTGTGGATGGGGAGATTGTTTGGACATTCAAGTGGACAGCAATGCAATTAGCCCCTAATCGCTTGGGCATGAAATTCGTCCCCATTCTATTCTCAGTTCTGGCAGCAGCCATGTTGAACGCTGCTAGCGATCGCCCGAATATCGTTTGGATTGTATCTGAGGACAATTCAAAGCATTGGCTGCGTCTCTACCAGAATGGCGGGGCTCCGATGCCGAACATCGAGAAACTAGCTGATGGCGGGCTTGTTTTCCATAACGCTTTTTCCAACGCTCCCGTTTGTTCGGTAGCTCGTAGCACGTTGATCACGGGCGCTTATGCGCCGAGGGTTGCGGCCCAGTACCATAGGCGGTCGGCGTTGGCTCCCATGCCGGATGGACTACGAATGTTTCCCTACTATTTGCGGGAAGCAGGCTACTACACGACCAACAATAGCAAAACCGATTACAATCTAAGGGATAAAGGGATGTGGAACGAGTCCTCCAATAAAGCAAGCTACCGGAACCGTCAGCCAGGACAGCCCTTTTTCCATGTGCAGAATTTTGGCCGTACCCATGAAGGGCAGCTTCACTTCACGAAAGCGTTCATGGCTGAGAACGCCACAGTTACCGATGCCGATTCGATCGAAGTTTTCCCTTATCATCCCAATACGCCGACTTTTCGTTATACTTACGCCAAGTTTCAGGACCATCATCGCGAAGTGGACGCCCAGATGGGTGATTTCTTAAAAGCCCTGAAGAACGACGGCTTGGCTGAGGATACGATCATCTTCTATTATGGGGATCACGGAGGGGTGCTTCCTCGTGGAAAGGGTTACGCCTATGAAAGCGGATTGAACGTTCCATTGGTCGTGTATGCCCCGGAAAAGTGGCGGCGCCTATTGCCGGCCTCACCGGGTACGAGTGTTGATGGATTTGTCAGTTTTGTGGATTTCGGTCCAACCGTTCTGAATCTGGCCGGCGTTGACGTTCCGAAGACAATGGACGGAAAGCCTTTCTTGGGAAAAGGGGTTTCCGCTGCGGATTTAGCCAATCGCGATGAGGCTTTCGGATATGCGGATCGATTTGATGAGAAATACGACTTGGTAAGGACGTACCGAAAAGGGAAATACAAGTATATTCGTAACTACCAGCCGTTCAATTTCGATGGGCTTTTCAATCAGTACCGCTACCGTATGCTGGCATACGAAGAGTGGAGGGACATGTATAACGCCGGCAAGTTGAACGCCGCCCAACGCCAGTTTTTCGAGGCCCGTCCGGTAGAGGCTCTATTCGATATCGAAGCGGATCCGCATGAGGTCAATGACCTCAGTGGAAATCCGGAAAAAGCCGGCGTATTGAAGGATCTGCGTCGACGATTGGCCCGGAAAGTCAAGTCATTGCCTGATTTGAGCTTTCTTCCGGAACCGGTGATGCTTGCCGAGGCCATGGGCAACCCTGTAGAATACGGACAAACGAATCGGAAGCGTATCCAGAAACTGGTGGATACCGCGGACTTGAGCCTACTGCCATTTTCGAGAGCGAGGGGCAAAATAGGAAAGGCTCTATCCTCGAAGGATCCGGCCGCTCGCTATTGGGCGTTGATTGCGTGTAGCTCGTTTGGGAAAGAGGCTAGCGAATTCGAAGAGCCCGCGAAAGCGATGGCCAGAACGGATGAAGACAATCTGGTCCGCGTTCGGGCGGCCGAGTTCCTAGCTTTAAATGGAGCGGCTGACCCGCAAGAAACAATTTGCCAGACCCTGAAGAACGCGAAGACCGAAGTCGAAGCCAATTTGATTTTGAATACGGTGACGCTTCTGAAGGATGGCGAGCCTGGGTACTCCTTCGATATCGATCCAGAATGGTTCGATTCGGAATGGAGGTTGGAAGAGCGGTCCAACGTGAATCGCCGGCTTGGTTATTTTGAGACAGGTAAATAGGGGCAAGCAAATTGTAGCTGCGATGGCTGGTCGCGAAACGCGATCGACGATGGCATCCACAATTGGGAATATCTGTCGTCGGTATTGTTTACGTTGCTAGCTTTGGTAGCGGTCGAATAAAGGTTAGCCGCTTGTAAGTCTTTTTTGCGCTACCTGCGCTTTAATTGGTTTAGCCGATTGGCTTCTTCCGAGAATGGGTCATTCTACTCGTCGGATGAAGAAGCCAGGCGGGGGGCTACCGTTTAGAATGCATGGTACTTTATTTCGAAAACAGAAGCGTAGGATCAAGCCGATCTTCCCCTCCATTTTGAAACAGGCGTTTAGATGGTAGGGGGGTGGCTCAGTCGTCCGATAAACTTTCGCCTCAATCCTCGAAACCTAGCTTTTTAAGTTTCGGGTGGATGACATAGCGGCAATATCCGGCGTTTTTATTCAGTTCGTAGTATTCCTGATGGTAGTCCTCGGCGGGGTAGAAGGTTTCAATTTCAGTGACTTCGGTTACGATAGGATCGGTATACGTCTTTGCTACCGCGAGCTTTGCGATGGACGCTTCTGCGATTCGTTTTTGCTCATCGCTGTCATAGTAAATTGCTGAGCGATACTGCGTGCCGACATCCGCGCCTTGACGGTTGAGAGTGGTCGGATCATGCATCAGCCAAAAAATATCCAGTAGTTCCTCCAAGCTTGTCACATTGGGATCGAAGGTGATCTTGGCGACTTCCGCGTGTCCCGTTTCTCCCGTCACGACTTGTCGATAGGTGGGATTCTTGACGTGTCCTCCCATGTATCCTGATACAGCGCTTTTTACGCCCTTCACCCGTTGCATGACGGCTTCTGTGCACCAGAAGCAGCCGGCTCCCAAAGTTATCGATTCCAAACTTGATTCCTCCGCTTTTAGCGATTCGTTGCTCATCCCCATCGATAGTAATGCCGTTATGGCGAAGGCAACGCCTGTTAATCGAATTCTCATATTTATCCTAACGCGCAGCCAGTTCATTGGGTTGCAGCGAGCTAAGGAAAGTGGGTAGTTGGAATTTGAGCAAGCCTTGGCTAAGCCAAAGATTCGGTGAGAAATAATATTTATCGCAAATAACTTGCTAGAAGTGCGCAAGGAACTTGCATGAGGGCAGGATCATAAGGTACGCGACAGAATATATGAGATCGATTATTGGCGACAGGCAGTTGGCGAAGATGGACTTTGCGGGAATAGGATTATCAGTAGCGTGTGCGGCGCATTGTTTGCTGGCTCCGGCACTCCTGAGTGCCATTCCATTAGCGGGGCTCGAATTTATTGGCCATGAATCGGTGGAGTCAGGGATGATTGCATTGGTAGCACTTCTTGCCGCTTTCACTTTTTTAAATGGCCACCGGATTCATCAGCGAAGCGGTCATCTAGTTTTTGGATTGATAGGACTAGCGACTTTCTTGCTTCTCCGCCCGGCAGTCGGCGAATCCCTCGAACCTATCGCGACATTGTTTGGAGGAAGCACCTTTGTCATCGGGCACTTTCTCAATTGGAAATGGTCGCGGGGCAAAGCCTGGCAGCGAGCCTAGCGCCTTATTTCCATCGAGCCTCGAAGAGAGGGCGGGATCCAATGGGCATCTTTCTAAATACGATTCGCCGTTTGAAAAGCGGAAGATGCTCATCCTCTCGATGGCTAACGAAGAGAAGCGTTGTCCGTTTTAAATCCGCGAGCCTTTCAATAAAAGCGAGCACGAGATGACGGTTAAGATCATCGAGTCCTTGCGTAGGTTCATCTAGGATCATCAGGGCCGGTTGCTTTATCAATCCGCGGGCGATCAATACCATTCGTTGCTGTCCCCACGACAATTGTCTAAATGAAGCGTTGGCCTGCTTTTCTAGCCCCATGATACTCAGCCATTCCGCAGCTAGTTTCAGTTGCTGGGGGCTGGGTCTTTGATAAAGGCCAATGCTGTCGAAGAAGCCGGATACAACCGTGGTTAGAGCGTTGCCGGGAGCTCGGTAGTCGCGATGCAATGACGCGGAAACGAGTCCGATGTGGCGTTTGATTTCCCACACGCTTTCGCCTGTGCCTCGCTGAAAACCGAGTATTTTGAGATCGTTGCAATAGCACTGAGGGTGGTCGCCGTAGACGAGTTGAAGCAAAGTGGACTTCCCCGCTCCATTGGGCCCCGTGATTAGCGTGTGTTCGCCGGATCTAAGTATCCAATCGAACCCGCTAAACTGAAGGGTGTCGCCATATTGGACTTTCCCGTCGCTCAGTTCCAGAATCGGATCGAAAACAGGCCCCGCTTCAAGGGGCGAGGGAAGTTCAGGCACGGCTGACTCGTTGAATGCAAAGAGCTGATGTAATTCGGGTGTCGATACGATCTTCTCCCGCCGTCCGGATGCGATGAGCTCGCCCTGTTGGAGGATGCCCAGATGAGTGGTCCAGTCGGGCACGTCTTCCAACCGATTGACTAGGAGCAAAATCAAGTGGCCCTCTTGAGCGAGCGATGAGGCCAAGTCGTTGACTTGATCCCTGGACTCGGGATCCAGTCCTTCGAAAGGCTCGTCTAGGATCAGCATCGCTGGATCGGCCAGGATTTCTTTCAGGAGCAATAATTTGCGGGCTTCACCGCTGGAGAGGAGCCGATAGCCTCTTTCTAGAATATAGCCGACTCCCAGTCGATCGGCCAATTCGATGGCTGCGGAACGGGAACAGCCCGATTGTTGCAATACCTCCATTCCTGTTGAGCCCGAGTCGAGACGATCGATGAAATCAGTATCGTCGTTGCTCAGTTGCTCCTCGTAAAAAGCGTGTTGCTGTTCGAAAGAGACGCAGCGAGCAGGGCTGGGCAGGCTGTCGATCTCTCCAGACTCCGGTTTCAGCTCACCAGTAAGTACTGAGGCAAGCAGGCCCTTTCCAGATGCGTTCCCTCCAATCACACACCAGCTTTCGCCTGTTTGGATTTCCCAATCATGCATGTAGAGAGAATTGGCTCTGAGTCGGTATATTCGCATGGAAATTCTTGCCTTGCTGCAGGCTGCATTGAGCTTTCGAACCCCCGGGCTCGGGAAGTTACTAGTGATCCCCAAAAATACCCGATCAGGGAAGCTTTTATTCGCTTTACGGGGATGGCGGGACGCGCGTAAGGTCTCCGACTTCACTTTTTAGATCACCTCGAGATGAGCAGAAAAAACTATTTTAACACTCTGACGCTGGCTCAGAAACTAGAACAACTCGGTCGCTGCCGCTTTATGGATAGCTCTGAATTTGAAGGCGTTGAAGCGCTCAAAGGCAAGAAGATCGTCATCGTAGGCTGCGGGGCGCAAGGCCTGAACCAAGGCCTCAATTTGCGGGATTCCGGTTTGGATGTCAGCTATTCGCTCCGTGATAGCGCGATCGCTGAAAAGCGCCAGTCTTGGAAGAATGCCACGGAAAATGGCTTTACAGTGGGCACCTACGAAGAGCTGCTCCCGACGGCCGATCTCGTACTCAATCTCACGCCCGATAAGCAACATGCTGCGGTGGTTGCCGCCGTTCAGCCTCTTATGAAAGAGGGGGCCTGCCTATCCTACAGCCACGGATTCAATATCGTGGAAGAGGGAGCTGACATTCGCAAGGATCTGACGGTTATCATGGTGGCTCCAAAGAGCCCGGGCACGGAAGTTCGGGAAGAATACAAACGCGGTTTCGGCGTGCCTACGCTTTTAGCTGTCCATACGGAAAATGATCCTAACGGCGATGGGTGGGACATCGCCAAGGCCTATGCTGCGGGAACAGGCGGAGACCGGGCAGGTTGTTTGGAATCGAGTTTCATTGCCGAAGTGAAGTCGGATCTGATGGGCGAGCAGACCATTCTCTGTGGTATGCTCCAAGCGGGCTCGCTGCTATGCTTCGACCATATGGTCAAAGCGGGAATCGACGAGGGTTGGGCCAGCAAGTTCGTGCAGCACGCCTTCGACACGATTTGCGAATCTCTCAAGCATGGTGGCATCACCAATATGATGGATCGCTTGAGCAATCCGGCGAAAATAAAGGCCTTCGAGCTCTCGGAGCAGCTCAAGGACCTAATGCGCGAATTGTTCGACAAGCATCAGGAGGATATCATGTCCGGCCATTTCTCATCGACGATGATGGCGGATTGGGACAATGATGACAAAGACCTGCTTGGTTGGCGTGAGGCCACCAATGAGACCGCCTTTGAAAAGTCCAAACCAGCTGACGTGGAAATCAGCGAGCAGGAATACTACGACAAAGGGATCCTCATGGTTGCCATGATCCGAGCGGGAGTCGAGTTGGCTTTCGAGTCCATGACGGGAGTAGGGATCAAGGCGGAATCAGCGTATTATGAGTCGCTCCATGAAACGCCGCTGATCGCCAATTTGATCGGGCGGAAGAAGCTTTACGAAATGAACAAGGTGATTTCGGACACTGCTGAGTACGGTTGCTATTTGTTCTCGAATGTAGCGGTGCCGCTGCTGGGCGATTTCATGAGTGCCATCGATTCGGATGCTATTGGCAAAGGATTGGATGTCGAAGACAACCAGGTCGACAACCAGCGTTTGCTCGAAGTGAACTCGGCGATAAGAAATCACCCGGTCGAACAAGTAGGGGCTGAACTGCGCGGGCATATGACCGCCATGAAGCAAATCGCTTTCGCCTAGTTTCAATCATTTGACCAGTTCTAGCTTTTGGGTAGGGAGGACTGGTTCGCCCCTCCGGATTCTGATTTTGGAGGATCGAGCCGATCCTCCCCGCCTTGAAAGCTTGCCTACTCCGAGCTACTTGGAGCTATCGCCATGATCGATGACCTCGATTCCCTTCCATTTGCCGGATCGGTAGCGGGCGACGAAGAGAAGGCAAACAACGCTTAGATTGGCAACTGCGCTGAACCAGGCTATGTGTACTGGCTGGTTCAATACTTCGATCAAAATATAGGAAGGCAGCACTAGGCAGAATATGGAAGTCGCGGCCAGGGCGGCCATGACGAATCTCGTGTCGCCTGAACCTTTCAATGTGCCGCCAGTCATGATAATGGCCGAGTCGAGATAGATGATGACGATGAAAAACCTGAGTAATTGAATTGTCGTCGCCTCCAGTTCTGGCAACTGGACTCTAAAGGTCTCCGTTATAAATGGGCTGATCAAAACGTCAGGAATAAACCAATACAGAAGAGCTATGACAGTATTGTGAACGAATGCCATGTGGAGAGCGGACGCCGTCGTCCGATTGGCCAAATGGCTTTCTTTGGCCCCCTGGAATTGCCCGACCATAATGCTCGTAGCGGTTCCCAGCCCGATCATAGGCAGAAGGCTGAGCAGGTTTATGCTGAGGACGATATTGCTGGCTGCTTGCTCGACCACGCCTATCCGGCCCACGAGGAGAATGAAAATGGTGAAGCCTGTTAGATCCAAGAAGAAGTGGGCGCCGGAGGGGGCTCCGAAGCGGATCATCCTCTTGAAAAGATCCAGATTAAAGGTCCAGCTCGAGCGGGTTTGAAATTTGGTATCGTTCTTTCGTGAGCAAAACAGTACGGCATAGGCTACCATTATGGTTCCTGACGAAGCGACTGTAGCTATGGCTGCTCCCCGTATTCCTATTCTTGGGAGACCCCAATTCCCGAATATCAGCAAATAATCGAGCAAGACGTTCAAACAACACATCGAGAGATTCATCCACATGATGGTCCAAGACTTCCCTCTTCCTGAGTAAAAGCAGGAAAATGCCCCGTTCGCCAAGAAGAAGAAGGCGCCAAGATTGAGGATACGGAAGAAAGTGACTTCGTCTTTCTGGACTGCGGGCGAATGACCAATGAAGGCGAAAATCTCCTCTGCGAAAGGGGAGAACAAGGGAAGAACTAGGCCGCCCGCCATGGCCACGTAGATACCATGCCAGACGGAGGGCCCGACATTGCCCGGTTGCTTGGCTCCCGTGTATTGGGCCACGAAAGTAGACGTGTACATGGCGACTCCCAAAAAGAAGCAGAGAATCGAGAAATTCAGCATGCCGGCCGGTTGGGCGGCTGCCAAGGCGTCCGAGGAATAGTGGGCCAAGAAGATGCGGTCGATGAAAATCAGGGCTGAATGGGACCCCATGCTCAGTATCAAAGGGATGGCGATAATCATCAGTTGCCGGTATCCTCCTGGTCCCCGCCATCGTTTCTTGATCCATCCCTTCATTCAGTAAACACTCGAATAGATTGAAGCTAGGCAAACGGAAGAAAATAATGCTTGAGAGGGATCGAACCTTGGAAATCGAATTCCCTCGCAACGGCTCAGGAGCCTAGTCTTTTCTTATGTCAGACCAATTTAGAGCCCAATGGAAAAGGAATTTGCAGGAAAGGTAGCGATCGTGACCGGCGCTGGGATCGGAATAGGCTATGAGATTTGCCGTTCACTCGTCGAAGGGGGGTCCTTGGTCGTTTTGAATGACTTGGATGCTTCTGTGGCTACTGAAGCGGCCAGCAAGATTGATTCTGAGGGCCGATCTACTATGGCGATTCCAGGAGATGCCAGTGATCCACAATTTATTGATTCCCTCTTTGAAGCAGCGCTGGATCGATTTGGGCGTATAGACATTGCCATCGCCAATGCGGGGATCACAACCTATGGGTCCTTTCTGGATTGTACAGTAGAGAAGTTCCAGAAATTGGTAGCCTTGAATTTGCAGGGATCCTTTTTCCTGGCTCAAGGGGCAGCAAAGCGTATGCGTGAACAGGATACCGGTGGAAAGATTCTTTTCATGTCTTCAGTTACGGGTCATCAATCCCACCCATATTTGGTGCCTTATGGTATGACTAAAGCGGCGCTTAGGATGTTGGCCAAGGGCTTAGTAGGTGAACTTTCCCAAATCGGGATAAACGTTAACGCTATATCGCCAGGAGCGGTCCTGACCGAGCGCACGATGGGTGACGATCCCAATTTCGAAGAATTCTGGGGCCAAGCGACACCGCTCGGTAAACCGGCCATGGTACAAGATGTAGCGAATGCAGCCCTTTTTCTAGTTTCGGAGAAAGCCCGCCATATAACCGGACAAACTTTGCTAGTAGACGGAGGCTGGACGTCGACGAGCTACGTACCCGATCTTCAGATACCGGATTGAGTGTATATTGGTTTGAATTTGGTAGCGGTCGACGTGTGCCACGATCTATATCGGTAGGGAGGACAGGCTTGGTCCTCCACTCATGAAGGTAGCACAGGCACCCTGTCTGTATCATAGTCACAGACTATAGGCAGGATGCGTTCGCGGCTCATCAAGGGATCGACGATCGCGTTTACAATCGTATACGATTCATCTCATGGGTATTCGCCTTCCGGATATTAGCCAATAGCTGTGACTGGCAACAGTGGATGAGAGCCCCTAGGCCGGCTCCGAATCCCAATCCGTGACAACCTCCCCATAAGAGTCGACCGGCTCTCCGGCCCACCTCGGCATAGCAAATTTCACCCGAATAGTATCCCAGCGTATGAAACGCGAATAGAATCGAGAACGATGCGAGAATGCCAGTGGTAGCTCCGAACGCCCGATGGAAAAACCAAGCCATGGCGAGAAGCCCAACGCCGGATCCAAAAAGGTCGGCGTGGTATTGCCCGCCAAGGCCGAACCAGAATGCGCACCAGAAAATAGCGTAGAGCAGAAAGGAGAGGGCGAATAGGCCCGTGAAACGCATAATACTGTGGGGTATGGCCAATAACCGGCTAAGGGCTAATCCGGATGAACCTAAGTAGACGATCGCGATCGCCGAGAAGAGCAGGGCTTCGCCTCTAACGAGTCGGAACGCCCATATTGAGTAGGCAAGTGTGCTCACGATAGCGAAACTCAAGGTTCCGTAAAACATCGATGCGGTAAGCGATTTTGTGAGTCCAAGATTGGAGGTTTCTGAACTTTGCCGGATTTGTTCTGGGGTAAGGCCAAATAATTTCATGGGAGTTAGATCTTGTTTTTCGTAGGGGAATCTTTGCGCTCCGGCCCCTTCAGGCAATTGAAAAGAGTTTTATGGAATAATGCTCGCCCTTTTCTCGATGACTGCTTGATTTCGTCTTTGTATTGATCGTCAATCGTATTGGTTTACTCCACCGCCCGTTCCTAGCAAAGCCATGTCAGATCCTCGTTACATTGTTGTCGGCAACTCCTCGGATGACCCCTTCGCCATAGATGTCGCCTTTTCGATGGGGCAAAGCGAAGATATTGCGGATCTCATCAGCATGAAGCGGTTCGCCAATTCCGAGTTTTGCCCTCGATTTATCTCGGATGAACAGGATTTTCAGAACATAGGAAACAAACTTGTAGGCGCCAGTATCATAATTGTTAGTACCAGCAGTCTGGTCATGAGCCGCCAAAGTTTGGCCATGCGAAATCTGATGATCGCTCGGGCTGCCAAAGAGAACGGTGCGGCGGAGGTTATACTTGTTGAGCCGGATTTGTACTACAGCGCGCAGGATCGCGGCCCCAGAACGGATCTAGGCAACACGGAATTCGAGCGGAACGAGAATGATCTCAAGAAATTTGATGGACAGCTATTTACGGCCAAGCTCTATGCTCAGTTGTTGAAGCTTGCGGGAGTCGACCGTGTTTTGACCGTGCACAATCATTCGTTCTCCGTGCAGTCAACATTTCGTGAGGAATTCGACGGGAAGTTCCACAACCTGATACCGTGCGACATCTACGTAGACTACGTTCTCAATTCTGATATCGTGGACTATGGTAATCAAGGTGAGGGCTTAGCCTTGTGCGCTCCAGACAAAGGGGCTCGGGAATTCGTCAAGGAGATGTTTCGCCGCCTTGGACTTGAGAAGGCCAAATTTCTGATGCTGGATAAGGAGCGCCTCAGTGAGCGGAAAGTGGAAATCAAAGTTCACGAAGAGAGTGAATCTTCCCTCGAAGACATTGTAGGGCACGACATCGTCCTTTTTGATGATATGGTCAGGACCGGCTCGACCGTGGTTAAATCCTGCCAGCTTCTGAAACAGGTTAAGCCGAGAAAAACCGTTTTCGCTCTGACCCACTTTTACGCTAGCGAAGAAGGCCGCGTCAAAATGGCCAATACGGCGATCGATGAGATTTTGACCTTGAATACGATTCCCACGATTCTGAATCGCGATATACAAGGGCGGTTGCGAAAGAAGATGGTCGTGCTGAAGATCGAAAAGTGGCTGGCCTTAAATCTGTGCCGTATACTTGGCGTTCCCCAACCTGAACTCGGGGACAGCCTGTACGCCATTGATATGTCCTCGAAAAACCTGCGTTGGAAGAAGAAGATCTGGCTTAGCGAGCAGCTTAAAAGCCTCCATTCCGTTGAGGGTTAGGCTCGCGTCATCAATTCGAAGGGTTTCGTCGTCGATAGCTTGAAAAGACGGTGGTACTCGTTTTTGTCCTTTGTTGCGGCTAGCGTAATCTCGTCTAATAGGCGATGGCCACGATCCGCATCCCGACAGTGAAAAGTCCCCCAGAAATCAGATTTACTTTAAAGTCCTTTTTGATGGCTATCGCCCTGCTGGCAGCGGGGTTCGCCCGCGCTGAAGATCATTCCATTGGCGAGCCGTTGACGACTCTGCTCAACACCTATTGCGTGGACTGCCACAATCCCGACAAGAACAAGGGGAAGCTAGATTTCGAAGCTGCCATCTCGGATGATATCGCTGGCCAATTCAAACTTTGGGACGAGGTGGCTTGGATGTTGCGCGAGCGGGAGATGCCACCGGAGGACGAACCCGATGCTAAGCGCCCGAGCGAAGCCGAGTACGATGCCGCTGCGGCCTGGCTTGAAGAACAGCTGCAGGGAATTTCCGATTTCAATGGCGAGCGTGAAACGATCCTGTCCTCAAAACATGCCCTCATAAATCAATACTGCGTCAGCTGTCACAATGCTGATGAGAAGAAGGGAGATCTGATATTGGAGGGTATTTCGCTGCAAAACCCCGCTGATGACCCAGAACTTGGGGAGCAGGTAGTCGAACGACTGGAATCGCGCCAGATGCCGCCTGCCGATCGCAAGCGACCCAACGAAGCATCCTACAATGCGGTCATCGCCTCGCTAACGGATACCCTGGACGCCCATGCTGCCTTGAATCCGCGTCCTGGTAGAGTTGATACGTTTCGGCGTTTAAATCGAACCGAGTATGCGAACTCCATACGCGATCTGCTTGGGATTGGAATCGATTCAGCTGCTCTGCTGCCGAAGGATCAGGAAAGCCACGGATTCGATAACGTGACGGTGGGCGACCTGTCACCGAGCTTGGTCGATCGATATATTTCCGCTGCTCAAAAAATCAGTCGCCTCGCAGTCGGAACGCCGCTCAAGGAGCCGAATAGCGAGATTTTCCGTGTTAAGCCTGACGTTACTCAGGAGAAGCATGTTGACGGATTGCCTCTGGGGACGAGAGGCGGCATGGTTATTCCATACACCTTCCAGCTGGATGGTGAATACGAGATCAGCGTTCGATTGATGAGAGATCGCAACGAACACGTGGAAGGGCTCAAGGAAGAGCACGAAATGGAAGTGCTGCTCGATCGGGCATTAGTAGAGCGATTCGCCATTAGTCCTGATCGAGGAGATCGTCGCGATGATGACATGATCGACAGCCATTTGAAAACCCGCTTGTTCGTCAAAGGCGGACCGAAAGAGGTGGGCGTTACCTTCATCAAAAACCCGTACTCGGTCCTGGAGATAAAGCGCAAGCCGTTCGAAGCTCATTACAATTATCACCGGCATCCGCGTTTGTCGCCGGCGGTATTTCAAGTGACCATTACGGGCCCATTTGATTCGGAAGGGGTTGGCGAGACGCCAAGCCGGAATCGGATCTTCGACCAATGGCCAGAAACCGCCCATGAAGAGGAACCGGCAGCCAGGGAGGTTCTTGGACGACTGATGAAACTGGCCTACAGGCGGGAAATTGATCGATCCGATCTTTCCAGGCCGATGCAATTCTACCGCGAAGGAGCGCAAGAAGGTGGCTTTGAGGGCGGTATTGAGCGAGCGCTCTCATCCATACTTGTGAGCCCGGAGTTTTTATTCCGAGTGGAGCGCAACCCCAAAGATTTGGAGGAGAATGCATACCGCATCTCCGATCTGGACTTGGCTAGCCGGCTTTCATTCTTTTTGTGGAGCAGCTTGCCGGATGAGGAGCTCCTTGATCTGGCGATTGCGGGAAAACTGAGCGAGCCCGACATTCTTCGAGAGCAAACACTTCGTCTTTTGGCTGATTCGAGATCCAGC
>JAYZHU010000001.1:0-18017 GCA_036166175.1 Verrucomicrobiota bacterium | reverse complement strand
ATGTATTCGGTAGACGCTTACGTTTCGCTTCATCGATCCGAAGGATTCGGTCTTACAGTAGCCGAGTCCATGTATCTAGGAAAACCAGTCCTATCTACCAATTGGTCTGCTACCACCGAATTCGTGAATGTTCAAAACGGTTGCCCAGTAGATTTCGAACTTTATAAACTGGAACGAAACTTTGGGCCCTATTCAAAAGGCCAATATTGGGCGAATGCTATTACTGATCACGCAGCCGAATTGATGCAACGACTGGTAAGCGATTCTGAATTTGCCCAGAGTATTGGAGAAGAAGCAGCGAGAACCATGCGCGAAAGGTTTTCTGCTCACGGGATTGGGAAGATATACGAGAAACGCGTGAAGTCCCACACACTCTGGTAGGCAACGACAATCTCGCTAATGCAAAAACAGATTACGGAAGCGAAAGGTCTATGAGCGAACGCGTACTAATCACAGGAGGCTGCGGATTTGTCGGCTCTCATCTCGCCGATGCCTATTTGGAACGAGGCTATTCGGTCCGCGTATTGGACAATCTGAATCCAACCGTTCATGAGTCATCCAACAAAGCACCCACCTATCTATCCAAGGACGTCGAGTTCATTCGGGGTGACATAAGAGACACTGAAACCTTGGTCGCTTCCCTCAAAAACGTTTCGATTGTATCTCATCATGCCGCTGCTGTCAGCGTGGTTCAATCCATGTCGAAGCCATCTCGATTCGCGGAAGTCAATACTCTGGGAACCGCTCGCCTTTTGGAACTACTTACCGATCGCGATCGTTTCCCCATACGCAAGCTCATTGTCCCGTCTTCAATGTCAATCTATGGAGAGGGCCTATATCAGGCAGGTGGAAATGAAGTTACGCCGCATCTCAGATCAAAGGAACAACTCGAATCCAAATCTTGGGAAATCCTCAGCAACGGCGAAGTCTGCAAACCTGTCCCCACGCCAGAAACCAAACCGTTGAGACCCACGTCGATATACGCCATCACTAAACGTGACCAGGAAGAGATGGCCCTTGCGATCGGGGAAGCAAGCCGCATACCTACGGTTGCCCTGAGATACTTCAATATCTACGGCCCGAGGCAGTCCCTTTCTAACCCATACACTGGAGTCGCTGCAATCTTCAGCAGTCGGCTGCTAAACGGAAATCCTCCAGTCGTATTCGAGGATGGCGGACAGCTTCGAGACTTCGTGCACGTAAGCGATATTGTTCAGGCCAATATTCTAGCGACCATTAACGATTCCATTGATCAGGGCGTCTACAATATAGGCAGCGGAAATCCCGTCTCGATTCTCGAAGTGGCCGAACGGCTCATAGAGCTATTTGAATTCCCTGGAGAACCCTCAATCACGCAAACTGCTCGGTCTGGCGACATCCGGCACTGCTATGCCGATATTTCTAAAGCAACTGAGGAGCTCGGCTATCGTCCCAAAGCCATTTTCGACGATTCCCTAAAGGAGTTGATCGAATGGGTCTCCACTCAAACTGCGACTGACAACTTCGACGCCGCCTATAAAAAGCTGAATTTAACAAGCCACTAGCAAGTAAATCCGCTGTTGTCGAAAAGGCCGAAGTTCTATGAATGGACAAACAACGTAGCATCGAGCTTCTTGAATCTCTTTACGCCACACTGGTCAACTAGATCGGATACGTATTTCCAGTCGCCTTCGTAGGAATTGTCATTCCATCCCGCCGCTAACGCGATGTCCCTACGAGCCATTACACAGCCGCAATCCACAAATGAATACTCTAGCCGCGTATCGAAATTCCTCCAGCCATAGTAATCGTGCGACATGTTGCAGAATACAGCATCTGTACTGTCGTCGAAAGCCTCGAGCATCTTTTCAATGAATCCTGGCACATGATAATTGTCCGAATTCGAAACGACCAGAAAGTCGCCTTCGATTTCACTCTCCACTTCCTGAAAGCCTCTCTGTCGAGGCGTGTGGCCCCAATCATTAGCCCGCTGCTCTGTCTCTAAAAACCGTATACGATTATCGCTTTCGATAAGGCTCCTAGCAATGTCCCCTATCTTATCCGAAGGTCCATCATGCACGAAGAGCAATTCCCAATTATCATAAGTCTGCTCTAGAAGGGAGACAGCTAGCACGGGAATAGAATTATAGATGGGAGAAACAAATATCACCTTGAAATCCCTATCCTTGATCGCGTTGTTATAAGCGGGGTCTGGCGTTAATGGGCTCGTCCGCCTCAATATTTCCCAATGCCTAAGTCTATTGCGGGCACGTAAAACGATTCCCTTGTCTCGTATCTCTGGAGGCAGTCGACTTAAAAGCCTATACAAGGATTCTGTTACGGCCTTCATAGGTTAACGGACTCTACGGATCTCATCTGACTTTCGAGCCGGATAGCTGCAGATTCTTATACAAGGTTTCTTAAACCGTATTTCACAATAACGTACAAAGCCCGCACACCATCCTTTGGTCCTATCTTCTTACCTTCATTGAAGTTGCGTTGCTGATACGATATCGGAACGTCGACAATACTCAGTCCGGCTTCAGATGCCTTAGCTGTCAGTTCCGGCTCAATGCCAAACTGGTTTTCTTCGAACTCAATCGATTTCAAGAAGTCCGCCGGAAAGAGTTTAAAGCAAGTTTCCATGTCCGTGAGCCGGTATCCTGTAAACAGATTAGAGACCAACGTCAGGAAACCATTAACCATACGGTGCCAAAATGGACTTACTTCATTTAGTCCTCGGCCCAAAAATCGAGATCCGTAAGCGGCATCCGATCCGGACTTTTCAAGATTTTCGATAAGTGTTCCGTATTCCTTCGGGTCGTATTCAAGATCTGCATCTTGGAAAATAATGTGCGTTCCATCGGCAACCTGAATACCCGTGCGCAAAGCTGCACCTTTACCTTGGTTTTTCGAATGATGAACGACTGCATCAACTTCAGCCCCAAGAGGCCCTTTTAGCAATTCACCGGTACCGTCTGACGATGCATCGTCTACCACTATCAGTTGCATATCAGATACACCGCTATTTCTCACTGCCCAAACCAAAGAAGAAAGCGTATCCACTTCGTTATAGGCTGGAATAACAACTGAAAGCCTCATCCAAGGCCCATCTTTGAAATTGATCCCCGGATATGAACTCTTTTCCCCTGGGAAACGAAGATTAACATTTAATTGAACCTATAACGCTCCACTCCCATGGATGGAATTAGGTCAGAGAAAAACCCGGCAGCCACATGGACAAACCGGGTTTGAATGAATTCGATGGTCGCTCTGTTAGTCTGCCAGGAACACCTCGACAAGGCCTATTCCCGTTCCCTCACTCACTCCAGACAAGACGAAACTGTAAAGTCCCGGTATGGCGTCGACTAGAAGGATAGAATCCTTGGATCCTGTATTGAGTACGGCAGCGCCTACATCATTGGAGACTGCGATAATTTCATCGACCTTGGTTGGATCGTCCTCCCAGTCATCGTTGGTCGCGACTTCGATCTGAGGGAACCCAGGCTGGGTAAAGTCGGTACGGAACAGCGTAATTGTAGGGTTCTCTAGAGTACCTGGCAAGCCGGCGATCGATGGACCCAATCCTCTTAGCAAGAGTTTAGAGTCAACCGCGCCATCAACGATAAAGCCGGCGATCAATACATCCGCGCCAGTGCCCACAAAGCCACGGGTAGCCACGTTGACAAGCCGGTTTTGAGCATCATTGGGAGCAACTCCGTTTCGGGACGTACCACTCGCATCGAATACTTCCACCAATCCTACGCCATTAGCATTTTCGTTATCATTTACGATAGCAGTGAAAAGCTGCGTACCTTCAGGGCTGAATGCAAGGGCCGCATCTTTCGATGCTTCGTCCGCGATAGCCTGGGCAAATGACCTATCTACAAAATCAGCAACTCCAACAACGTCCGCTCCCCAGTCATCACTTTGAGCATCCGGCACTGTAGCCCCAAACGGGAAAAGACTAATGGTTGGGTCAAATGCGAAATTTGAAATTCCTACGTTGGCGAGGTCAGGTCCTTTAGCGGTCGCCAGAATATCGATCGGCCCGGTTCCTTCGATAACGAAACCAAGGATAAGAGCTTCGGCTCCGCTTCCAATCCTACCCCGGGTAGCAATATTGGCCAGACTCGAGCGCAGGGACTGGATTTGGGCGCTGGAGCTCGCAACCGAATCGAATCCGTTGATAGCTACTAGCCTGTAATCGTAGTCTTTGCCACGACCAACACTGTCATCATCAAACGAGGTCGCCTCGCTTCCAACAGTACCTAGGACCGTCCAATCGGAACCGCTAGACAGTTTTCTTTCGATTCGGTAGCCACCACCAGGAACCGCAGCTCCCGCCCAGTTGAAATTGACAGTACCCGGATTGTTTTCGTTAGTCGCGACACTCGTCGGCGCCGTAGGGGCCCCCGCAGGCGCTCCAGCCTCGAAGCCGGCAGATGCCACAAACGAAGGTACATCTCCAATGTTAACCAATGGATTGCTTATATCCGGAAAGAATTTAAGGCTGTGCAACAGCGTACCATTCTCTGGCATTTCCCAAACGTCTCCAGCTCCACTGTCGGACGTATTTCGATAGAAGCCATAAGGTTCGCCAGTTGTAGGAACTTGTTTGGCCACTGTTAGATTTGGAAACCAAAGGATCGCTAAATCATTTCCTGCTTCCCAAGCATTGCCAAAAGGCACCAATCCGGAAGCAACGATGTATTCGCCTCCCTGAGAAGATTCTGCCGACAAATCCCAGGACGCCACGATTTCATCGTCGCTGGCCCCATCGATGATCGATCCATCGGATGGCAGCGAAAAGGTGTCATCATCGGTAGAGACAACGAGATAGAGCATCCCCGCTCCAACGAGCGGGTCTCCATTCTCATCTTGCAGGGTTCCCAAGTCGATGGAGAAGAACACCGATCCAAACGAGTTGGCAGCGACACCGGCCGCGAGGACTGCTGATAATATCAGGTTAGTCAGTTTCATTGTGGCAGGCTCCATTCATTGACCCAGTTGGCATCTTCTGGATTCGAATCAACTTTCACTTTGCGAACCGACAAGCCCATGCCCGGCTCAATTACGTCGGCTCCTCTGTTCTGTGAAGCTCCCGCGCTAACTTCGCGCCAAGCTCCGTTAAAGTAGTAATATTCGGCCACCGGTTTCTTGTTCTTCCCCGTGTCCGTCAGAGAGTAAACGAGCAACAAATCATTTGGTTTGTCGGGGTCGGTTGTCTCCTCAAAGACTCCACCAGCAATTAGTCCGAGCTCATCGAGGGCGATGGCAAGAGGTCGGTTCAGTCCCACAAAATTATCTGAAGCGTAGGCATCTGACTCGCTGAGCGGGATGGCGATGGGAGCGTCAATCACCTCACCGAAAAATAGGGCGTTTTTGCCTACCGTATCATTGTTGCGGATGACCATCGCTCGGCCTGGGTAGAGAACCGTATTGTCTACAACCGCATCGATTCCAGCTTCGACCTGACGCCAGCTACCTCCCGAGAAGTAGAAAATCCCCTCCGGGATCATGTCGCCCTCTTCGGATGTCGCTTCAGGAACGATAACCTCGATCTTCCTCACTCCAGGCTCACTCTCATCCTCATTCGCGACTCCGAGTGGAAAGGCCGAACTCAAAGTCCAGTGCGGATAAACCGCAATCTCATCTCCGTTTGCCAGTCCCGCGCTAGTTACGCCGCTAACCACGATCGTCGAGGCCGTATTCAAGGTAACATCTAAATGCATGCCCTTCTGAACTCCGGTCTCAATTACCGCGTAATGGGTGGGATCACCGGACTGACTGTCGAATGAGCCGCTTGTCAAAGAATCGGCGGCTACGGTTAGGGTTACCGATCCATTATCTGAGGCCGACTCCAAAACACCCCTGTATTCAGCTGATTGCTTGAATGGAAAGGCCACGATAACATCGCTTTCTGCAGGCAAATCGATGGAAATCGCCCCCACTATTTGGGAGTACACTTCCTGAGCTTTGACTGAAGAACTCAATGCGACCATGGAGACGAGAGCGGCTGTAAAAAGCCTGGAAGACGAAATAATATACTTCATGGCTAAAGAGTTTCTGAGCCCTCTGTCAGAAGGCACATAGAATACGATCGAATCAAGCCTCTGGTTTCAACCTTTTAAACGATTCTGAGACGGCGGTGGGCAGCGAAAATTGAAGGGCGAGCCCCAGATTCCCCAAGTAGGAGAACTCACGAGGGATAAGTAAGTTAAACCCTAAGCCTCCCGCAACGAGTGAACACCAGGGGGCACGCAGTTTCAAGACGGCTGAGAAGCGTCTCACCTGCCGCAGCAGCGTTTGTATTTCTTGCCGCTGCCGCAAGGGCAAGGATCGTTTCGACCCACCTTGGGAGCCGTCCGCTTGACCGCAACTTTTGGCAAGGATACTTCCTTGCCCCCAGCCATTTCTGGACCACCGCTCGAAGGCGTGAGATCCCCTGGTCCTCTAGCCACGGCTTGACGAGCCAACATCGTTTTCACGTTTTCTATGGCGACCATGTTTGTCGCAGTTCGGAAGAGACGCGAACAAAGCTGAGTACGAATCATGCCGACGAGTTCCTGAAAGTAAGTGTAGGCTTCGTTCTTGTATTCGCTAAGCGGATCCTTCTGCCCATAGCTTCTTAAAGAAACGCTACGACGCAATTCCTCCATCTCGGTTAAATGCTCCTGCCAACGACCATCGATCGAGTTAAGGAGAATAAATCTCTCCAGATGGACCAACGCTTCTTCGTTTTCAGCGGTCTTCTTGATGCGATAAGCTTCCCGAACCTTTTCGAGCGCGAGATCAAGAATCGCCTCGAGAGCTAAGCCGTCGAGATCCTCTTCCCTCAACCCAATCGGGAAATGGGAATTCAACCAAGTTACGAATCCTGAATAACTTCCGCCTTCACTATCGCCAGATTCGGATTCCAAACGCTCCACAAGCTCCTCCTCGACAAGCTCGAATATTGTCTGGCTCGGATCCTCGCTATGGAGAGCTTCATTTCGAATGCCATAGATGATCTCTCGCTGCTTGTTCAGAACGTCGTCGTATTGCAGCAAACGCTTGCGAATAGAATAGTTCTGCTGTTCAACCTTCTTTTGAGCAGTCTCGATCGAGCGATTGAGTAACGGATGCTCCAAAGGTTCCCCTTCCTCCATTGAATTTTGGAGAATCTTTGACATCGGGCCGGAATTAGCGAACAATCGCATTAGGTCGTCCTCGAGCGAAATAAAGAACTTGGATCGCCCTGGATCGCCCTGGCGCGAACAACGCCCGCGCAATTGCCGGTCGATACGCCGCGATTCATGTCTTTCCGTGCCAACGACCAGCAGGCCGCCTTTATCTTTAACGCCGTCGCCCAGTTTTATATCCGTGCCCCGGCCAGCCATGTTTGTCGCGATTGTCACCGCTCCTCGGATGCCAGCTCTAGCTACAATCTCCGCTTCTTGCTGGTGATACTTGGCATTTAGAACGTTGTGGGGAATATTCTTTCTTCTCAGCATCCGGCTCAATAATTCTGACGCCTCGACGGAAACCGTTCCAACAAGAGCGGGCTGCCCCTTCTTATAAGCCTCTTCGATATCCTCAATGGCCGCATTGTACTTCTCGCGGCGCGATTTGAAGATCACGTCATTTTCGTCGACGCGGATGCACGGCTCATTCGTCGGAATAATGGCGACGCTGAGTTTATAGATGTCGTGGAACTCCGTCGCTTCCGTCTCTGCTGTACCCGTCATGCCCGCCAACTTATCGTACATCCGGAAATAGTTCTGGACGGTGATCGTAGCGTATGTGCGGGATTCCCGCTCAATCGTAACGTTTTCCTTCGCCTCGACCGCTTGATGAAGACCGTCGCCCCACCTTCTACCCGGCATCACGCGACCGGTATTCTCATCGACAATGACTACCTTGCCGTCTTGAACGACGTATTCGACGTCTTTCTCGTATAGCGAATAGGCCCTCAAAAGCTGGCTAATGGCATGAATGTCTTCGCCAACCTCTTCGAGCTTTTCTTGTTCCTTGAGCTTAATGGCGTCTTTTTCCTCTTGGGACAGCGATGTATTTTTGTCCAGCTCGCTGAACTTGGTTGCTAAATCAGGCAACATGAACCCATCGGGATCATCGGGTCTTAACTCAACCCTTCCCTTTTCCGTCAAATCCGCCTGGCGCTGCTTTTCGTCGATCGTATAGAAAAGCCGCTCCTTGAGCGCATACATACGGTCCTTGTTCAAGTCGCCGTGCATCTCCGTCTCGAACTTGTCGAAATCGCTCCGAATGTCGCCTCGCTCCATGAGCCTCATGAACGTCTTGTTCTTCGGGGCTCCCAATTTGACCAATAGCAAATCGGCAAACGGATCGACCGCATCAGCGTCATCGCCGTTTGCGGAATCCTCCTCTTTCTCAAATTCGGCCTTCGCCGCGTTGGCTAGTTTATTGCAATAGGACACTTGCTTGGAAACTAGCCTTTGGATACCGCTTTTCATCTTCGTGTACGGCTGTTCCCGTTGAATAGGAGCAGGACCGGAAATGATCAGCGGAGTCCTCGCTTCATCGACGAGGATCGAATCGACTTCGTCGATAATGACATAGTAGTGATCTCTCTGAACTTGCTCTTCCGCGCTATGGGCCATCCCATTGTCCCTGAGATAGTCGAACCCGAATTCGGAGGCCGTGCCGTAAGTGACATCGCAACCGTACATTTCCCTTTTTTGCTCAGGGGGCATCTGATTTTTTATGCACCCGACAGACAAACCTAAATAGGTCAGCAGGCACCCCATCCATTCTGAGTCCCGTTGGGCCAAATACTCATTCACTGTAACCAGCTGAACATTCCTGCTACTTAGAGCATTTAGATATATCGGCAATGTGGATACAAGTGTTTTGCCTTCGCCCGTAGCCATTTCAGCGATACGCCCTTGGTGCAATGCCATCCCGCCTATAAGCTGAACATCGTAATGGATCATATCCCATTCGATATCCTGCCCAATAACCGAGAATTTGGATCCTACAAGCCGCCTAGCCGCATTTTTGACGGTCGCGAACGCTTCGGGCAGAAGGTCATCAAGGGTTTCTCCCTCTTGGATTCGCGCCTTGAATTGGGAGGTGTGGGCCTTGAGCTCGTCGTCGGTCAACGATTGATAACCAGATTCCAGCTCATTGATCCGATCAACGATAGATTGGCATGATTTGAGCCATTTCTTATTGGCCCGTCCGGCGAATTTCTTGAAAATTGATGAGAGCATACTCGTTGCTTTAATAAAAACATCTCCGAGTAGCGAATAGGTGACCGCCTGGCAACGAAAAGGTTCTGGATTCTAGAAAGGCCAGGTTAAAGGAAGCATTTCGGCGCCGATGGGCTACAATTTAGAGTTCACAAGGGAAAGCCATATTGCCGGACCGTTCGGATGTTCCATCTCCAATCGCTCTCCTGCGATTCGAAACCCAAAGTGTTCGAAGGCGTCCAACAGTTCCGATTTTTCCATCCAATAACAGGATTCACTTCCACCCCCACAAAATCCTTTCCAATCGAGGGCATCTCCGTAGCCGTACGCGTGTAGCTTATGAGCAAACCCAGAATGCGTCGCTTCCCACGATCCAGAAAACTTCTCTCTAAAAACAGAGTTTCCCTCGATGGCGGATTCATCAAAGAAATGGGTCCAAACAAACAGCGAGCCTACCCGCTGCGAGAGCAGCTCAATCAGCTCGACAGGGTTTTTCATGTGGTACAGCACCCCGCACGCTAGGCCAACGTCGAAAACTCCCGGCGCCGTACGCAAATACTCGAGGAAGTCCCCCAATAAGAATCTGGTCTTATGGAGATCCAACAGCTCCTTGACCAACAAGCATCTTAGGTATGCGTCGGAGTTCGCTTCGATTGATAGAATAGATTTTGCTCCAGTCGATTCCAACATCGCGGAGTGGCAACCTTCCAGAGGTCCGAGCTCCAAAACGTTTTTTTCCTGAAACCCACCTAATTTTGAAGATGCCCAATGAATCCTATCATCATCAAAAAGCGTGCCTATTCCTCCCGTTTCAGCCCCCACCTTTTCAGGCAACGTAGAAAACCACTGCCCCTCGAAGAGGTCCACCGCATTCTGGCTGGATGGAAGTTTCCCGAAGTAATTCTGGGCTTTCATCGATTCGGCATTGTCTAACAATGAACGACTGGCCCTCTAAACGATTCCTTGGAAAAGGCTATCTAAAGCTCCAGGAGCTCTTTGAAGTAGGCTATCGTTTCTTTGAGCCCCTCTTCGAGCGGCACGGTTGGCTCCCAATTCAATTTACTTTTGGCAATTTCGATATCCGGTTGCCTCTGCTTTGGGTCGTCTTGGGGCAGAGGCTTGAATACGATCTTAGCCTTTGTTTCCGTCAATTTAATAACATTCTCCGCTAACTCGAGCATCGTGAACTCGCCCGGGTTACCCAAATTGACTGGGCCGATTGTCTGATCCTGCTCCATCAGTCGAACGAACCCTTCGATCAAATCACTGTGGAAGCAAAAGGATCGGGTCTGCATTCCGTCTCCAAAAACGGTTAGATCTTCGCCCTTCAATGCTTGTACGATAAAATTGGAGACAACGCGTCCGTCTTCGGGCGACATTCTTGGACCGTAGGTATTGAATATCCGGGCGATGCGAATATCCACTCCATTCTGCCGATGATAATCGAAAAATAGCGTTTCCGCGCAACGCTTTCCTTCGTCGTAGCAAGAGCGGATGCCTATGGGATTTACGTTTCCCCAATAAGACTCAGGCTGCGGATGCAAGCCAGGATCGCCATAGATCTCCGACGTCGAAGCTTGAAAGACTCTAGCATTAACCCGTTTGGCCAAGCCCAAGCAGTTGATGGCTCCCATCACCGACGTCTTGACCGTCTTGATGGCATTGTACTGGTAATGAATAGGGGACGCTGGGCAAGCCAGGTTGTATATACGGTCTACCTCAACCTTGAAGGGGTCGATAACATCATGCCGCAAAAAATCGAAATTCGGGGCATTCCGAAGATGGGCGATGTTTCGTTTGGACCCCGTAAATAAGTTGTCCAGGCAAATAACGTCGTCTCCTCGATCTATTAGCTTATCCGCCAAATGGCTCCCTAGAAAACCAGCCCCACCAGTTATGAGTACGCGCATCCCCTGAGAGTCCAACCTCCACTTGGAATTCCAAGACCAATATTGTCAACGATGCGTTAATTTATCTTAACACTCGATACGAATGCGCTTCGACCTATCGATCGCCTGCTTCGTATTCCTCAATCCATCCTTGGCTCCACTTCAGAAAATCCCCTTGAGCAATGCGCGATCGAGCCTGGCGCATGAGATCCAGGTAGAAATGCAAATTGTGAATGGTGAGCAAGGTACAGCCTAGAATCTCCTTGGCCATGATCAAATGCCGAAGGTACGCTCTCGAAAAGCGCCGACAAGTATAGTTATCTAGATCGGATTCCAGCGGATTGGGATCTTCGGCAAATTGGGCGTTGCGAATGTTCTTCATTCCCCGGCGAGTGAAAAACGCTCCATTTCTAGCAACTCGGGAAGGAAGAACGCAGTCGAACATATCTACCCCCAAGGCAATCATTTTGAGCATTTGTGGGGGCGTACCCAAGCCCATGGTGTAGCGGGGCTTGTTCAATGGAAGATAGGGAGCGGTCGCTCCGACTTGGTGGAGCATTTCCTCCTCTGGCTCGCCGACACTCACTCCGCCAATTGCGTATCCAGAGAAGTCCATGCTCGTTAATTCCAAGGCGGATTGACGGCGCAAGTCTTCGTACGAGGACCCCTGAGCAATGGCAAATACCAGGTTACCGGATTCCAACATCCCCAATTCATCAGCGGCGTCCCGACAGGAACGGGCCCATTTCGACGTACGTTCTATGGCCTTGAGGCAATCTCCCTTTTCGCAGGGCCACGGCGGACACTCGTCTATCACCATAGCGATATCAGAGCCGAGATTTGCCTGAATCGCCATTACCTCTGTCGGTCCTAAGAAGACTTTCGATCCATCCAAGTGGGATCGGAAGGAAATCCCACCGTCCGAAATCTTGCTCAGCTGGGCCAAGCTGAAAGCTTGGAATCCCCCGCTATCCGTAAGGATCGGTCCATCCCAACCCATGAATGCGTGTAAGCCACCAAAGTCGCGGATTAACTCGGATCCTGGACGCAAATTCAGGTGATAAGTATTACCAAGAATTATCTGAGAGCCAATCTCTTCCAATTGAATGGGAGTCATGCCCTTTACTGTTCCCTGCGTGCCAACCGGCATGAAAATGGGCGTCTCAATTTCCCCGTGACGGGTAGTTAAGAGACCTGCTCTCGCTGAACTGTGGGCATCGGTTTCGACTATTCTGAAAACTCTCAACATCTATGTATACGATAAAAAACAGCAGGAACTACTCACTATCCGATTTCAACCCTTTGCTAACCGAATTTCCATCGCGCCAAACTACCAGGAAACCCTTCCTTGACCCGCGTTCACAGGCCCTATTTAAACTCCGCCAATCCCGATGCTGCTCGTAATCGACAACTACGATTCGTTTACCTATAATCTCGTCCAGTACTTTGGTGCGCTGGGGATCGAGCAACAGATCTTCAGGAATGATAAAATCACCGTTGAAGGGGCTCGCGCACTTAAACCCGAGAGCCTTCTGATTTCACCCGGACCTTGTACGCCAAACGAAGCCGGCATCAGCATCCCTTTGATCGAAGCGTTCGCTGGAAAAATACCGATCTTAGGCGTCTGCCTGGGCCATCAATCGATCGCTCAGCATTTTGGGGCGAGCATCGTTCGAGCAGATCAGCTGATGCACGGAAAGACTTCCACGGTTCAAACGAACGGCGATCAGCTATTTAATGGTCTTCCCAGTGAATTCCAGGTAGCTCGATACCATTCCCTTATTGTCGATCCCCAAACCGTTCCCGAGGACCTTCGGGTTATCGCTAGCACCGAGCAAGGCGAGATTATGGGTTGCCGCCACGTGGATCTGCCCATCTGGGGGGTTCAATTCCATCCCGAATCGATCGCCACCGAAAACGGTATGGCTATTTTGGAAAATTTTCTTAGAGCATAGCCCATTATGAGATGCCCGAAGTGCGCATCAGAACTTGATAAAGTCGTCGATTCTCGAATCAGCAAAGACGGTTCGACCATACGGCGCCGACGCGAATGCATGGACTGCGGTCATCGCTATTCGACGATTGAGAAGATTCTCCGAGAAAACCTATACGTTTTCAAACGAGACGGCAGACGGGAGGACTTCGATAAGAACAAGATCGTCAACAGCTTGCGTAGAGCCTGCCAAAAGCGGCCAGTCGATGCCGAGCAGATCAATATACTGGTCGAGGATATGATCGACGATCTGGAAAACGAGTTCGGCATGGAAATTCCTTCTTCGGCAGTAGGCGAGAAGGTGCTGGAGAACTTGAAGAACATAGATCCGATCGCCTACATCCGCTTCGCCAGCGTCTACAAGGATTTTCGCAATCTTGAAGAATTCATGGACGAAATTGGATCCCTATCCAAACAACCCATCTTATGAGCAAACACTACCCTGAGGAGATTTCCAAATTACAGGTAGTCTGCTCGCTCTTTCCCAAGACAGTCCAAGGCGATCTCTATCTCGCCCGTCAAATAAAGGATTCCATAGAAGCATCCTTCCCGGAAAATTCCGCCATTTCTCCCGAGCCTTTCATTTCAAGGGCCCAAGAATTGGTTTTGCAGCTGGAGAATGATCGGCCTTTGGCTGGGATAGAGCTTGTGCCCGCTCAAATGCCGCAAGCCCCATTTTCAATGCTGGAATTTAGGGAAAATCTCCTATCGGCCCTAAAACGGATTTGCAAATTCGAGTCAGGACTCGTCGTCTTGACTGGCCTCAAGGAGGCTATCTGCCCGAAAGGTTGTCGCTGGTCGCCAACTCGCAAAAGAGACTATGAAGATGCCATCCGCTTCGCCCGCGACTTTTGTAGCCAACGTTCACGACCTTCGTCAAGATTGTCTCTGATCATCTTCTAGCCGTTCCATAGGTTCGGCGAACAATCGCAGCTAATCGCTAATCTCGCAAAACCATGAATTCCGAAAAAACGCTTTTCCAGAAGATTGCCGATAGGGAAATACCAGGCAATTTCGAGCACGAAGATGATCTTTGTATGGCGATCCGCGACATCGATCCTCAAGCGCCAATCCATGTATTAGTGATACCCAAAGAACCAATACCAAGAGTTGGAAAAGCCCCGAATTCAGCCCAAGAATTGCTCGGCCACCTAATCTTGGTCGCGAGCAAAGTCGCGAAAAAATTGAAATTAGATAATGGTTACAGAATCGTCATAAACAACGGTCCTGATGGAGGGGAAGCAGTTCCTCATCTACATGTTCATCTCCTTGGAGGCAGGAAAATGAACTGGCCTCCAGGCTGATGCCCGAGTCGCCGATTTTCTGTCATCGAAAAGCCAACACGGCTTCAAAAGAGCCATCCAAACGTTTGGCGATATAGCCTTTCAGCTCAAGCAGCATCAGCACCGACGAGACCTCAGAGGCCGGGCGATCGATCTTCCTGCCAATCCGATCCGCGTCCAGAACTTCCCCGCCCGAAAACAACTTTAGGACACTCGATTCATCGGTGCTCAATGTCTCGATATCTACCCCTCTTTCTGGCCCGCCCAATCCTTTCAGCTGAGGCAATTGACACTCATAGGCCAGTTCGTTTAGCAGATCATCCACGCTTGATAGCAATAGGGCTCCATCCCGTATCAGTTGGTTGCAACCCCTACTCGTCCTCTGATCGATCCGACCCGGTACAGCGCAAACCAGCCTTCCTTGTTCTCCAGCAAACTTAGCGATTATCATAGACCCTCCCCTTAGATCGGGCTCTATAACAGCCACTGCTTTGGATAGACCGCTAACCAGAAGATTTCGCATAGGAAACGTCTGCTTGTTAGCCCTGCGACCAAGAGGGAATTCAGACAATACCGCGCAACGATCGCCAACCTCCCTATACAGATCGATATTTTCGGGAGGATGAATAATATCGATTCCGCAACCCATAACCGCAATCGTGAGCCCCTTGTCACTCTCCAGAGCTCCCTTGTGAGCGTAGGTATCAATTCCCCTAGCCAATCCACTGACCACGCATATGCCCGACTGCGATAATTCCCGGGAGATTCCCCTGGCGACGGATTGACCATACATTGTCGTCCGCCGACTTCCCACAATTGCCACGCACGTAGAGCTAAAGCCATATCCTCCCAGGGCATAAATCCCAATCGGAGGATCATGGATCTCTTGAAGGGGAGCAGGGTATCGATCACTTTCTCCGTCGATAAACTCAACCGAATGCTTCGCGGCGATTCGCTTTTCCTTCTTGAGGTCGAAATACTGATTCCAACGGAGGATTGAATCGACGGCGTTTTTTGAAATACCATGCACAGCTCGCGAAGCGCTCTCTCCTGCCGAAAGGACTGCCACTGGGTTCCGTCCAAAAGCGTCAAGCAAGCGGTTCAGGGAAATCGGCCCGATTACTTTTAGTCCGTTTACCACCCAGTGAGCATCGCTCCTATTCATAACTGTAATACATCGGGATCAAGGCATCCGAATAGCAATCCAGCACGTCCGTTGTTTCAACGGCTACTTGCCCTTTCCTGGCCGCCAGGACATCTGCAGCTCTTCCGAGCCAATGTACCGCTCTGCAAGCAACGCCGAGGGGATCTTGGGGCGATTGGGCTAGCAATGCCGCCGTCATACCGGCAAGCAAATCTCCAGAACCCCCTCGCGCTAAAACCAAATTGCCAGTCGTATTCAGAAACAAGTGATTCCCATCGGAAATTCGCGTCATCGATCCTTTCAAAGCAACCACAACTGAATTGGACCTCGCATAGGCTTTCACTTGCTCATCAATATCGCGAACCGAGCCGCCCAATTGGGCTATTCTATTGAATTCACCCAAGTGAGGAGTGATAATACATGGCCCTTGTATCCAATACATTACTCGCGTTTGCAGAGCATCGGCATCAATCACCGTGGATCCAGACCAGCGTTTCAGAAGTTCAATTAAGAGCGATACCGTATCCGCATCATCGCCCATACCAGGTCCCACTAGAATAGCGCTCGCTTTGGTCTGGATTCGGTCAAACAAATCCAACCCTCTACTAGCTAACCCGCCTGACCTCGTTTCCGGCCAAGGCAACCACATCGCTTCTGGAGCCAGAGGGGCCAAATGAGCTGCCAGGCTTTCAGGCACACAGACAGTCACCAATCCAGCTCCGCTTTGCAAAGCGGACTTGACGCTCATCATTAGGGCTCCCGGCATATTCCTAGAACCGGCAATGATAAATAAATGGCCGTAGGTCCGCTTCTCCACATTGGCGGGCCGTCTCGACCTCAATGCATCCAGCAACGAATTCGCAATCACCCGCATAGGGCTTTCTCTGAATTCATCAAAAAAACCGATATCCAAATAGCGTATACAGCCCGTTGAAAAGCTTCCTGCGAACCCTGCAATCGGCTTCTTGAAAACGCCTGTGGCAAAAGTGGCGTCCGCTCGAAATACTACTGTATCCGACTGGTCGCCAAATCCGCTAGGCATATCGACAGCCACTCGAAATCGAATACGCTTGGATCCATTGACGGCAGATAGCATTTCTTTCGCCGGCGATCGCATTGGCGGCTTGAACTGCATTCCAAGCAGCCCGTCGATGCAAACGTCGTAGCCACAATCCGCTAATAACTCTCCGAGGTCTGACTCATCGGATTTCTCCAATAGATCCCGGCAGTCGACTACCTGCAGATTTTCGCTATCCAAACAGCCCTCGAGAATATCCAAAGCTCGCAGCGTGTTCGCCTTCAACGTGCTAAGGGAGTCTGCCAATGCCAAGACCACCGATTTTAATCGGCCTTCCCGGGCCAAATTGGCGATAGCGAGAAGGGCATCCCCTCCGTTGTGACCTTTTCCAACCAATCCCAGTATCTTAAGATTTTTCGGCTCGTATCTGCTAAATCGATACTCTTCGAAAATCCCTCTAGCCAATGCCCTACCTACCGATTGCATGGCCGCCCATATTTTCTCGTCCGAGTCGAGCAGTTCCAACTCGAAAGCCTCAGCCTCTTCGCAACTCATGATCGGGCGCGAATTCTTCAGAGCTAACGATGGTTCGGGAACTGAATTCATTGTTCTGCTTCTGATTGAGGCTGACCTACGATTGCGGCGATAGCGGTGGCCGTTAATTCCGAATGGGACAAACTCAACAGAATGCGAAAGCCCCCTACCCGATCCATGAAGCGCTGTCCCTTTTCGTCCAACTCTACTTCCGGCTGACGCCTGTCCCCAGCGAAGACGCCCACTGACTTCCAGTCAAAATATTCCCCAATTCCTACCGTGAACGCTTTCGTGACCGCTTCTTTGGCAGCGAACCGGGCCGCCAAATGCTGGTCGGGAGCCTTCATCTTCATGCAGTACCGCAATTCCACTTCCGTGTAGACGCGATCTAGAAATCGCTCCCCTTGGCGTTCTCGCAGATCTTTAATGCGGGCGATCTCAACGATATCGATACCGATTCCGATGAGGGGGCCGCCCAGAGGGAGGGCAAAATCAAGAGTCATGGAAACCTAGGAGATCGAATCAGGCCCCGATGATCAAGCTCTTCATGGTTCGAACCGCCTCTTCTATGCCAAATGTCACGGAGCGGCAAATAATGCTGTGCCCAATATTCAGTTCTCGCAGATATGGGATCTCTCTTACTTCCAATATATTTACGTAGTTGATCCCATGCCCGGCATTAACGATTAGACCGTATTCATTCCCCTTTTCGGCTCCACGAACAAGGCGATCGAACTCGGCAGATCTGCCTTCCGTATAGTAGGCGTTAGCATAGGCTCCTGTGTGCAATTCGATGTGACTGGCACCAGTGTTTGCAGACGCGGCAATCTGGTCCGTGTCCGGATCGATAAAGAGGCTTGTCGCAATGCCAGCCCTACTTGCCACGTCTACGATAGATTTTACGCGGGCTCGATTCCCTGCAACATCCAATCCGCCTTCTGTGGTTACTTCCTCTCGATTCT